>NZ_JBDLZX010000012.1:0-111353 GCF_040045115.1 Flavobacterium adhaerens | reverse complement strand
GTTGGGAATACTACAGCAGCCCCGACCCAAATAGTAGATTATACCTATAACATCCGTGGTTGGTTGAAGGGTATTAATGATGTAGCGGCACTGAGTAAATCAGGCGACCCCAAAGACCTTTTTGCCTTTAAAATCAATTATAATACTCCAAGTTCGGGTATTAGCGGTGTTAATGCTTTATACAACGGGAATATCTCCGAGACCCAATGGAAAACAAATTTTGATGAAGGAAATTTGAGGACTTATGGCTATAAATACGATAATATAAACAGACTTAGAGAAGCTATTTATAAAAAAGTAGATAATACTAATACTATTTTTTTGAATTTATATAATGAGAAGATGGATTATGATAAGAATGGTAATATCATGCATCTAACACGTTATGGAAGTTTGAATGATAGTGCGCAAACCTTGATAGATAATCTGACTTATAATTATTTGAATACTAATCAAAGCAATCAATTGAGTAGTGTTGACGATACACAAGCTAATAATTCTAATTTTTTATATGAATTTAAAAATGTATCTGGGACTGATTATAGCTATGATGCCAATGGTAATATGAAAAAAGACTTAAACAAAGGAATTGGAACGGCTACTACCGATGGTATTACCTACAATCATTTAGATTTACCAACTAAAATTACCTTTGGTACAGCAGGAAATATTGTTTACATTTACAATGCAGCAGGACAAAAGGTTCAGAAAGTGGTTACCCAGGGTTCAGACATTACCACAACAGATTATTTGGGAGGTTATCAATATGTAAAAGCTGGCTCAAACCAAGTGGGACTAAAATTTTTCCCAACAGCAGAAGGGTATGTAGAAGCTGTTACAGCAAGTTCTTTTAAATATATTTATCAGTACAAAGATCATTTGGGTAACATTCGTGTAAGTTACGACAAAGCTCTTGTTATTCAGGAAGAAAATAATTATTATCCATTTGGATTAAAACAGGAGGGATATAATACGGCTAAAAATTCTACCAATGACGGTTTAAAGTATAAGTACAATGGTAAAGAGCTGCAGGACGAGCTGGGGCTTAATGTTACAGCAATGGATTTCCGTCAATATGATAATGCTCTAGGTAGATTTAACTCGATAGATGCTTTGTCTGAAATGAGTTTTTCAACTTCACCTTTTGCATTTGCAAGAAACAATCCTGTTTTTTGGATGGATCCAAGCGGATTGCTTTCGCAAGAATTTATAAATTCTCTCTGGAACAATAGTAACAATAGTAGCGGAAAAACAGTTTGGACCAATACAGGTGGTAGCTTTTACTCTGATAATATCGGTAATGGTAAAGCAGGAAGTGTAGATAATACCACAAATGAATTCACAGGTCACGATGCCTTAAGCGAAGTTACAATTACTAAAAATAATCGTGGTGATGCTTCTTATTTAGGGCAATTACAAGCCCACGTTTATAGTACTGGTAAATTTTATAGTAGCTGGAGAACTAGACAAAGAATAAATAAGTTTAGTGATTTGGGTCAAGGCTTGCAAGATATAGGAGATGGTATAGCTATTGCTGGATATGCCTTGACAGCTACAGGAGTTTTAGCCGAAGTTGGCGTGCCTCTTGCTGGTATTGGAAATAGTATTTCTCTTGGTGGCTCTGTTATATCAACGGCAGCAGCTTCTGCACAAGTGTATTATGGAAATGATGTCTCTAAAAATGGATTTAAAATTGCAAAAGCAGCTGGTGTTTTTGCAGCTGGTGAAATTTCAAAAAAACTCTTAAACAAAGTACCAGGATTAGAACCCACTTTAAAGAATGTTGATGGAGAAGAAGTAATGAATTTAGGTAGTGAAATTTTACAACAAAATGTCAGTCTTAAAATTATGGGAATAGATAGGTATATTGATGCAAAAACCGATAAAGAATAAATTATGATACAGGATATTATTTTACCATTATTAAGTATTATTGCAGGTTTTTTGTATTCCAAATGGATTTATAAAAGTAACGGGAATAGTTTTTTTGAAGAAACAGATCATAACTTATTCAGAAAAACACAAACTCTTAAAGGATGGTTCGCCGCTCTAATACTTGTTATAGCAGGCGTTTTATTTCTTATCAAAGGGATTTCAAATTATTTATAATGCACAACCCGATAACTCGGAAATACCAGAATAAAGTTGCGAACGATAGCGCAGATTTGCAATCTGTGTCCACAAAGAGAATCAAAAAAGCCACTTCAATAACTAGACTGCCCCCAAAAAGTTAGACACTATTTGGGGGTATTTTTATGGAAAGAAAAGTGAAATATGATTTTGCATTCAAACTTGAATGCGTAAAACTTATCATTGAGAAGCATTATACACGCAAAGATGTTTCAAAGGAAAAAGGTGTTAATGAATTTATTATTTATAAATGGCTGAAGTTTTACAACAGTTATGGAGAGAAAGGTTTATTGCCAAGAAAAAATCAATATTATTCAACCGATTTTAAAATAAAAGTTTTAAAAGCTATTGACGATAAACACTTATCATTACATCAAGCCTATGTAAAATTTAACATTCCTGCACGAAGTACAATTACAAAATGGCAACGAGATTTTGCTAAATTTGGGATTGAAGGATTACAACCAAAACCTAAAGGCAGACCAAAATCCATGAGTAATTTTAAACGTAAAAAACGTAAATCTGACAAACCTCTGACACGAGAAGAAGAACTATTGCTTGAAAACGAAAGACTTCGTTGTGAAAACGCTCTATTAAAAAAGTTACAAGCCTTAATTCAAGCCGAAGAAGAAGCCAAAAAGCGCAAGCTATAATCGAATTAAGGCATGAGTTTGATTTAAATTTACTTTTAAATCAAACAGAAATGGCACGCAGTAGTTTTTACTATCACCAAAAACAAAGTAAGTTACCTGATAAGTATAAAATCATTAAAGAAGTCATAAAATCCATCTATCACAAACATAAAGGATGCTATGGCTATAGACGAATAACTGATGAACTTCAAAACAGAGGAATAATTATAAATCATAAAACGGTTTCAAAATTAATGAATCAATTGGGATTAAAAAGTATTATTAGAATCAAAAAATATAAATCTTATAAAGGAGAACAAGGCAAAATAGCTCCTAATATTTTAGCGAGGAATTTTAAAGCCAATGCTCCTAATCAAAAATGGGCAACCGATATAACAGAATTTAATGTGTCAGGAAAGAAATTGTATTTGTCTCCAATAATAGATCTATTTAATCAGGAAATAATCAGCTATGAACTAACTGAACGACCAGTGTTTAATCAAGTAGTTATGATGCTAAAAAAAGCCTTTAATAAAATACCGAAAGACACAAATCTAACGCTTCATTCTGATCAGGGCTGGCAATATCAAATGAAGCAGTATCAGTATTTATTGAAAGAAAAAGGAATTATACAAAGTATGTCAAGAAAAGAAAATTGTTTAGACAATGCTATTATTGAAAACTTTTTTGGGATATTAAAATCTGAACTTTTTTATATAAAAAAGTTCAGAACAATAGATGAATTAAAAACCGAAATAAAACAATACATTTACTATTATAATAACGAAAGAATTAAATCCAATTTAAACAAAATGAGCCCGATACAATATCGAGCTCATTATTATCAAAATTAATTATAAATTCGTCTAAACTTTTGGGTTCAGTCTAGTTATAGAAGTGGCTTTTGGTTTTCAGCATCAACCTTATAGTTTGAGGTATCGTAAATCTTTGCCGTGCTTTTCACACTATTCTTTTATAAAAATGGGTTCCATATAAGGAATTCCTATTTAATATAGGCTAAGCGAAGAATCAAAATTTGTTTTATAAGGAATAACTTTTGTTGGAGCTATTTGAGAAAAGTTTTTTTAAAACACACACATCATCAGCGTCCTTACCTATTTCTTGTGTTTACTCCTCCCAACTATCATTCTTACCATAATTTCTCCTAAGCTCATTACATTCTACTCCTAGATAGACACCTACAAGCCAGATTACAATACCTATTATTATTTCGTACCATTCCATTCCTCAAATATAGAACAGCGTATAACATACTTCAGTATCATAAAATCAGTTACTCCCAATTTGACAACTGATAATCCCGAATTGACAAGTATTTCGATTATACGCATAAAAAAAATGCCGAAGCATCTTTTTATAAACTATTATTTTTTTCTGAACTATTTGTAGAATCTAATTCATGATAATATGTTTCAAAATCAAAATCTATTTCAAATAGTTCTCTTGGATGCACCCTCAGACCTTTGGCTAATTCTATAAGACTTGAAAGCTGACAATCAATTTTGTTGTTAGCAATATTACTGATCTTACCACTATGAATTTCACATTTAGCAGCAATCTTTGCATAAGCGGTTTCACCTTTTAAAGATTTTACTTTTTGCGCAATCAATTCTTTAATTTCTTTTGTCTTATTTTCATTCTTCATTGCCATCTTTTTGTGCAATTTGAATAAAACTGAAAAAAATATTATTACCGAATTCGGTAATAATGATAAAATAGTTTATCTTTGTTTTAAGATTAAATCTTAAATTGTAATTTTGCGATTCTTCAAATAAAACATTGAAGCATTCGCTTTGAATCTCGCACTAGAAAACTGGTAATTTAATAGAAACGAGATGATAAGTTTAGATGCTCACGTCCTATGGCGTGGGCTCACTTATTGTTTCCTGGTATACCAGTACCTCTAGTGTAGTAAGCTGAGTTCCATGCCTTTTTTTATTGCCATTAATTAGGCAAAACTCAACTTCATTCTTAGCGACATTCCTTCATAGTACAGTTTCGCAATACCATTAGAGTCTGTCTAAAATTTCCACCCTTTAGGGACGGGAAAAAAGAAAATTTCTTTTAAAAAAACGTAAACAGACTTTAAATTATTAATGAATTAGTTGGGAAAGTCACTGCCACCGTCTGGCTGCAACAGGCACCAGCAGTAAGCTTTCCTATTTAAAAACCTTTTAAATCAAATGCCTATGTAATAAAAAAAAACACAAAAAAATCTTTGTGCCATAGCGTCTTAGCGGTACAATAAAAAATGGCCCTCTAACGCGTCGCCAAACAACCTAGAGGACCGTAGCTAATAAAACTAACGTTTCACTTAACCAACCCAATATTATGAATAATTTTTCATTCTTAAGGGGTGTAAAGGCTTTTTGTTTCCTGTTTTTCATGGGAAGCCTGCTGTCTTTTTCATCCATACAAGCCAAAAATCCACTTCGGAAAACTCGTAACACAAGCCAACAGCATCAAATTCAAGGCACTGTCACAGATGGTCAAAATCCCTTAGCAGGAGTTAGCATTTCGATAAAAGGAAAATCCAGTACTACTGCAACAGATTATAATGGTCATTACACCCTTTCTGCCTCATCAGACGACATCTTAGTTTTTTCATACATTGGATATAGGACACAGGAAATCCCTGTGCAAAACCGCAGTACAATCAACATTAACCTACAAGAAAACACAACAAAACTCCAAGAGGTCAAAATCAATGCGGGATACTATTCTGTAAAAAACAGCGAACGTACAGGTAGTATCTCCAAAATTACTGCCAAGGACATCGAAAAACAACCTGTTACCAATGTGCTTGCCACAATGCAAGGCAGAATGGCTGGAGTCAATATAACCCAAACCACAGGTACACCAGGAGGAAGTTTTGCTATTGAAATCAGGGGACAAAACAGTCTGCGATTAGAGGGTAATAATCCTCTTTATGTTATTGACGGAGTGCCATACTCTTCTCAGGATATTGGCAGTACCTATACTTCAGGTAACATACCCGGTCAAAATAGCCCCTTGAACAGTATCAACCCCAATGATGTCGCCAGTATAGAAGTATTAAAAGATGCAGATGCTACAGCAATATATGGCTCTCGTGGTGCCAATGGCGTAGTACTGATAACAACTAAAAAAGGGAAAGAAGGCAAAACCACTTTTAGAGCGACATACTCTAACGGAATTGGACAAGTAGCCCATTTTATGGATGTTATGGAGACCCCTGAGTATTTATCTATGCGCCGGGAGGCTTTTGCCAACGATGGAGTTACCAATTATCCTGCCAATGCCTACGATGTAAATGGAACTTGGGATCAAAACCGAAATACAAACTGGCAAAAAGAACTCATAGGAGGAACTGCTAATTACACCAACGTTCAATCCTCTTTATCTGGTGGTAACTCGCAAACCCAATTTCTTTTAAGCGGAAATTACAGTAGGGAAACTACGGTGCTTCCGGGTGATTTTGAGTACATCAAAGGTAATGGCCATTTCAATCTAAATCACGAATCGGAGAATAAGAAATTGAAAACTAACTTTACCGCCGGATACACAATTCAGCGCAATAATTTACCCGCACTAGACTATACCCGTACTGCCATCACTCTTGTCCCAAATGCTCCTGCCCTATACGATGAGCAGGGAAATCTGAACTGGGAAAACAATACTTTTGACAATCCACTTGCCCAATTGGAAGGAACAATTAAAGGAGAAACAAAGGAACTGATTGTCAACCTATTGCTTTCCTACGGCTTGGGAGCAGGATTTACGGCAAAAACAAGCTTTGGTTATACGAACCTGCAGCAAAGGCAAAACAATGTCCAACCTTCAACTATCTATAATCCAGCCTATGGATTGGGGAGCGAAATGTCAGTGCTGTTCACCAATACCGTTCATCGTGACTCTTGGATTGCTGAGCCACAAATCAATTGGAATTACGCATTGGGTAAAGGAAAAATAGACGCTTTAGCAGGAGCAACTTTTCAACAACAAAATAGTGATCAACTGGTAAGCCTTGCGGAAGGTTTTGCCAGCAATAGTTTGATTGAAAACCCAGCCTCTGCTACTAACCACTATGTACTAAACAGTGATGAATCAGTGTACAAATACCAAGCCTTTTTTGGACGTATTAACTGGAACTGGGATACAAAATATATAATAAACATCACTGGACGCAGGGATGGATCCAGTCGTTTTGGACCAGGCAGGCAGTTTGCCAATTTTGGCGCTGTTGGTGCTGCATGGCTATTTTCAAATGAGAAAATCATAAAAGACAAGCTTCCTTTTGTAAGTTTTGGAAAATTACGAACAAGTTATGGCACAACGGGTAACGACCAGATTGGGGATTACCAATACTTGGATACCTATGCCACTTCTGGTAATACCTACCAAGGGATTGGAGGACTACAGCCTACACGGCTTTTTAATCCTGATTTTGGTTGGGAAACCAATAAAAAACTGGAGGTCGCCTTAGAAACCGGTTTTTGGAACGACCGGATATTTACCACCGTAGCTTGGTACCGCAATCGCTCTTCAAACCAACTGGTAGGAATACCATTGCCTGGAACAACAGGCTTTTCGGAATTACAGGCTAATTTGGATGCTGAGGTTCAAAACAGCGGTTTCGAATTTAGTCTGAGAACCACAAATTTTCAATCTGCAGACTTTAACTGGACAAGTACTTTCAATCTGACTTGTGTTCAAAATGAGTTGCTTTCCTTTCCCGGACTTGAAGGTTCCACCTATAAATACCAATATGTAGTGGGACAACCCATTAATATAACAAAGGTCTATCACTATACAGGACTTAATCCAACTACAGGTATTTATCAATTTGAGGATTTTAATGGTGATGGCAAATTCTCGGCGGCAGATGATAAACAAATCATAAAGAATTTAAGCCCGAAATACTACGGTGGCTTTCAAAACCAACTACGCTACGGAAATGTCCAACTGGATTTTTTGTTTCAGTTTGTAAAACAGGAGGCTTTCAATGAAAACTACAGAATGGGAATGCCTGGAACGATGATCAACCAACCCGAAGGTGTTGTTGAGCATTGGGAGAATACAGGGGATTTGGGGCCGTATCAATCCTATAGCAATAGCAATTCACAAAAACGAACAGCGAACACCCGCTTTTTTCAAAGTGATGCCGCTATCAGTGATGCTTCCTTCATCCGCTTAAAAAATGTTTCCATTTCTTATGACATACCAAAAAGTTGGACTAAAAATATTGTATGCAAACTTAGCCTGCAAGGGCAAAATCTGCTAACGCTGACCCATTATAAAGGAATGGATCCTGAATTTAAAGCCTCAGGCTATTTGCCACCGCTTCGAGTTGTTACCAGTAGTTTACAAATCACCTTTTAATTTTAAAATCAATCTTATGGAAGATAATAAATTAGTATTGACACTATATTTTATGCTGTTATTGGTAATGGTGGGATGTGACAGTTTTACCGAGGTAGACTTGCCATCTTCGCAATTGACAGCAAAAGACGTATTTCAGGACAAAACCACTGCTAATGCTGCTATGGTCGATATTTACACAAATATACGTGATCGTGGACTACTTACTGGCTATCCTACAGGGATTTCATGTGAACTGGGACTTTATAGCGACGAACTGATGTTTTACGGAATTTCAGGTACTGGCCAGTCCAACTTCTACACAAATTCACTATTGGCTTCTGATCTGGAAATAGTGGAATTATGGACTAGCAGTTATAATCAGATTTACGCTGCCAACGCTATCATTGAAGGTGTTGCATTATCGGATGTGCTAGATCCATCAGATAAAAATCAACTAACGGGAGAGGCTTTGTTTGTTAGGGCTCTCATTCATTTTTATCTTGTGAATACTTTTGGAGACATTCCCTGTTTGCTAACTACCGATTATCGAAAAAACAAAACGGTACATCGAATGCCGGTTAATGAAGTATATGCACAAATTAAAGCTGATCTGATTGAGGCAAGTGAATTATTGCCTGAAGGATACATAGGTGCAGATCGAGTACGTCCCAATAAATGGGCTGCTCAGGCATTATTAGCCAGAGTCTGCCTTTATAGACAGGAATGGGATGAAGCTTCAAATGCAGCTTCGGCTGTTCTGAATCAAACAGGATTATATATTTGGCCTTCAGATATTGGTACAGTATTTGGCAAAGACAGCCCCTCCACTATTTGGCAATTGATGCCTCCAATAGCTGGAGCGAATACCTATGAGGCGGGAACATTTATTTTTGTTGAAGGACCTCCTCTTTCTGTAGTAATTAGTGACCAGCTAATCGGTGCATTTAGTAATGATGATCTTCGTAAATCAAATTGGATCAAAACAGTGACAAACGGAACGGATACATGGTACCATGCGAACAAATATAAAGAAGCTTCCAACACAGGAACATCTGTGGAATACTCCATTGTGCTGAGAATGGCAGAGCAATATCTCTTAAGGGCTGAGGCTCGTGCGTACCAAGGTGATCTAATTGGCGCAAAAGAAGATCTAAACAAAACTAGAAATCTGGCAGGTCTTACCGATACTAATGCCATTACAGCTGCAGAAATTATTGCTGAGGTGATTAAGGAAAGACGTCTTGAATTCTTTACGGAATTTGCAACCCGATTTTTCGATTTAAAAAGAACGGGGAGTCTCGATGCAACACTATCACCTGTAAAACCACAATGGGATACTACAGACAATCTGTTACCGCTTCCCGAATCCGAATTTTTACTTAATCCTAATCTTGCTCCACAAAATGCAAACTATTAAAAGAAGTATTTCAATTAAAAGATTCAGGAAGTATGAACTGTCGGTTATTACTTTTACTCTTTTTTTGTCTTGGTTAGTGATCTGCCCCTTATGGGGGCAGTCTAGCCAAAAGCGACCACTTACCAAAGAGGACTATAGTCTTTGGAGTAAACTGGTGGCAATGAATATATCCAATAAGGGCAATTGGAGCAGTTATTTAGTAAGGTACGAATCCCAAAAGGACACTTTGTTTGTTAAAAATACCAAAAACAAATTGACCTATCATTTTCCTTATGGTAAAAGCGGTGTTTTTAATAGCGAAACCCATTTTGCCTGCATTGCTAGAGATACGCTTTTAGTACAAAACCTGACGAGTGGCCTGCTTACAAAAACAGCTGATGTTACTGATTTTGCGTTTTCAGACAATGAGAAATATTTGTTGCTATTGAAAAAAAAGGCCAATCAAAAACAAAATCTTATTGTTCAGGATATGCAGGGAAATACAGTAGAAGAAATTCACAATGTAAATACCTGGCGCTTAGAACCCAATCGTAAAGGTGTAGTATACGCAATAGATTCAATTGGTAAAAATGAAACCGGTTTTTTAAAATTAGGATTAAAAATCGAAAAAAGTACCATTTTATCAGGTAGTAATGGTACATTTCAAAATCTGAACTGGAAAGACAATACTATAGCTTTTATCCAAAATGTAATGGATGATCCACAGCTTTACAGCTATACTATTGATACCAAAAAACTGAATCATTTTGATAGGAAGTCACAGCCAAACTTTCCTGTAGATATGAAAATTTCTGATGCAGTTTTCAACCAATTGACAATATCGGATGATGGTAATCAAGTTTTTTTCTGGCTCAAGGAAAACCAGGATAGGTTTCGTCCTATTGATCCAGCTGCTGTACAAATATGGAATACGGCCGATAAACTACTCTTTAGCCGTAAAAAAAATTACGGACAATACAGTCAGGAGGATAAGATGGCAGTATGGTCGGTCAAGCACAACCACTTTATTCAGATAACCGACAGGGAAATACCAAAAGGATTCCTGAGTGGAGATTACAAATATGCTTTTATTTATGACCCTGTGGCCTATGAGCCCCAAAACAGTTTTGATGGTGCTTATGATCTGTATATTGTTGATCTAACATCTGGCAAAAGAAAAAAAATACTCGAAAAATATTCGGGTGACTACTTAACGGTTCCTTCTTCTAGTGGAAAATTTCTCGCTTACGTCCAGCAAGGAAACTGGTGGATTTATGATGTTGAAAAAGATACCCATACCAATATTACTAAAACAATACCGGTATCTTTTTTTAGAGAGGATCAGGATGTGCCTATACAACCAGCTCCCTATGGTGTCGCAGGATGGACAGAAAAAGACAAAACGGTAATTTTATATGATCAATTCGATCTATGGCAAATTGCTACTGATGGCAAAACAAAAAAGAAACTTACCAAAGGTCGGGAAAAACAAAGATCCTATCGTATTGAAAACCTAAATTCAAAACCTCTATATCAAAATGCGCTAATTGACCCTAAGACACAACCGTTACAACTTAATAATGGATTTATTTTAAGTGTCTTAAATCTTCGTTCACGAGCATCTGGTTTCTGTAAATGGAGTGTAAAAAATGGGGTAACTCCATTGGTTTGGGAGCCTAAAAAAGTGAACCAGATCATTAAAGCCCCCAACAACGACACATACCTCTACGTAGAACAAAATTATGAAGTGGCCCCCAGGCTAATGCTTTATCATACATCACCGCAGATAATTGAACAATCCAACAGACAACAGGAGCATTTTTATTGGGGCAAGGCAGAGCCAATACGATATAGCCTTAAAGGAAAAGAATTGTCAGGGATACTCTATTATCCGGCAGAATACCAAGAGGGCAAAAAATACCCAATGATTGTGCATGTTTATCAACGGCAGTTCTCTTATTTAAATGATTACGAAAATCCAAGTTCTTATGTAGGGGATGGTTTTAATATTACCAATTATACCACTCAGGGATACTTTGTTTTATATCCGGACATGGTTTTTGAAATTGCCAATGTGGCACAGTCGGCAACAGCATGTGTATTGTCTGCAGTGGATGCAGTCATTGCAAAAGGAGATGTTGATCCTAAAAAAGTGGGACTCATCGGACATTCATTTGGAGGTTATGAGACCGATTTAATTATTACACAAACCGACAGGTTTGCCACTGCGGTTTCTGGTTCAGCCTGGACAGACCTCATTAGCAGCTATCTCTATGTGGGGGTTAACTTTCAGATACCCGATTTTTACCGCGCTGAGCACGATCAGTTACGTATTGGTAAATCACTTTTTGAAGATACTGAAACTTATTTGAAAAATTCTCCTGTTTTACAGGCATCAAATGTAAAAACTCCGCTATTGGGATGGACTGGAGAACAAGATCGACACATCCATTATCTCCAAAGTATGGAATTTTATCTAGCACTCAGACGTTTGAATAAAGAACATACCTTGCTGGTTTATCCAGAAGAAAAACACACGTTGTGGAAACGGGAAAATCAAAAAGACCTCACCCTTCGTATAGAGCAATGGTTTAATTATTATCTTAAAAATGCCCCAATTCAAAGTTGGATGAAAAGTGAATAGTACTAAAAGCACTTGAGATTTCATAAAAAACGATACCACCCAATTTCTTTGGATGGTATCGTACTTTCTACTAATAAGTTATTACTCAATATTTCTTTGCAACGGAGTTGCACAATTGGAAGCACCCGCTAAAGAATAAAGTTGGGATCCATCAGGAGCGGTACAGTCAAAAACCCCTGAATTAGAACATTCTTGCACTGCTTGACAAGGGATAGCAGCAGATACATGTTTGTACCCCATTACAGGCGCTACATCCTTTTCACTTTCGTTCATTGCATGAGTGCTAAAAGCACCTACCAATCCCAGTGCAACCACCGCCATTGGCATTACGAAATTCACAAATTTAGTTTTCATAATAATATAATTGATAGTTATCGATCTACTCTTTTTTACAGGTTTTCGATCTAATCCCTGCTACTTGGCCAATAGATTTTAATACTTTAATCATGAAGCAACTCATACTTATTTTTTATAATTCGCAGTAATTCTTTTTTCCAAATTATAACAGACGATATTTTTCCCGATCAATGCGTATAATTTATTATTGTTTACAACAAAACTGCGCATTTTTCTACCATCTATATCATAAATGTAAAAACTCAATAAATAGCTATTGTCTACAACATTATACACATCAATAATACTTGCCTTTTTCCACAGCACATCTTGTTCATACTTCCCTGGAATTGCTGAATTAACAAACAATAAATTAGAATACGCTGCACTACTTTTATTGACAAACAAAGGTGGTTTTGAAAACTTTCTCTGATGATGTTTTACAACTTTTACCACACTTAATTTTGCATGGCTAATAGTATCGATTGTATTGCCCCTAAAATCAATTTTTAGATGCTTATCGAAAACAGTAAATTGATTGCGATACGCATACAAAAAAATAAACCTTTGCAAGCTTGTACTATATAGCAACTGTCCATCAGTATCAAACACCCCATCAAATTGTTTTTGTAAAATATCCTGATTCAAGATTGTTTTTGTAGTACCTATTGGATTTATAATTCCCATAATGGCCTCACCATTAATAGAACTAAAAGTACGTACAGCAATAGCCGTTGAATCTATTGCCTGAGCCGTTGTAAAGTATTCTCCTCCCTTCTTAATTAGTTTTGCTTTCCAATCTTTGGTGCTTCCTTTGTACACACAGGGTATTAGACCATCCAACACATAAAAATTAGGTGTTCGCACTATAACTTTGATCGCCTGAAAAGGGAGGTCTTTGCGATCAAGATCAATATTTTTTTTTCCCCATTGACCTAAGATTGTGTCCAATGTTGTAATCAATAAAGGTGCAGTGGTATTGCCTAAATATATTCTATCATTATCTACGCCTGCAATGTAATAGGAATTCAGTTTAAGGTCCATATTAGCTATTAACGTAGCAGATGTATGCGGAAAACGTCTTGCCAATTTATTATGATAATGAATAATATTCTCTGACATTAGAAATAATCCAACAACTGAAGCGATACTAAAAAAGGATATACAGATAAATAAAACAAAAATTGTTTTTGATTGTTCCTTAGGTACTAATTCTTTATTAGAAAAAAATAATATCAAAGCCAATATCGCCAAGATGACAAAAACGGTATTAAAAATTAAATGCTGTGTCCAATTAAGTTTTTCAAGGACACCTCCACAAGAACATGGTACAAATGAGGTATAATGGAGTACAATAAAAATATAGGCTGTAAACATGACCATTAAACCATAAGAAGCAAATAAACCGATTGCTCGAAATTTTGGAATGACAATGAGCACGCAAATTAAGAGCTCTATAGCCGGTACCAAAACAGAGACCCAACCTGCAAAAGCACTTAATAATGGGGATTGCCCCAATTGCACTTGGAAGTTTTCAAAATCCAATAGTTTACTTACTGCTGCATAAACAAACAATAGAACATAGAGTAAGCAAATAAACTCAATAATTGCTTTTTGTATCTTGGTGGTCATCCACATAACTTCATAGGTTTTAGTTCCATGAAGTAAAATTCAGAATTCCAAAACCAAAACCCTTGCCTTATTGGGAGCAAAACTTAACCAAAACGGATAAAATTCGAATAGCTAAATTTAATCTTTTGATTGAGAACCAAGATCGATATCATTTCGATTCAATTCATAAGGAGAATACCCATATCGCTTTTTAAAAGATTTTGAAAAATTAGGATAATTGTTAAAGCCATTCATTTCCGAAATATTTTTTAAAGGAAATGTGGTGTTCTCAATCATAAAATGGGCTCTTTTCAAACGTTCTTCATTATAAAATTGATAGATGCTGGTCTTAAAAAAATAACGAAAGCCCTCTTTCAGTTTATATTCGTTAGAACCAAATTGACGTGAAAGTTCTTTTAGTGATGGAAGTGGTTCTTCAAGATGGGCTAAGATATAATCATAAAGCTTTTGAATCAAAAAAGCATCTGATTTTCTGGGTTTAATTTGTTTCTCGTCATCATTTTCATTTACCATAGGATTATACGATTCTTGAGGAACTGGAGTTACAAGGCTCAATATAAGTTCTGGTCGGTTAATTAATTTCCCGATACTGCAGGAAACAGAAATAAGCAGATTATCTTTAGTAGTGAAATCCAATTGAATCATTGTAGGCATACGAACATCTTTTGCGAAAACTTCCTGTAATTGATGCATAGAAGCTTTAGTAAGGATACTCGACAAAGGTTGATTTAATAAATCAGATTCCAAATAGCCCAAAAAAGAAATAACTTCAGGAGTAAAGCTTTTAATAAGTAGAGCATCATCCAAAATAAAAGAAGTTTGAGCAATAAAACGATGTGTGCTATGACTATTGACATAGCCACCATGAAAAATCGACTCTTTCATCTCTTCAGCAACCATGTTAATTAAAATAACAAGTGTTTCCAATTCATCATCATAAGGACTCAAAGGGATACGGCTGTTAAAATTACCCCGAGCCATTTCAAACAACATTTGATACATTGAAACAATCCGCTCTTGATTATGTGGACTTTTCATAAGTTTAATTTGTAATCTATTTATTCTTAGATATAATCTTAACTATACATACTGTTTCAGATAAACCAAAGCTTCATTTTGATTAGTGAAAATCTTTGTTGGCACTATGGGCTTACTAATCTTTAAATAAAATGTACTGATGGTTAAAATAACTTTTTCGTGGATTAGCAGACCGACTGCTTTGGTCAAAATTGAACCAGATTGTGCAAGATAATCTCTTCCAGCTTTCTCTGTCGAAATAACACCTCGGACATCACACAACACAGGAAATGATTTTTCATTTTGAAAACGAATTCTGTCGGTTACAACACATTGAGCTACCTTCAGATCTATTATCGTATTGGGCTTGTATTCAAAAAAAAGAATATCATCAGATACCCAAAAGCGGGCATAATTATTCTCATAAAAATCATGTGCTGCAATCATTTTTTTATGAATTTAATAGTGTGAAATTTTAACAAAAATATAAACATTTAATAACATCGCTGTTGTTAATTCGGTATTATTTATTGCCTTTTGATGTTTTAGTTGTCAATTCGGGATTTTGACTTGTCAGTTCGGGAGCATTTAAAAATTAGATGAAAATACTTTTATTTATTATAGCCAATTTTGACAGGTATTATAGTTACTAACCAAAAAAAGAAATAAAACCAAGTAAAAAACATCAAAATGGCAAAAATCAAACACAACAATTTTATCGATACGGTAGATGAAATTTTTACTGTTGCTAAAAACGAAGGTGCATTACACTTATATGCCGAAAACAAAGTTCTAACAGGCAGAACAATACAAATAAAAGATAAAGAGATGTTTCATTTCGGGACTACTGGCTATCTGGGCTTGGAACAAGATAAAAGAGTTAAAGAAGCCGCAATAGAAGCTATTCACAATTACGGTACACAATTTCCTCTTTCAAAATCATACATCTCACATCCCCTTTACAGTGAACTCGAGCATAAAATAGAATTAATGTACGGAATTCAACCGATTATAACCAAGAACAGTACATTGGGTCATTTAGCGGTTATTCCAACATTAATCAGAGATGAAGATGCTGTTATAATTGATCATCAGGTACATTGGAGTGTCCAAAATGCTTGTCAACTTTTAAAACTAAGAGGAATTCCTGTTGAAATGATTAGGCACAGTAATTTAGAAATGCTGGAAGACAAAATCAAACAATTAATTCCAAAATGCAACAAAATATGGTATATGGCAGATGGAGTTTATTCCATGTTTGGTGACTATGCCCCTATTCCCGAATTATTTACTTTAACTCAAAAATATCCTCAATTAAACCTCTACTTTGACGATGTTCACGGTATGAGTTGGAAAGGAAAAAACGGTACAGGTTTTGTCTTTGGTACAATAAAAGAATTACCTGAAAATTGTGTTGTTGTCAGCACATTAAGTAAAACCTTTGGAGCCAGCGGTGCAACAGTATTTTGCAAGAATCAAAAGTTGAGGGAAAAAATTAAAAACTTTGGAGGACCACTTACTTTTTCTGCCCAACTGGAACCCGCATCGGTTGCGGCTGCAATTGCCTCAGCAGATATTCATTTATCTACGGAAATAGAATTAAAACAAAATGAGTTGGCAGATAAAATAACCTACTTCAATCAATTATTGTCACAAGGAAACCTTCCGATAATTTCAAAAAATGATTCACCTGTTTTCTTTTTAGGATTAGGGACACCGGCAACAGCTTATAACTTTGTGCAACGTTTATTTAAGGAAGGATTTTTCCTGAATTTGGGGATCTATCCCGCTGTACCTATCAAAAATACAGGAATCAGAATTACGTTGTCCAGTCACAATCAACAAGATGATATTAAAGCCTTGGCTGAAGCAATGGAATACCATTTTCCTAAAGCTTTAGAAGAAACAAATAACAGTGAAAGCAAAATCAACCAGGCATTTGGAATAGAAAATAGAAAAAAGGAAAAGGTTTCTGCTTCAGAACCAAGCGAACTCTTTATCGAAGAAAAAAAGACCATTCAGGATATCGAGAAGACAGAATGGAATCACTGTATGGCTAATCACAATATTTTCAATTGGGACGGTCTAGTTTATTTAGAAAAAACATTCAGCCAGCATCCCGATCCTACCAATCACTGGGATTTTTACTATTTCACCATTAAGGACAACATAGGCGATATTATTTTAATGACTTTTTTTACTTATGGTTTATGGAAAGATGATATGCTGGCAACTGAATCAGTTTCTCTCCACTTGGAAGAAATAAGAAAAAGCAATCCTTTATACCTTACTTCAAAAGTGTTGGGTATGGGGTCATTATTTACTGAAGGAGAACACTGCTTCATCAATGAAGAACACCCCTTAGCAGAAAGAGCATTAAAGTTATTATTAGACAAAGTAGAAGAAAAATACAACGCCCTAAATGCAGATATGCTGGTTTTACGGGATTTCAAAAAAGACAATATTTACAACAAAACAATTCTAGATCTAGGATATTTCAAAATAGATATGCCGGAATCCTGTGTGTTGCAAAATCCAATATGGAGTACCAATGAAGAGTTTGCAAATGGGTTATCCCCTCGTTCCCGCAAGCATTTCAATAAAGAGATTGAACCTTTTGAAAAGTATTATGATGTTCAAATAAAAGAAAGATTAAGCAAATATGAAATGGAAAGAGCTTACCAGCTCTATATCAATGTGAAAGATAAAAATTTTGCCATTAATACATTCCAGTACACGAAGGAGGTTTTCGATAATATGGATGAGAATCTTAATTGGGAATTCATCGTATTAACTTTGAAGACAGAAATCAATAACCCAATGGTAGGAATTATGTTTTGCTATAAAAACAACAATCATACCTACGTGCCAGAATTAATTGGTATGGATTATGAATGGGCAAAAGAATACCAACTCTACAGACAATTGTTGTTCCAAACAATAAAAAGAGCAAATGCACTACAATTCTCAAAAATAGACTTTGGGATATCAGCAACTTTTGAAAAAAGAAAATTGGGATCTGAGATAATACAAAAAGTAGCTTACATCCAGACAAGGGATAATTACGAAATGGAATTGATGAATACTTTACAAAACGATTACAAATTTTGATTACCCAATACTAAGATAATTTTAATCAACAAACCTTGATATCTTTTACTAATTAGTTTTGTCATGAAATAATTGCAGTTTAATCCTAAAGAATGTAGTGTTACAGAAGAAATCTTAATGTTTATTTAATCCAAGTTTTGTAAAAGATATAGCATTAAATTCAGACTATGAAATCAATTAGTTCTATTATTTCCGAAATTCGTATTAAAGAAGAAAAAGTTTTGCACGAAACAAAACACCCTATTGATGAAGCCTATCAGATGACACTATATCTAAAAGAGATACTATATTCTGCTCGAGAATATATTCTCAAGATAGGATTTAAAAATGAGACAGAAGAAATGGAATTTTTTCGTGATGTAAAACCCCAAATACTGGGAAAGCTGATCTATTATAATAAAATATTTAGAATAGAGACTGATTGTCCTGTAAAGGACGGTAAGTTATATCAGAAATTCTTCATGAGTCAGCTTCAACAACTAAAGCAGGAATTTGAAGAAGATATTTATGGTTCTCATTTTTACCGTTATTATAGGTCGGGAAGAAGAGACCGTGATGAAGAATATTTTATGCGTGGAAAAATTAATTATCGAGATGGTCTTAATAGTTATGTTTTTGAAATAGATCATCAGTTTTCTACCTATTATGATTCTAAAGTCGCAAGAATTGTTGCAAATGAGTTGATCTATACTTATTTGATTGCGAAAATAAGCCCCGAAGAATCGAGTGGTTATTTATTACAAAATCCTGAATCTACCAAAGATATTTTTTGGACTGATTCAAAAAATGCTCTCATAGAATTAATTTATGCCCTGTATGCCTCCGGCGTAATATCGCATGGTAAGATAGGCATTCGTAAAATTACGTTGGTATTTCAAATACTTTTTCGCGTTCCACTTGGGGATATACATCATTCTTTTCACAGGATGAAGGATAGGGCTGGAACAAGGACAATGTTTCTTGATCAGTTGAAGTTATCCCTGGAACAGTATATGGATAAAGGGTTGTAGCAAATTTTATTCTTTTTTTTTGTCTCAAGCAGTGCAAATCGCACTGCTTTTTTTTGCCCATTTATGGCAATGGGTGCAAGATATATTTTTCAATTTATATCTGCATAGTTGGTCAATTTAGGGCTCAAATTTTCTTTCATTCATATTGTATTCTGTAAAAAAAATGTGTTTGCCAATGGGTAGAGCTTGGCAGAAAATAGTATTTCCATATTTCAATTTTGTGGTATAGTATAACCAAAAAGATCGATTATGAATATAGACAGAATAGAATTTATATCATGGATGGACCGGATAATGGAACGATTTGATATTATTTCTGAAGCGGTTAACCAGTCTAGAAATCAGCCTAGTATTTTTGAAGGGGAGGAATTGTTGGACAATCAAGATGTTTTACAGATGCTAAAGATAAGTACACGCTCTTTACAAAGGTATCGTTCATGTGGAAAGTTGTCATATTATACAATTAGCGGGAAAATCTATTATAAGCTTTCAGATGTACAGCAGTTTGTCAGGGAAAGTTTTAATGTTTCCTTATCAATGAAAAAAGTCAGCAAGTGACAAATTATACCTGTTGATGCCGTTTGATGCAATACAACGAAATTCTCTGATATTTTCGAAAAGTAATTTTATAAATGGTAGAGTATGAAAGAACAAATTCCAAATAAACAAGAGTATATGGAGCAATTAGCAAAAATATTATTGGTATTGGATAAAGAGAAAAAGAAAATCCAAGCGGTAAAGAGTATTGATGAAAATGGAAAATTGGAAACAGTTGATCCTGTAAAGAAGAACCAAAACCAGTTTATGAAAGTCGATAAAAATGGCGATCTGTTTTCGAATTTCTTTTCCAATTTTTTCAGTCAACTGAATAACCCTACGAATTTCTCTTTTTTCAAAATACCGACACTTTTAGCTGTTGATACAGCTAAAGAAATGCAGAGACATCTAACTAATCCGACATCTGAAGGAGAACAGCTTATGAGGAAAAATGAAATAAAAATTGAACAAAAGAAAGATGAAAAACAATTAAATAAAAATAATATGGAAACAGCACAAACACCACAGCAAACTAGTGAGTTCCGTTTCAAACTGGAACAGATTGATTGGGAAACAATGAACAAACTCGGATTGAACAAAGAAAAACTCGAAAAAATGAATCTCCTTGACCCTTTGTTGAGAGGGTTTAAAACGAATGAACTAGTCCCCGTAAGCCTTAATCTCGGCACTGCAGTTACTCGAATGGATGCAAGGCTGTCTCTGCAGCACAATGATGACGGGCAGGTTATGGTTGCCATTCATGGCATAAGGAAAGAGCCTAATCTGAATTTTGCCTTTTTTGGGCATGAGTTCACAAAGGAAGACAAGAACAACTTGCTCCAGACGGGCAACATGGGCCGAGTGGTCAACCTAACCAATCCAAAAACGAAAGAGGCCATTCCCTCAATTATTAGTGTAGATAGGCTCACTAATGAGTTAGTGGCACTGCGTACTGATTTTTTAAAGGCTCCTGACGAAATCAAAGGGGTCAAACTGAATCCAGAGCAAAGGCAAACCTTATTGGATGGCAAACCGCTTTATTTGGAAGGTATGGTTTCCAAAAAAGGAGAGCCTTTTAATGCTACCCTACAATTCAATGCCGATAAACGTTTTGTTGAGTTCCTTTTTGACGGAATAAATGCTAATAAGCAAATCCAATCGCTGGAAGCCCCGAAATTTTTTAGGGGCAAAGAGCTGGACAATGAACAATACCAAAAATTGAAAGATGGTCAGACTGTCTATCTTAGCGGTCTAGTGGATAAGAAAGGCAAGGAATACAATGGGTACATCACTTTCAACAAAGAAACCAATAAAACAGACTTTTCTTTTCAAAACCCAAACAAAATCAAAGAAGAGGTAAAACCAACTGAAGCTCATAAAACCCAGACGGCGGTCAATTCCGAAGGTAAAACCAACGAATCGACCAAGAATATCAAAGAACCTTTAAAATCAGGTCAAAAAAATCCTGACAGCAAGAAACAGCAGGAGCAACAGGAAACACCCAAAGCACCTGCCAAATCCAAAGCACATAAAATATAATCTGTGATGAAAGTCGTTATTACAGAAAAACCAAGTGTAGCAAGAGAAATAGCCGTTTTGTTGGGAGCATCTGAAAAGAAAGATGGTTACCTAGCTGGAAACGGCTATTTTGTTACTTGGGCTTTAGGGCATTTAGTTGGACTGGCTATGCCAGAAGATTATGGGACATCGGGATTTCAGAAAGAATGTCTGCCGATACTTCCTAATCCCTTTTTATTGACGGTACGGAAAGTAAAAAAGGACAAAGGTTATACAGCAGACACTGGAGCATTAAAGCAATTAAAGGTAATTGAGCAGCTAATCAATCAGAGCGATAAAATCATTATGGCTACCGATGCAGGACGAGAGGGCGAATTAATATTTCGTTACATCTATGAATACCTAAAATGCAGTAAGCCCTTTGAGCGTCTTTGGATCAATTCACTTACCGAAAAAGCAATCAAGCAGGGATTTGACAACTTAAAACCTGGAAGTGATTTTGATGGATTATATCAGGCGGCGCAGGGCAGGAGCAGAGCCGACTGGCTTGTGGGGATCAATGCTTCTCAGGCGCTTTCAATTGCCGTTGGTAATGGTATTTATTCGCTCGGAAGAGTGCAGACACCTACACTTGCTTTAATTTGCAAGCGTTATAAGGAAAATAGAAATTTTGTGGTGCATCAGTACTGGCAGATAGAGTTGTCTCATACAAAAGAGTTCAAAGAATTTAAGGGCCTTTCCAAAAATAAATGGGAAGATAAAAAAAAAGCGGAAGATGCATTAAAGTCCATCAGAAGAAATGATAATACGGTTACTATTTCTTCTGTAGAAACCAAAAAAGTAACGGAACAGCCACCTTTGTTGTTTGACCTTACAGGCTTGCAAAAAGAAGCCAATAAAAAGTTGAATCTCACGGCTGAAGAAACCCTGAATATTGCACAAAGCCTGTATGAAAAGAAATTTATCACTTACCCACGAACCGGAAGTAAATACATTCCAGAGGATATGTGGGTAGAAATTCCCAAACTTATCAGGGCTTTGCAGGATATAGAGATCTTCAAGCAAGCAGTGCCCAAAATAAAATGGGGACAATTCAATAAATGTATAGTGAATGATCTGCGTATTACCGATCATCATGCTCTACTGGTTACGGACAAAATCCCTTCGGCCTTATCAGCTATGGAAAATGCTGTTTACAACATGATTGCCTTTCGATTGCTGGAAGCAATTTCACAACCCTGTAACAAAGAGATAACTGATGTCGCTTTGCAGGTTTTGCATTATGATTTTTTGTTGAAAGGCTGTAAAATATTGGAACCAGGTTGGCGTAGCATTAGAGGCAATTTCTCCGATGAAAACGCAGAACCACTGCAGGAGATGCCAGAACTGAAAACTGGTGACAATCTTAAGATAAAAGAAGCCATCATTCTGGAAAAGAAGACCAAACCACCTGTGCTTTATACAGAAGCTGGACTTTTGTCGGCTATGGAAACCGCTGGAAAAGAGACTGAAAATGAAGAGGAGCGAAAAGCATTGCAAAACATAGGTATTGGCACACCCGCCACAAGAGCCGCCATTATTGAAACCCTGTTTAGCCGTAACTATATTCAAAGAGAATTGAAATCCTTAATCCCCACAGAAAAAGGACTCCAAGTATATGAATTGGTTAAAGACAAGAAAATTGCTGATGTGGCAATGACAGCCCAGTGGGAATTAGCCTTGCAAAAGATTGAAAATAACGAAAATGATTTCGCAAAGTTTCAAAAAGAAATGGAAGGCTTTACTAAGGCTATTACACAAGAAATACTTGCATTATCAGTTGAAAAAGAGAAGAAGCCAGAATTAATTTGTCCAAGATGTAAAGTAGAGAAATTGATGATTCGGGATAAATTAATAAAATGTTCGGATTCAAACTGTAATTGGATACAGTTCCGAAATATATGTGGTATTCAGTTAAATTTAGCTGATTTGGAAACATTAGTTAATAAATCGAGAACAAGTCTCCTCAAAGGAATGATTAGTAAATCAGGGAAACAATTTGATGCTTTTATAGCTATGAATGAGAAAGGAGAGACAACATTTGTTTTTCCTGAAAAGAATAAGGAGTAAATAAAAAACTCCCATTGTAGAAATACCCCAAAAAGTTAGAGACATAATTTGGGGCATTTTTTATGATTATTTTTTAGATTCTTCAACAGAAGATTTTCTAAATTCTTTTAAAAGTTTTTCAAGTTCTAGGGAAGCTTTACGTGCTCTGATTCCTGCTGCTTTGTTTCCTTTTTCTGTTTGTAATTCAGCTTCTGATTTGAATATTTCAAACTCGGAAGCGATTTTTTCGATTAGTTCTTTCATAAGATATTTTTTTAAGTGAAAGTTGTAAAAGTAACCATTACAAAGGAAATCTAATTTATAGAAAAGAAATTTTTACAATTAATTTTCTAACTCTTTTGTACTAAATACTGTAAATCAGGATCATTTTTAATACGCTTCAATTCACTCTCGATAATCAAAACGATATCCTGTTTTATTTTTCTGTAATTGGCTTCAATCTGGGCTTTCATTTTATTCTCGCCATTTTCATCAACGAAAGATAATATTTCTGGTATTTTTTGATAGGACTTAGTTTCGGCGGTAACTTTTCCTTTATCTACAACAATTTCGGCGTGAAAAATTTTCTGTTCGATACGTTCATCAAAATTATCAGAAACTGCCCCTACAAATACTCCCTGTGTTAATGTCGAAATTTTTGAAGCTGGTATTAGGCTGTCCAGTTGTGTCGATATCGATGTTGATTTGTCGTTTCGATTAATGGTCATACTTTGTCTTTTCTGTAGCACTTTTCCAAAGCGTTCTGATAAGCTTTTAG
This sequence comes from Flavobacterium adhaerens, assembly GCF_040045115.1. Taxonomy (NCBI): domain Bacteria; kingdom Pseudomonadati; phylum Bacteroidota; class Flavobacteriia; order Flavobacteriales; family Flavobacteriaceae; genus Flavobacterium; species Flavobacterium adhaerens. Next base: position 87,160 of record NZ_JBDLZX010000012.1, on the reverse strand, counting down.
CAGTTTCTCCTACCACTTGTCCACTGAAGATATTACCTACCGTGTTTTGTATAACCTTGCTTTCTTTGTCTCCGTAATCGCGTGTTAATTGTGAATAATCCTGAAAACCCAAACAAACCGCTACCTTGTTACTTCTGGCAGTTGCTATCAGATTATCTAATCCTCTGAAGTAAATTGTAGGTAATTCATCAATTATAACAGAACTTTTTAATTGTCCTTTCTTATTGATTAGTTTTATAATTCTCGAATTGTATAAACCAAGTGCTGCAGAATAGATATTCTGTCTATCCGGATTATTTCCAACACAAAGTATTTTAGGTTCGTTCGGATTGTTGATATCCAATGAAAAATCATCACCCGTCATTACCCAATAAAGTTGAGGAGAGATCATTCTTGACAAAGGGATTTTAGCAGAAGCTATTTGTCCTTGCAATTGATCTTGTGCGCCACCTTGCCAGGCATCCATAAAAGGGGATAGGTAGTTTTCGAGATCTGGGTAGGAAGTAAGGATAGTAAAAACATCAACATATTTCTTGTTGAGCAATTCAATGGCATGAGGAAAAGTACAATACTTTCCGTTATCATATATTTTTAAAAACCAAATGATAGCTGCTAGTAATATAATTGGAGATTCTACAAAGAAATCGCCCTGTTTCTGTATCCAACTTCTGTTAAGATTCAACATAATTGTATAAGCCGATTCATAAGCATCTGATATATCAGTCATAAAATCTGGATTGATGGGATTACAACGATGACTCCTGCGAGGATCATCAAAATTGATGATGTAGAATTTTGGTTTAACCTTATACTTATCGGTATGTTTCAGTAAATGATTGTAAGCAATGGTGGAAAGATCATCGAATTTGAAATCATAGATATACATTGAAAATCCCTTTTCGATATGCTGTTTGATATAATTGTTTATAATGGCATAACTCTTACCTGATCCAGGTGTACCTAATATAATAGAAGCTCTAAACGGATTTACTACGTTAATCCAACCCTGATTCCATTTGCCTTTATAATAAAATTTGGAGGGAAGATTTACAGAATATTCATTTTCCATCAATTTAGTTTCCTGCATGAAACTTTCGTTTTCGTTATTAAAAACATCATTCATCAGATTGTTGCGAAGCAAACGGCTAATCCATATCCCAGCAACCATTAAAGCAATATAACCCATTGAGCTTGTGAGAATATACAATGAAATAGATAATTGTAGTAGCGGTGTGTTTAGAAAGAAAAAAATAACACCATTGATTAAGACAATATAGATTTTGACCCAGGTAATTTTTTCGTTTTTTACACCTTTTGTTCCTAAACAACTTAATGCCAGTAAGACCAATGCAAAAAGCTTGGTATATAATGTATTGGAGAATAAGTTCGCTGTTCGCTGGAAATTAGCTAATATCTTATTGAGCATTTGTAATGTCCAACCTCGTTCTAAAAAAAAGCTATAACAAAACCAGTAAAAGTGTATCAATACCAACAAGATACTTACTGCAAGCATGAAAGCCATGATTTTGGCTAGTCCTCTTAAATCGTCTTCTCCTTGCATTTTTGAAAAATTAGAAAGTGTAGTTAGTGAAATATAGGATTAAGCAAAGTGTTTTAAACGAACGGGTTTCAAAATGCATTTGTTGTCGCTATTTGTCTATATAAAACTTAAATTGGAATTTTATTTTTTATTACCATTTTTTCTGCGTCTTTTCTTCATTTTGTTAGCAAATGTCAGTTCTTCATAATCCTCTCCCTGTGTTTTTGGTAATATACTACCAAGGATTTCCATAAAACCAAAATCAGTACTAGTTTGAGTAGATTGGCTCTTATCGAGAAAATCAAAAAGAGCATGTGGTTTTTCAGTTTCTGATTTTGTATTATTTTTTTCGGGTGACAAAATCTTTATAGTGTCATGTAACTCATTTTGATGTTTTTGAGTAGTTTTTTCATTCCAACAATCATTAAAAATATTAGCCGAAAGATTTTTACCCAGTTGTGATCCATTCCAAACGCTCCGGGATTCATGGTCAATAAAGGAAATACCGTAAATACGTCCTTCATGATTCCTACGAATAACAGTATTGACACCTTGTTCAAGTAGTTGTTTCTTGAATTCGGTTTCATTAGAAGTGGTATGGATTGCAATTTCTATGGTCTTTTTTAAAATTTCTTTTGCCATTTCAGTTTTTATTTTTTCTTTCGATTGCTCGAAATGTTTTTGTAAAGCATCCAGTCCTGCTTGTTTTCCAAAGAGTGAGGCTTTGAATGGATTACTTGCTTTTTCTCCCTGCTCATTCAGCGCAAAATAGACCAATCCTTGTTTAGGATGTCGATGTAATTCACTTTTTACTTCTTCAGCGGTAATGTTAAAAAGGGAAAGTAAGGCATTGTAAGTCCCCAATCCTTGATAGTGATAATATTTGGGTAAATGTCGAACTACCGAGGCAATTTGACTTTTTATATTAGCTGCCCTGTAGTCAATCGGTCTGAAAAGTTCTTCTTTAGGATGACGGTTTTTTTCCGTTGCAGGTATTAGTTTGTATTCTTGTTCCAATGCACGGCAGGCATTCATGGATCGTAATTTTTCATAATTATCAGCTATTTTTTTACCGTTACGGTCTACACAGGTTGATACAATATGAATATGAGTTCGTTCAATATCGGTATGTTTAAAAACTACATAAGGTTGATCTCCATAACCCATACGTTCCATATAGTCTTTTGCTATTAGTTTGAAATTTTCATCGTTTACGTTGTCTCTCGGATCAGGGTTGAGCGAGATATGTAAGACGGGTTTTTCAGTTCGTTTATTTGCAATCAGATAAGGTTCAAATGAGTGATACAATTGGGCAACAGTATAATTTCCGTTGATTGTTTCCCTTATTCTATGGGTAGCTAACACTTCTCCGTTTTCCTTGTCAACTTTAAGTTGGTTATAAGAAAGTGCTCCAATTATATTTACTCCACGACCAATCTTTGCTATCATTTTTTGTCATCTTTAATCAAATGTTTTGCTTCAAATTCCTCGGTCAACTGTATTATGTCACGGCATAATTTGGCTAATTCTGCTGTTTGTTTTTCTAATTTAAACAGATAAGCAGCCGCTTTCTTTTCGGAAAAATTGCGGTACAATGTCTTCACTATTTGATTGTAATTAACACCAACAGCACGAAACTGACCATACAAAGTGGTTAATCGCATATAATAATCCATTGCAGCCATGTCAATTTTTACGGTTTTTATTAGTCTTTCAAATAGAGTAGAAGTGATAAAATGTGCTTTATTATCAACTCCTGAAGCTTCATAAAGGGAAAGAAATTTAGCATTTTCTTCGTCAGTCAAACGAAAAACATAACGATGAATGCTGGGATTCTTTTTAGGATTCCTGCCGCCTTTGTACTGTTTATTGTTCTGTTGTTCATTCATCATTAATCTATTTGTAAATTTTACAAAACACCGACTTCGGAGGATGTTTTTAGCTCCCTGCAAGGGCAAGTTGTTTTGAGGCACGGAATTCATTTCGAGTGCCTCAAAACACAACTTGCTCTGTTCTGGAGAACAGATAATCCGTCCGCCTGTCGGCGGGACGGATTTAATAAAGCAGGGAAAAACGGCTTAACGCCGTTCCAGTTGCTGTCCAAATATTGATTCAATCTTTCCATTGACTTATTGGATTACTGTTTTATACAAAGTAAATGATTGAATACAGAATCATTATAATGTGAAAGATTGCCAAGAATAGCCAGTAAAGGCCAATTACTACCATGCTAATAAAAGCAAATACATAGCTGTATTTCTTTGTACTTATTAATAGATATAAGGAGATAAGTATGTACAGAGGTAACAACATAATTGCATAGAAAAGTACAGCTATATGAATTTAAATAAGTTTATAAACATCTACTTATCTACATACAGTAATGAAGATCTATTTGGATAGCTGAACAGCTGGGTATGTACTTGCCTGACTATAGAATTCGATACATAAAGATAAATCTATATGCGGTAGTAAGTAGATAACTGCTGAAATACACACATAAGTAATTGGAGATACAAATAATTGAAACTGTTGAAATATGAATGCAAAACACAAAACAATATTTATCGCCTTTTCTTCTCAAAAGGGTGGTGTCGGAAAAAGTACATTCACAACTCTTGTTGCAAGTACAATGCATTATCGATTAGGCTATAATGTTGCCGTATTTGATGCCGATTTTCCACAACACAGTTTGATGAAAATGAAAACCCGAGATTTGGCAATGGTAATGGAAAATGAGCATTTGAAAAAATTAGCGTACAAACAATTTACTACCATAAACAAAAAAGCCTATCCCATTATGCAGCACAAAGCCGAAAGTGTATTGGAAGCGGCTCAGGAATTTTTGAATTCCTCTTCAGTGCCTATTGATGTCATATTTTTCGACCTTCCAGGAACGGTAAATACTCCAGGTATACTCAAAGCATTGGCAGGAATGCACCACATTTTTACGCCTATTACGGCTGATCGTTTGGTCATGGAGAGTACGCTTGTATTTACACAGCTTTTGCAGGACGTGATTATGAAAAAAGGGACGACTTCCATAGAAACCATTAATCTGTTTTGGAATCAGGTGGATGGGAGGGAAAGTACACCTTTATATGATGTTTACAATCAACTTATTGAACAATTGGGATTAAGCCTGATGCAAAGCAAAATCAAGAATAGCACTCGCTTTCGTAAAGAAAGCGAAGAGAATAGCAAAACTGTATTTCGCTCTACGGTTATGCCTCCGGATGAACGTTTAATGAAAGCTTGTCAGTTAGATTTATTTGTAAACGAATTTTTAAAAATCATTCAATTATAGTTTATGGAGAAAGATAGTAAGAAAAAAAATACTCCTGAAATTAACGAGGAGTTGATGATGAACCTGATGGTGGACGGTATAAAAAAAGAAGGCTTACAACTACCGACAGAACTGACTGAAGAATCAGAAAAGGAAAATTTTAAGCCTAAAGAATTGCCATCTGCCAAATCAGAAATTAAAGAAAAGACCAGAACTAAAAAGACAAGCGAACCAGATTACGAGAGTATTTTTTTCAAAAGAATTGATACCAATGCCCGCGATGGGAAAACGGTGTATATCCGGCCCGATTTTCACGAAAAACTGTCCCGAATTGTTCAGGTAATTGGCGAAGACAAGATCACTATTTATGCTTATCTGGATAATTTGTTGAACTACCATTTTCAGGAATTTGGTGAGCAGATAACCAGAAGTTTTAATGATAAATACAAACCTATTTTATAAGCCATGGAAATAGTAATTGTGATATGTTTACTGATTGTAATTATTCTGCTTTTGCAGGATAAGATTGTTGTCAAAATAGAGAAAGAGCAAAAGGTAAAGCAGAATAAAATAAATCCCAACTTGCCCGATATTATGGGACAACCTAAAACACTAAAAAGACTTTCGGTGCCAATTAATACAAATGAAAGTCAAAAGAATAAGCAGGAAGATAAAACGGATAATTTTGATATTGAAATTGAAGATCAAGATATTGATAAGCAAATTCCGCAGGAAGAGCCGGACGAAGTTTTCAGAAATATACCAGATTTTGAGGACGAGGCAGAAGAATGGAATAGTTATAGAATATTAGATGGTGATAACGGTTTTGCTCAAGGCGTTACCTTTGAAGAACTAAGCTCCGTGGGGATGTTGCTGCAAAAAGAAAAATTGGAGCCTTCTCAAAAGGAAAAAGCAATTGCTATAGTTCAGAAAATACAGGGAACCGAATTATTCGACCTACTGGAGAATTCTATGGAAAGTGCTTCCCGTAAAATAGCTGAGCTATTGGACAGTAGCCTTTCTTCTGAAACTGAAACCAGTTCTTCCACTTTGCGGAAAAATGATTTTGAGGATTTTGATATTGGGGAGTTTGTGTGAACAAGCTCCTTTTTTATTTTTAAGTTGTTTAATTGCGAAAAAGGAGGGAATTCGGGGTTAATCGCAGATTAAGACTTAAAGGATCATGGGGGTAGTGAAATATAGAACTAAGATTTTAGGAAATCTGAATAGAGAATATTTCTATATTATAATGGCCGAGTTGTTGGTTATAGATTAGCTTTTCTATCGAAGATATTGAATTTTACCATTTTATGAATAAGGATTTCCATATTAGGGATTTCTGTTTAAGTAAATTACTTTTGTTATTGGATTAATTTTAAAAGACCTTTAAGGGACTGAAAAAATGAATATCTTTGAGCCATATACAATTTCTATGTAAAAAAGAAATTAATAGATTGAAACTTGTATTTATAGGGAATGATTTAATTCATAAATGGGTTTATAAATAATTAGGTTAAACTTAAGTAACTATTTCACGATGGCGTGTAAATAGAGTATGGTATTCTATTAAAAATATTTATTGAAATTGTAGAAGTACTAAATAATAAGATTAATATTATCTTTTAATGACTAATAATACAGTTAAAATACCTTTTAAAGTCTCAGCAAGAGCAGGTAAGCTTTTGGGTAGAGAAAACTTTTCCAATCCTGAAGGAGCAATTACAGAATTGGTGAAAAATTCTTATGACGCAGATGCAGAAAATTGTTTTGTTTTTTTTGACATTCCTGTTATGCAAAAAAAAGATGAAAATGGAGAAATCTACATAGTACCAGATAAAGAAAATAGTATTATCTATATTATTGATAATGGCGATGGAATGGAACAGAATATCGTTGAAGAATACTGGATGCAAATAGGGACAGGAAATAAAGAACAGTTTTATTTATCAGATAAAGAGCGAGTAAAAACAGGTGCTAAAGGTATTGGAAGATTTGCATTAGATAGATTGGGTTTTGAAACCGAAATGTGGACTCTTTCAAAAAATAAAAGAAATAATGATGGACTGTGTTGGAAAATGAATTGGTCTCAATTTGATGATTTAGATAAGTCAATTTCTGAAATCGAAGCAGAACTATCTCAAGAACAAATAGATATTAAAGAAAAAATAGTTGAAATACTAGGCTTAGGTTTTGATTATTCCGAAATTAAAAACATCACTTTTAATCACGGGACTATTTTAAAAATTAGCAATTTAAAAGATGAATGGTTCACCGATGAAATCAAAAATGTTTTTTATAGTCTAGAAGCATTAATTCCTCCAAAGGAATTAAACATACCTTTTCAAGTTTACTTTAAGTATATTCAAAATTTATCTCAATATGGAGAAGTAAGAACAGCTTTTTTTAATGATTTTGATTATAAAGTAACAGCTAAATATGATGCTGAAAATCTAGTAGTTAATTTTACAGTTGAGAGAAATGAACTTGACTTACAATTGCTAAAAAGAAAATTTGGGCATTTATTTGAAAAATTTTCTGTTCCTTTTAATATAGAAACGATTGAAAGTAAGGTGTTTTCTTATTCTAAAAGCATTGCAAAGCTTTTAAATTGGGAATTGAATGAATTTAGAAAAGAATTTTTAAAAGAATTAGGTGATTTTCAGTTCACATATAATTATATCAAGTTTACTAATTCAAAAAAAGAGGGATATCCTTATAAAAATATAGTTAGTAGAGAAAGAAGAGCAACACTTGAAAGATTTGGTGGAATTAAAATTTATCGTGATTCATTTAGAGTTAGACCTTACGGGGATCCTAAAAATGATTGGCTAGGCTTAGGTTTTAGGGCAGCGAAAAGCCCTGCTGGTGCTGGTCAGCGTATAGGTGATTGGAGAGTGAATAACGAATCTTTAGCAGGTATTGTAACCATTTCAAGAAACAATAACCCGTTACTTGTTGATAAATCGGACAGAGGAGGGTTACAGGAAAATGATGCATTTGATTTATTTAAAAATATCATTACCGCTATGATCCATGAATTTGAGGTCGATAGATCTAGAATACTAAATCCTATATATTTATTTAATAAACAAGAAGAAGAGAAAAGAAAAAATGAAGAAATTCAAAAAAGAGCACATGAATTAGCCTTGAAGATTATTGAAGATAGCAAATCGAATAATTTCCAAAACGAAAATGAACAGAAGGAAGCGTATGAGGAATTTTTCAAAGAATCTTTTAGGGAAATTATTGATGATAAAAAAGATGAAGAGAATCGTGAGATTGTCCAAGTCAGATCATTGGCAAGTTTAGGTTTAATTGTGTCTTCCTTTTCTCATGAATTGAAGGAGGTTAGTAACAATGCTGCTGAAATAGTAGAATTAGAAAGGAATGTTTTGTCGCTAATTCCTGAAGAAAATAAAATCCTACCAAATGGTATTAATGATTCTACTGAGTATGGAGATGTTATTGATATTTTTGAATTACTTAAGGACGATAAAGAAAAAATCAAACATTGGGTTGATTATACGCTTACAGCGATAAGAAAAGACAAACGAACAAGGACTAATTTAAATTTTGGGGATTTCTTTACGCAATTACAAGATACTTGGAAAAGAATTTTTAAGCGTAAGGATATAAATTTTGTTGTTAATGATGGAATAGGGACAGATAAGTATAGTTTTAGGGCTTTTGAGATGGATATGACAACTATTTTTTCAAACCTTATAAATAATTCTATAGATTCCTTTGAGGATAAGAATTCTGTGGATGACAGAAATATCTCAATTGACTTAGCTATTGTAAATAACAAAATTGAAATTGTATTTTCTGATAATGGAAAAGGATTAGATAAGACATTTGAAAATAAAGAGGACATATTTCTTGCTTTTACTACATCCAAAAGAGATAGAATTGGTAATGAAATTGGAACTGGACTTGGTATGTATTTGGTAAAATCTGTTATAGATGATAACAATGGGAATATTGAAATTTTAGAGCCTCAAGTTGGCTTTTCAGTTAAAATTTCATTTTCAGTAAACTAAAAATATATAGCTATGGATGTTAAATATAAAATAGGTTACATTGACGAAGATATAAATCAGGTTAAATTATATAGAAGGAAGCTGAAAAATTTCGGTTTTAAAGTTATTGGTTATGAAATAACTAAAGGTATGTCTTTGCAAGAGTTAATGGAACAAGTATATAGCTCTGATATTGATTTATTAATGATTGACTTTAGATTAAAAGAGGGTAATATTCTTGCCTTTAATGGTGATGAGGTAGAGAGAGAAATTTATGAAAAGAAACCTCTTTTCCCCCATATCATCTTTACCAATAAGGCAGATCAGGCAGAGCCAGATGTAGACGACCTCAAGATAATTTTTGATAAAGAGATTGTCTTTCCTGGTGACAATGGTGATGATCATCCTAAAACCAAACATTTTATTGATGTTCTTACTAAAAGTATAGAACAATACAAGAAACACATATCAAAAAGAAAAGATACCATTTCAGAACTGTTGGAAAAAGAGAAAACAAATGAGTTAAATGTAGATGAAAAGAACTTGCTACTATCTACTCAAAGAGATTTACTAAGTCTCGATAAAATGAGAATGATGGAGACTCCTGAAAACTTAACTTCTATTGATAGTTTGGAGAAAATTGCCAAAGCAAGGCAAGATGCGGAAGCATATATTAAATCATTATTAGAAAACGGAAATGATGAAAGTAAGGGATAAATTACCAGTAAGAAGACCTAATCCTACGAAAAATCCAACTGGGGATGGTTGGTCACAGCATAAACCCGATTTAAGAGAAGATTTTCATAAACACTGTGCCTATTGCGGTTCTTTTGATGGGTTTAGTCATACTTGGTTTGAGGTGGATCATTTTGTACCTAAATCACTATTTTCAAAAACAGGAAATATCGGGTTATGTCAATATGACAATTTAGTTTATTCCTGTAAGTTTTGTAATAACGTGAAACTTAGTAAATGGCCATCTAAGGATGAAACAATACCCAATGTAAATAATAAAGGTTTTGTAAATCCTTGTAGTAATGATTATGATATTCATTTGTATCGTACAAATACTGGAAGTATTAGGTGGTTAACAGATTTAGGTAAATGGATGGTTGAGATTGGATTTAAATTTGATGAAAGGGATTATGCAGTTAAACTTTTATGGGAATTGAATCAGCTAAGAAAAGCGATTGAGATTTTAACCTTGGAAGCCAAAAAATATTCTAAAGGTTCGGAAGAATATAACAACATTATAAAAAAATCAGAAGAATATGGCTTAAAATACTTTCTATATCGAAACGAGTTAGATGAGTATTATAAGACTATGTAATAAATGAAAAATATTTTTAAATATCTAGAGTCCTATTCAACACTTCCTTTAGAAGTGGATAAGCTCATTGTGTCTGCTTTTATTGAAATTAATGGATTAAACCTTATAAACAATAAACTTCTTATAGATTATTCAATATCACAAAAACGATCAGTAAAAAGAAAAAAATTAAATGAGTTTAAAGAAATTGTAAGAAATACGATTGAAAACTTTAGTATTGAAAAATTGATTGAACTCTTTGAGTTTGTTATTTCCCCATCGGATAGAATTATTAACGGAGCGATATATACACCTTCTGATATAAGAGACTATATAGTACGTCAAACGTTCAGAAATAATGCAAATATTCTTAATGAAGTTACTATAGCAGATATTTCGTGTGGTTGTTCGGGATTTTTATATACAGCAGCAAAAGAACTGAGAAGAAGAACAAGAAGTACTTATCAACATATTTTTCAGAATCAGATCTTTGGCTTAGACATTCAGCAATATTCAGTAGCGCGAAGTAGATTATTGCTGTCATTATTGGCTTTATCTGAAGGAGAAGATGTAGAAGAATTTCATTTTAATTTACATCAAGGAGACGCTTTACTTTTTAGTTGGGAAGAACATTATCCAGACTTTGAGGGATTTCAAATCATTGTGGGAAACCCTCCGTATGTTTCTGCTCGTAATCTTGATGAGAATTCAAAAGAAAATGTAAGGCTTTGGGAAGTTTGTGCTACTGGGAACCCGGATTTGTATATTCCTTTTTTTCAAATTGGATATGAGAATTTAGCTCCTAATGGTATTCTTGGATATATTACAATGAATACTTTTTTCAAAAGTCTGAATGGTAGAGCTTTAAGAGGTTATTTTGAAAGAAACAATACATCTATTAAAATTATTGATTTTGGAACCCAACAGATATTTAAATCGAAAAGTACATATACCTGTATTTGCTTTTTAGAAAATACGCAAAGAGATTATATTGAATATCATAAATCGATAGATAGAGAATTACCAACGAATAGAAATCAATACAGTAGAATAAATTACGTAAGTCTTGATGCAAGAAAAGGCTGGAATCTAAATGATAATGAAATTATTTCAAGAATTGAAGCCACGGGAACACCTTTCGGGGAAAAGTACAAAACTAGACACGGTATTGCAACGTTAAGAAATGACCTTTATATTTTTAAGCCAGTAAAAGAAGATAATGAATTTTATTATCTCCAGAACGGTAGTTTGTATCCTATAGAAAAAGGAATTTGTAAAGATATACTGAACTCCAATAAATTGAGTAGAGATATTGATTTCGACGAAGTAAAAGAAAAAGTTTTGTTTCCATACAATGATGAAATTAAACCTAAAGCTCTTGAAGAAGAAATTTTAAAAGAGAAATTTCCTTTTGCTTATAAGTATCTGAAGAAAAAGCAGGAAGAATTAGCAAAACGAGATAAAGGCAAAGGCAAATATGAGAAATGGTTTGCTTTTGGAAGAACCCAATCTTTGGAGAAAGTTGGGAACAAATTGTTTTTTCCAAAATTTTCAGATAAAACTCCAAGCTATTTAATTAGCAATGATGATGATTTATTGTTTTACAATGGTCAGGCAATTATAGGGCATTCAAAAGATGAAATGTTATTAATTAAAAAGATTTTAGAATCACGTCTATTTTGGTATTACATCAAAACAACAAGCAAACCCTATTCATCTGAATATTATTCTTTAAATGGAACTTATATCAAAAATTTTGGTATTCCTAATTTTACTGAAGATGATATTGATTTTTTAATCAATGAACCTAATCAAAATATTATTGATGCTTTCTTGGAAGAATATTATGATGTTCAATTAAGAGACGAATTAGTTTAAAATTAATTATGGATATGCAAACAGAAACTACTCATTTAGTTAAGCCACTATTTTAAATTTCAATTGAAAATAGTGGTTTTGTTTTTATTATGCATTCAATATTCTTTTTTCTAATTCTCGTTTTGCTATTTCTTTTTCTCTTACTCTTCCCACTCTAATGGCATCGACTAAGGTTAATAATTCGTATAAATCCTTATCTTTTAATGAAGCTGTTACGAGAGTAGGGTATAAAGGTTCTATTGCCTGGCCACGGTCTGATCCTTTTGCATACGGCCAAACATAGTTATCAGTTGCCTGAATTATTTTATTCAAAGGTTCCGCCGAATGAGCTGTTAAAATTCCTCTGACTAATGCTCCTGGTTGTTGTGGAAAAGCATAGCTTACACCATGAATTAAAAACTCGTTAAAAGCAATTTTGTTCACTTTTTTTCGGGTATCATCAATTAGTCCTGCATATTTGGAACGATTTAAAGATTGGCTTACTTCAGATTGGCTCATGCCTAATTCTTCAGCAATAGTATGATGAAACCAAGGCTTTTCACCCAGTGCAATTATTTTTAACAAAATTACAATGTCTTGCGGTTTGAGATTATTTTTTGCTTGTGCCATTCTGATATTTCATATTGCGATATGCAATATTACCTATAAATTTTATAATAAGCAACTTTTCATCTATATATATCGCATATTGCAATTTACGATATATGAAGTATTTATTTACTCAAATCTTTGATTTTTATTGTATAAAGTAAATTATTACGTCTTCTTCTGCCAAACAGTACCACTTAAAGACAATTCATTAATGTGTTCCTGATTCCATAAGATATTTGTTCTAAAATCCTGCGACGCACAGGAATGTCTAACAAATTAATTCATTCAAATCATGGAAAAACAAAGAAAAAAAGTTTTGCTGACAGCACTGGCAATATTGTCAGGAATTAGTGCATTTGCACAAGGAGACGGCTCAGCAGGTATCACTGAAGCTACTCAAATGGTAACTTCTTATTTTGATCCTGCTACACAGCTTATTTACGCCATTGGTGCGGTGGTGGGCCTTATAGGAGGCGTTAAAGTGTATGGCAAATTCAGTTCAGGTGATCCCGATACAAGCAAGACGGCTGCAAGCTGGTTTGGTGCTTGTATTTTCTTAATTGTTGCGGCTACTATCTTGCGTTCATTCTTCCTTTAATCTTCCGCCTTATGAAGTACAATATCAATAAAGGGATTGGAAGAATGGTAGAATTTCAAGGACTGAAAGCACAATACTTGTTCATTTTTGCAGGTGGATTGCTCGGAACACTTATACTGGTCATGATACTTTATATGGCTGGGGCTAATTCTTACATCTGTTTGTTTTTAGGAGCAGGTTTGGCTTCACTAATTGTTTGGCAAACTTTTTCGTTGAACAAAAAGTACGGGGAGTATGGTCTAATGAAGTTAGCCTCCAGAAAGCGACACCCTCGTTATATCATCTGTCGCAAATCGGTACGTCGCCACATAAAGTGTACTCCTAAATGGAATGTAGTATGAGAAATGTAGCAAAGACCACCACATTGGAAAGTAAGTTTCCACTATTGGCAGTAGAGAACAATTGTATTCTTTCCAAAGATGCAGACATTACTGCCTGTTTTGAAGTGCGTTTGCCAGAACTCTTTACCGTAGGTTCTGCAGAATACGAAGCTGTTCATTCCGCTTGGTTTAAAGCTATTAAGACTTTACCAGACTATACGGTAGTACACAAGCAAGATTGGTATTTGAAGGAAAGCTATGCTCCGGAGTTGGAAAATGAAGACTTGAGTTTTTTGGCAAAGTCTTACCAGGGTCATTTCAACGAACGTCCTTTTCTAAATCATTATTGCTACCTCTTCCTGACCAAGACTACTAAGGAAAGAATGCGTACACAGAGCAACTTCAGTTCGCTTTGTAAAGGTGTATTGATACCAAAGGAAATAAGGGATAAAGAGGTGGTACACCGTTTTATGGAAGCAGTTGCGCAGTTTGAACGTATAGTGAACGATAGCGGATTTATAAAACTGCAACGCCTGACGGAAGAAGATATTGTTGGAACGGATGGTAAACAAGGGCTGTTGGAGCAGTATCTCACGCTGTCAAGGGAAGCAGGAACCCCTATGCAGGATATTGTACTTGGAGCGGAAGAGGTGCGCATCGGCAATAAAAGATTGTGCTTACATACCTTATCCGATACGGATGACCTACCATCAACGGTATCGGTAGATACCCGTTACGAAAAATTATCCACCGACCGAAGCGACTGCCGTTTGTCATTCGCCGCTCCAGTGGGCTTACTCTTGAGCTGCAATCACATCTATAATCAATATCTGTTTTTGGATAACAGTGAAGATAACCTGCAAAAGTTTGAAAAGTCCGCTAGGAATATGCACTCACTGGCTCGTTATAGCCGTGCCAATCAAATCAATAAAGAATGGATTGAGCGTTACCTTAACGAAGCGCATAGTTTTGGGTTGTCTTCTGTTAGGGCACACTTTAATATTGTGGCCTGGTCGGAAGACCCAGCGGAACTGAAACAGTTGAAGAACGATTGCGGAAGTGCCTTGGCACTAATGGAATGCAAGCCCCGCCACAATACTACTGATGTCGCCACTTTATATTGGGCAGGAATGCCGGGCAATGCAGGTGATTTTCCCAGTGAAGAAAGTTTTTACACTTTCATTGAACCAGCACTATGCTTCTTTACAGAGGAAACAAACTATACCAATTCTCCATCGCCTTTCGGTATCAAGATGTCCGATCGATTGACAGGAAAGCCGATTCATTTAGATATATCGGATTTACCAATGAAGCGTGGTATTATCACGAACCGTAACAAGTTTATATTAGGGCCGTCAGGTTCTGGTAAATCGTTTTTTACCAACCACATGGTTAGGCAATACTATGAGCAAGGTGCGCACGTACTGCTTGTTGACACAGGTAACTCTTATCAGGGGTTGTGTGAATTGATTAAAGGAAAAACCAAAGGTGAAGATGGGGTTTATTTCACTTACACAGAAGACAATCCTATTGCCTTTAATCCTTTCTATACGGATGACGGTATTTTCGACATAGAAAAACGAGAAAGCATAAAAACACTGATAATAACCTTATGGAAACGTGATGACGAACCACCAACCCGTTCCGAAGAAGTGGCATTATCGAATGCGGTAAGCGGTTATATCGAACGTATCAAACAGGATGATTCATACCCATCTTTCAATGGCTTTTATGAGTATGTACAATGGGATTACTATAAGATATTGGAAGAAAAGCAGGTTCGGGAAAAAGACTTTGACATTGCCAATTTCCTGAACGTACTGGAACCTTATTATAAAGGAGGGGAGTACGATTACCTGCTCAACTCTGACAAACAGCTAGACTTGTTGTCCAAACGTTTCATAGTATTTGAAATTGATGCCATCAAAGATCACAAAATCCTTTTTCCAATCGTAACTATCATCATCATGGAGGTGTTCATTAACAAGATGCGTAGGTTAAAAGGAATCCGTAAACTCATCCTGATTGAAGAAGCTTGGAAAGCCATTGCCAAGGAGGGAATGGCAGAATATATAAAATATCTCTTCAAAACGGTTAGGAAGTTTTTCGGCGAGGCTATCGTAGTAACACAGGAGGTAGATGATATCATTCAGTCGCCTATTGTCAAAGAAAGTATCATCAATAACTCTGATTGTAAGATTCTGCTTGACCAGCGCAAGTACATGAACAAGTTTGATGATATACAGGCGATGTTGGGACTTACCGACAAGGAAAAAGCACAGGTGCTTTCCATCAACATGAACAACGACGCAAGTCGTCTGTACAAAGAAGTTTGGATAGGCTTGGGAGGCACGCACTCTGCAGTGTATGCCACTGAAGTTAGTTTGGAGGAATATATGGCATATACCACTGAAGAAACTGAAAAAATGGAAGTGATGGAGCTGGCTTCTGAATTGGACGGCAATGTAGAACTGGCCATCAAACATATGGCTAATCAGCGGCGTGATAAATCAAATCAATAATAAATAACAATTTAAATTTTAAAAATAATGACAAAGATTTTAAGTCTGGTGTGTGTGACATTTATGTTTGCCACAGCACCTTCAGTAAAAGCCCAATGGGTAGTAACCGATCCCACTAACTTGGCATCTGGGATTCTCAACAGTGCCAATGAAATTGTACAGACTTCCTCGACAGTGAGTAATGTCATAAAGAATTTTAAGGAAGTGGAAAAGGTATATAACCAAGGTAAAGAATACTATGATAAACTGAAAGCTATAAACAATCTGGTGAAAGATGCTCGCAAGGTACAGCAAACGGTACTCTTGGTTGGAGATGTGTCGGATATGTATGTGAAGAATTTTGGTAAGATGATAAACGATCCAAATTTTACACCACAGGAATTGGTGGCCATTGGTAATGGTTATTCGGCATTGCTGGGGGAGAGTACCGAACTACTCAAAGAACTCAAACAGATTGTCACCTCATCGAGTCTTTCTTTAAATGACAAGGAGCGTATGGATATTATCGACAGGGTATACAAAGAAGTTAAGGATTATCACAGTTTGGTACGCTATTATAATAATAAGAATATTTCGGTGAGTTATTTGAGATCCAAAAAGAAAAATGATTCCCAAAGAGTCCTTGAACTTTATGGGACATCTAACCAAAAGTACTGGTAAGCATGGAAGGGAATAATCTTCATGAAGTCCTTCGTTCCTTGTATGATGATATGATGCCCCTTGTGGGAGATATGGCTGCAGTTGCTAAAGGTTTGGCGGGATTGGGAGCTTTGTTCTATGTGGCATTAAAGGTTTGGCAGGCACTGAGTCGCGCCGAACCTATAGATGTGTTTCCGATGTTGCGTCCTTTTGCTTTGGGGCTTTGTATCATGTTTTTTCCAACTATTGTTCTGGGAAGTATTAACGCAATTTTAAGTCCTATTGTAACAGGGACGCATGCCATACTCGAAGATCAGGTTCTTGACCTAAACATGTTGCAGGAGCAGAAAGATCAATTGGAATATGAAGCCATGGTAAGAAATCCCGAAACAGCCTATATGGTATCTGATTCAGCGTTCGACAAGAAATTAGAGGAACTGGGGTGGTCTCCTTCCGATATCGGGACAATGGCTGGGATGTATATGGACCGGCAGGCTTATCAGATAGAAAAGGCTATGAAGGACTGGTTTCGGAATCTTTTAGAAATACTCTTTCAGGCAGCTGCGCTTGTTATTGATACCATACGCACTTTTTTTCTGATAGTCCTCTCAATACTTGGACCTATAGCTTTCGCAATTTCGGTATGGGATGGTTTTCAGGCCACGCTCACACAATGGTTTACTAGGTATATAAGTGTGTATTTATGGTTGCCTGTTGCAGATCTTTTCAGTTCGATGCTGGCGAGGATTCAATCGCTGATCATGGAACGGGATATCGAAATGTTGTCTGATCCCACCTACATCCCGGATACTTCCAATACCGTGTACATCATTTTTATGATAATTGGTATTGTGGGCTATTTTACTGTTCCGACAGTAACGGGTTGGATTATCCAGGCTGGTGGAGCGGGAAATTTTACACGCAATGTAAACCAAACTGCCATGAAAGCTGGAAACATAGCTGGAGCAGGGGCAGGTTCAGCAGTTGGGAATATTGGAGGTCAGCTACTCAAATAACGTAAAATGAATAATCATAAGAAAAATGGAATTTAAAACGCTAAGAAATATAGAAAACAGCTTTAGTCAGATACGATTGTACGCGATAATATTTGTTGTACTCTGCGCAGGTATCACGGGATATTCCATCAGGCAATCCTATCATTTTGCAGAAGTACAACGTAAAAAAATCTATGTGCTGGACAATGGTAAATCTCTGATGCTTGCCTTGTCACAAGATGCGAATATCAATCGTCCTGTTGAAGCAAGAGAACATATCAGACGTTTTCACGAACTGTTCTTTACATTGGCACCAGACAAAAGTGCAATTGAAAGCAATATGGAACGTGCTTTTAACCTTGCTGATAAAAGTGCCTTTGATTATTACAAAGACCTTTCTGAAAAAGGCTATTACAATCGTATCATATCGGGTAATGTTCAGCAGCGTATCGAAGTGGATAGTGTTTCGTGCAATTTCGACAACTATCCTTATGCAATTCGTACTTACGCCAAACAATTCATCATCCGTTCGAGTAATGTAACTAAACGTAACCTTATTACTTCATGCTATCTCGTGAACTCTGTTCGTTCTGACACCAACCCTCAAGGGTTTAACATAGAAAAGTTTTCGGTGGTTGAAAACAAGGATATTGAAGTTATCGAACGTTAAAAACAATTCTATGGAAGCACTATTGGATTTAAACACATTCGCGAAATTACTCATCGACAAAGGTTATAGCGGTTATTTCCATACACAAGGGGTGTATCCCGGAAAGCTAAAAGACAGTATAGGTGAATACCTCGAAAGCTGCGATAAAGGAACAGACAGTTTGCTTAAGCAGGATTTGTTGCTCACAAGTTATTTGCAATGGTCGGGAGAAGATTCGCCTCGAGTACAATGCAATATGTGGGTAAAATGTTTAGACGACAAATTTTCTATCAACAGAATGGAAGTGGAAAAAAAGGATGGATTTGGGCAGCTACTAAAAAAAATAAATCTGACAGGTCTTTCTATAGCATCAGTACCCCGAGCAGTGGAAGTAATAGCATTGGTCAGTGAAGAGTTAAAGCAAAAGGAAGAAAAAAGTCTAAAGCGTTTCAAGTTATAACAATATTAATTGTAAGACTATGAAAAAAATAAGGGCAAATATAAACAGATACTTTGAAAGGTTAGATGACCGTTGGCGGATATTGCCAATTCGAAAACAGTATCAATATACGCTGTACTTTTTTACTGTTTACTTACTACTTACAATTGCAGTTATTTTAAAAGTAGGATACGATACTTCAAAACCAGACAATAATATGGTTATTGAGCATATCAGGAATCCTGTTTTCGAAAAGAAGTAAAGTTTTATTTGATGTAGGATATAATAATGAACAAGCTTAAAAATAAGTTTTATGAAAGAGAAGAAAAATGTAAGCATCCTCGTTGAGGGGAGCGATCAAAGTAAATCATCAAATCGGTTCGAAGATCAAAAGAGCATTAGGGAAAGACTGAAAAAACCATTGATATTCGGTTTGATGGGGATAGTTTTTATGGGTTGTATGTATTTGATTTTTAAGCCGTCACCCGATAAAAAGGAAATCGAGAACATTGGTTTGAACGAATCCGTACCGCAGGCTTCTGTCACGGTAATGCAATCTGCAAAGCAAAAGGCTTATGAGCAGGAAATGTTGGAACAGAAAGAAGAGGAAAAGAGACATGCATTGGTAACGCTTTCGGATTACTGGAATTCTAAGGAAGATGAGGTACCGTCAGATGAAAGGTCTGAGGAGCAAGAGAATGATAGTAATGGTAACAGAAGATATGGTAACTCCGCATTAAAAGGTTATCGAAATACGCAAAGAACGTTAAGTTCCTTTTATCAGGATGATAATTCTGAAACAATAGGGCTCCGCAAACAAGTGGACGAACTAAAGGAAAAGCTGGCTGAAAATGACGTGCCTAAAAATGTTACGGTAACAGATCAATTGGCTTTGATGGAAAAATCGTATCAGATGGCTTCAAAGTATTTCCCTTCGGGAACAAATAAAGGGCAGTCCGTAAATATTGACAGTACTGTTGACCGTAATTCTGTTTCAAATTCAAAAATAGAATATTTTGAGGCATTTAGTCCTACAAGTAAAAAGGCCGTGTCGAATTTGCATAGGGGCATTTCGGATAGTATTTTCTTGAATGATTGGAGTGAAAAAAGGAACAGTGATTTTTATACTGCGGGTGCTGCAAAACAAGTGAAACAGACCAAAAACAGTGTGAAAGCCTGTATAGAGAAAACACAGACTATTATAGGTGAAAGTGGAGTGCGTTTGCGATTATTGGAACCTGCCCAAACTCCCAACCACACTATTCCTAAAGGGACGATAATTACTGCAATAGGTAAATTTCAAGGGGGACGTTTACAGCTAAAAGTTAGTTCAATAGAACTAAATGGCAATATTATTCCAGTAGATATAGCCATTTATGATATCGATGGACAACAGGGGCTGTACGTTCCCTATTCACAGGAAATGAATGCCCTTACGGAAATGGCTGGCAATATGAGCCAGACTTCGGGAACAAGCGTGATGCTAACGCAATCAGCGGGACAGCAGGTGGCCGCAGACCTTAGCCGTGGTGTGGTACAAGGCATTTCTGGCTATTTCTCCAAAAAGATAAAAACGACAAAACTTACCCTAAAGGCAGGGTATCAGGTTTTTCTAGTTTCCAAAAAATAATGTTGAATGCTAATAAAGAAAAACAATGAAAAAATATTTAAAAACCTTTTGGGCATTTGCCTTTACATTCAGCTTTGCAGTATTGGCTTTTGCGCAGGACAGTGTTAGAACGACACTTAGCTTAGGCAAAATAGAACCGTACAGTATCGAAGTTACCTATGATAAAACTTCGCACCTGATTTTTCCGACCGCTATCCGTTATGTGGATTTGGGCAGTGAATACTTGATTGCAGGGAAAGCAGATGAGGCGGAAAATGTGCTTCGCGTAAAAGCTTCGGTAAAGAATTTTGAACCAGAAACCAACTTCTCAGTAATTACGGACGACAGACATTTTTACTGTTTTAATGTGTGTTACAGTTCCTCTCCCGAGGCATTAAGTTATAACCTGTACACAAGGAAGGAAATAGTAGAAGGTGATAACAGGAATGAGGTACTTTTTGATGCATTAGGAAATAATCCTCCTTCTTTGACGAGCTTGTGGATGGAAACTATTTACAGCAAGAATGAGTCTGTTATTAAACATATTAAAGCCAAGAGATTCGGCATCGAATTTATGTTAAAGGGTATTTATATTTACAGGGATAAATATTATTTTCATACAGAAGTAAAGAACAGTACCAATGTTCCTTTTCAGATTGATTATATCAAGTTCAAGGTTGTAGATAAAAAGACGGCCAAGCGTACTGTGCTCCAAGAGAGACCCGTGATACCGCTAAGAGATTATAAGCCTCTGGCAGCTATTGGTGGTAATAGGACTGACCAAAACGTTTTTTTGCTAGACCAGTTTACCCTTTCAGAAGACAAGATTTTGCTGATTGAGATTTTTGAAAAAAATGGTGGTAGGAATCAAATGCTTCGGGTAAAAAATTCCGATTTAATTAAAGCCCGCTTAATAAATGAAATGCAGCTTTAATTATTGAAATTGGATTTTAAAGAATTAAAAAAGAAAAGCCGTCGTTCTAGTAGAAACGATGGCTTTTTTAATCATTAATAATAATGAGGTCTATAAAGTGCCCTCATCTGCGAAAGAGTAGTAGGATTCAGGAGTGATAATAAGCGAATCCAAAAGTGCAATATCAAGCAGTTTTCCCGCTTCTTTTACTTTTTTGGTTATACAATTGTCAGCTTCTGAGTATTTAAGCTGACCAGAAGGATGGTTATGAATTATCATTAGAGCTGTAGCATTTGCTTTTAGGGCTGCTGCGAAAATAAGGCGTAAATCGGCAACGGTACCAGTAATACCTCCGGAGGAAAGCTCATATATTCCAAGTGCTTTATTGGCTTGATTAAGCAGTAATACTTTGAATTGCTCAAAGAATTCAATTTTGTTAGAATCCCAAGTTGATAAAACCAGTTTGTATGCATCACGGGAGCATTTGATTTGTGGTCTTTCAGAAGCTTTTACTTTTGTTTTGTAGATAAGTTCGATTTCCGATACGCTTTGCCAGTTTTGATTTTGTGTTTCCATGATTTCCAGTATTTAAGATTAATTATGGAACAGCAATGGGGCTGTGGCGAGCAAGCGCAAAAAGCAACGCAATAAAGTGAGGATACAATCCTCGCATTTATGGGGGAATTTTTTGCAAGCGCCCTGCAGTCACAGCCCTAACTTTGTGACGACAAATTAATTATAGCATGCGATTATACTGTTAAAAGTTTTAATTCAAAGTGTTTGTAATCTAAAAAAAATTGGAAGGAATTATTTCAATTGGTTGTTAGGTTGTAAATTCGTGTGTAGTTGATTGTCTAATTTTAATCAATTAAAACCATTTCCATAATTGGGTGAATGGTGAGTGAATAGTTTATTTGATAGGAGAAGGAATCAGTATCAAGATGGATATAAGTTTGTGTTGTTTTATAATTACATCCTAATTCTTAAAGGGTCATGTGAAAATAAAGAAAGCCTAAAGAAATGATTTTTGGCTATATCAGATAGCCCACAATATAAATTGTAACCTTTTTGATAAAATGGAACAAACGGACATTTTTGTCAAATAGGTTGCTCCTAATTAATCGCAAAAAGTCGTCCCGACCATCGGAAGGGTTGACTTTTTGCGCGCCGACTTTTATGGGATGGGTACTAAAATCTTTCAAATTTTGGAAGAATCCCTGTAAGGTATCAACCCATTACGAAACAAACCCAATAATAGGGAGAATCCCATTTGTTCCAATGATGAATTGATAAATATATCTCGTTTTTCTAATGCTTCGGCAAGGGAGTAACTTAGCGTGTCGTCTTGCTCTTCGGGCTGTTTCAGTAGTTGGCCAAATTCCTAGGTAACAAATAGCTGTTGTTTTGTAAGGTTACCTCCATTAAAAGCGGTAGCCTATATTTTTTAATTAAGGTTTAAAATTCCCGCTCCGTCTGTTTCAAAAGAAGTACACAGATCAAATGCTTTTTGCGATTTCATTTGTGCTGTTCCACCCATTACAATACTCTGCAATTTGGCTTCATCGTTTTTGTAATTGCGTACATTTTGATAGTAGCCTGTCACAGCATTGTACGCCCCGAACAATGTACCTTTGGTGGTGTCCATTTGTTGGGTGTCGCTTGTCATAGCGTAGGCAAAGGCATCTTCGACGGTGTTTTTAAACACGGTGGAAACTTCATCTTCAGCCCCCTTTTTAAGTAAATCCAATGTTTCTTTGTTCGGGCAAAGAGCCAACTGGATTAGCTTTCTTATTTCCCTATCTGTCACCTTTACTTTTGTCCATTCATTGAAAATACTTTCTAACTGAGTACTTAGCATATTTGCCAATCCCATAACCTTGTGCGCGTCGTCCAAACGTTGTTTTGCTCCCGAGGTATGTTTGATACGTACCACATTGCTCATATTACGAAGCGAAGCGTTAAGGGTATTTTGACATACGATACGAATAGGAGTAAAAGCGGCTGTAATGCTTCCGCTTCCATCGTGTGAGGTGGTTAAGAAAATGTACTTTTCCGTTACATCATCGCCATTGCCAACACGGATATAATTAGGTAGTTTTGCCGTGATAAATATGCGTTCGCCATTGCCCAACGCTCCTGCTGTTTCATATAAAATACCTTCATTACCACCTACAATAGCATCAAAGAAATTGAACGCTTCACGGTTTTGTACAATGTGATAATCCTTACCTACAACTCCCAATACTGCATTGTTATCGGTACGTATGTTAGCGTAATAGTTAGGTACATTCAATTCGCTGTTGCCTATCTCAATACCGTTTGCGGTTTCGATAATGCCAGAACCTTTTGTGTATAGCGAACTTTTAGCGACTTCATAGTCTAATCCTGCGTGTATTATAGCTTCTTCGCTTGTTGGGTATTGTTGTACGATTTGGCCTAAGCCATGCCATGCTTTTTGTTGTACGCTAAAGAAAGAATAATGTCCTGTTTGCTCGTTGAAATTGATATTATGTGCCATGATAAATGATTTTAAAGGTTAAAAAATGTTTGATGTTATTTGTTAAAATGGGAGGTCGTCCTTTGGTTGTTCCAGAGGTATTGTGTTGTTTTGTGTTTCTGTCGAATTTTCAACCAATTCCGATTTCTTAATACTGCCATGGAGTTTAATTTGGGAGGTATTGAAATTCAGGCTCGCTTTTATTTCTCCGTTAGAGGCTGTCCAAGCCTTTGCAGTTACCCTGCCATGGAGTTCGACAATTGCGCCTTTGGTTAGTATCTTGGCTACATTGGGAGAAATCCAATAAGAGCAGTCAAAATAGGTGGTTTGCTCGATGCGTTCGCCTTGTTTGTTGCGATAGCTGTCATTAACGGCTACTGAAAAGTTTACTACTTGTTTTTCCTGTGCGGTCGTACGTACTTGTGCATCCCTTGTCAGTCTTCCTGTAATGTTCATGATTTCTGCTTTTTTAGTGAATAATTTTTGATTTTATATTTATTCGGCAATGACGAGGTGGTGCTGTTTTGTTTCATCATTACCGTTTTCAATATTTTATTTTTCATTGCTGACATTTTTTTTATTCGTTTAAAGAGTCAGTGTATGCTATGTTTCGTTTCATGAGCATAAAAAGGTTAGTGTTTAGCAATAGCAAGGTTTTGTTAAAAAAATACAACCCGGAAGGGTGGAGATTTTTTGGCAAATCCACAGGACCTGGCCTTGCTATTGCGTTAAGAACACGGAGTTACCTTTGCTCTTGAAATGGGACAAAAGCATACAGGTCTTGAAATACAAAGAGTAAAGGGAAGCAAAGAAGAAGAGAAGGTGAAATGGTTCTATTGATATGAAAAATTTCAACAATATTGCATAATCTATCAAGATCGATGTTTAATTTTTTGATAGAGCTACTGTTTATAGGGTTATTGATTATACATCAGATGTGGCTATGTTATAATATGGTTGGTAGTGATGTAATTGATTTAATCAATTAAAATTAGTGAACAAGATGAAAACCTCTGTCTCTGCCAATCCTCTTCTAGCGGAACCACTGTATTTGAAAGGTTATATTGAGCGTCTTGGTACAGGAACAGCTGATATAATGAGAATTGCAAAATAAAATAATCTTCCAGAACCAAATTTCGAGCAACAAAAAGAGTTTAAAACAATCCTCTTTAGACCTAGTGCCGCAGAAGTATAGTAATATTTCTGTAGAAATGAGAAATCTGTTGGAAGTAATGGAGAGTGGAAAGAGTAGGAAAGAAATTCAAGAAGCAGAGGAATTAGAGCACGAAGGTAATTTTAGAGAAAATTATTTGGAGCTGGCTTTGGTTGCTGAAGTGATTAAAATGAAGTATTCTGACAGTCATAATTATCCAAAACAAAGATATTTAGTAACAAAAAATGGAGGAGAGATAAAAATAAAATAGAGTCTATTTGTTGTTTTTTTTTTGGAGTTAAGTTGTTGTATAGATTATTAAATTTTGTTTTTATTGTCTGTTTGACTGCATTGGATACGTTGAGAGATTTAATAAATAAAAAAGAAGAAATTAAACAGCATCAGATATAAAAGATTTGTAAAAGCCATAATTTAGGTGATATTTTAATTTTCAATAAAATTAGCAGCACCTTCGGTCTTAAGAGAATTAAGCAATTAAGTTGCGTGGATGCACAATAGCCTTCTTAATGTGTACATATCAAAACTCATAACAATATGTTAAAGGCTTTTTTGTGGAGTCGCTGGCAATGGATTATATTTTATTATATTTTTTTAAAGTAAAAGAGTTTTAGAAAATAGCCTTAAAAACTTTCTTTATTAAAAATAGAAGGCTAATTAAAGCCAAAAAAGGCCATTCAATGCCTTAGAATAATTGTTGGTTTGTTGTTGAATTACTTTTGTTATTGATTCTAATGATATAAAATTGAAATAAAATTATGCGATGAATGAGATTGTAACGAAAGAAGATTTAAGACAGTTTGGTTTGCAATTATTGGATAACGTGCGAATTATAATTCGAGAGATTAATTTTGAAAGAAAAGATTCAATACATCCTGAATGGATCAAAACCAAGTCAGTTAGAAAACTTTTGGATATATCTGCTGGGTCGGTACAGACTCTAAGAATAACCCAGAAAGTTCGCTTTAGGAAAGTGCTTGGTTCATATTACTATAATAGAGAAGATCTAGAAAAACTTTTTAAAGATGAGCAAAAAAAATAGTTCTGATGGAAAAAGGATAATGGAATGTTTGTCAAATTATATGAATGATCCAAAACTGAGTATTTGGCATCTTGCCATTTTAACCGCAATTCTAGGATTGGGGTATAAGCAGGGGCAGAGGAGGAGGATAACGGTGAGTAGAAGCAAGATTATGGAGTTATCCCATGTGAACACACTGCCAACTTATCATAAGTATTTTAAACAGCTTCAGGATTTAGGATATTTAAAGTATAAGCCATCCTATCATCCAGGTTACAAAAGTGAAGTGAAACTTTGTAAAAAGAGGTAATCCCAAATATTTGAGATTGCCTCTTTTTTATTTATGATAAAAATAAAAAAAAATCATTTGATACAGACTGTAGATTAATTATATTTGTCAATGAATTACAATTGTCAAAAATCACTTAAATAAGTTTTTTAGAAGCACTTTAAAAGTGTGGCAGAATTGTGGAATAACGGTTTTGAAATTGCTGAAAATATAGAGTTGGTACGGATTTAACCGATAAGGTTCGAATCCTTCTGCGTTCACAAAGTGGCTAAAATAGCTAAAAAATAAAGTGCACATACAGGTCGTAAGCCCAAGTATAGTGCGCTTTTTTTATTTTTTAACTTTTTATTTTAATCATATGAATACTGTTCCAGAAAGGATTTTTGACACACTCGTTGACACAAACAAAATCTTTGTGTCAAATAAATTTAAATAGTTTCTTGTAAAACAAATTAGTTTGTTGTGTTTTTGTAATTTGCTAATCAAAGGAGTATGTATGAAAAAAATATTTTTGATTTGTGTTTTTATCTTTTTTTCTTGTAGAAAAGAGGGTAATTTAATTTATAAATTTCAAGGGAAATATGGTCCTGATGTTGCAACTTTGAATCTTGTTGAAACTGATGATAAATTCTATGGTACTTATGAAGTGTTTTATGGAGGAAATGAAAAAGTAAAAGATTCTGGGAAAATTAGCGGAGAAAAAATAGGTGATACTTTGAAAGGGAAATTAACTTATGTTTCTTATGGAGGTGATGAAAAAACGAAACCTTTTATTTTGTTGAAATCGGGTAAAAATTACAAAGTTGGTAATGGTCGGATTTCTATTTTATTAGGAATTCCTTATTATTTGCCAAATACAATTAAATTTGATAATAGTTTTATTTTGAAACCAGTAAACAATAATTGATTTCTTAAATCATGATAAAATTTTTAATTTGAAATCAAAAGGGCTTTCCGAAAAGTACGGATAGCCTTTTTTTATTTAGAACCAAAACAATAATATCGATTGGTGAAAAATGTAAATGAATTTTAGTTTTATCACAGTTTTTGAGTTAGAACGTGATAATACCATATTGTCTTTTATAAGGTTTTGATGTGTTGCTTATTCTTTATTTATATGATAAATTATAATTTATATGATAAATTATAGTTTATAAATCATCTAATTATCAGTGATTTGATAATAAAAAGATAGTCTAAAAAGACTGGGATTGTCTAATTTTATTTAGTAAATTTACAATTAAGCATAAAAAAAATAGTAATAATTTTTAAACATATCAAATTATGAAAGCAGCTGTAGTTAAAGAATTTGGTGTTCCTTTGGAAGTTATCGAGGTGGAAAAACCAAAAATTGAACCAGGAAAAATTATTGTTAAAATTGAAGCTTGTGGAGTGTGTCATACCGATTTGCATGCAGCACATGGAGATTGGCCAGTCAAACCCACACTGCCATTTATTCCAGGGCATGAAGGCGTGGGTTTTGTGGATGAAATTGGCGAAGGCGTGACGTCGGTAAAGGTTGGTGATCGTGTAGGTGTGCCTTGGTTGTACACTGCTTGTGGTCATTGTAAATACTGTAAGAGTGGTTGGGAAACACTTTGTAAGGAACAAGAAAATACAGGTTATAGCGTAAATGGTGGTTTTGCAGAATATGTTTTAGCAGACCCAAATTACGTAGGTAAAATCCCAGATAATTTAGGTTTTGAAGAAGTTGCTCCAATTTTGTGTGCAGGGGTTACCGTTTATAAAGGTCTTAAAGAAACTGAGGTAAAACCAGGGCAATATGTGGTGATTTCAGGTATTGGAGGGTTAGGACACTTGGCAGTTCAATATGCTATTGCTATGGGAATGATTGTTATTGCTGTTGATATTGATGATAATAAGTTAAAATTAGCAAAATCATTAGGAGCATCGATTACGATTAACGCAAAAACGGAAGATCCAGTTGAAAAGTTGGCATCTCTTGGTGGTGCTGAAGGTGTTTTGATAACTGCTGTAGGAACTTCATCATTTGCACAAGGACTTGGTATGCTGGCAAGAAAAGGAACGATGAGTTTGGTTGGATTACCACCAGGTGATTTTCCGCTTCCTATTTTTGATACGGTTTTATCTAGAAAAACAATTAGAGGTTCTATTGTAGGTACACGATTAGACTTAGAAGAGGCACTACAGTTTGCTGCTGATCGAAAAGTTAAAACGCATTATACTATGGATAAAATTGAAAACATCAATGCTATTTTTGAAAAAATGGAGAAAGGACAAATTGAAGGGCGTATTGTGATTTCGATTTAATAGGTGCTTAAAAAGCTTAGAGTTGAATATTTATAAGATAGTGTGACAAAACGCACAGAGTTTTTCTTAAAGTTAAATTAGTTTTGTTCGTAAAAATTAGTTTAAAATAACTTCCTAAAGATTTTTTTTGTAGAAAAATGTATTTCAAGCAATTAAAGGTTTTTAACGAAGGGAATTTTACTAGTTGTTAGTACCTACGATAAATAATTTTAAGTAAAGGAATGTCGGATATTAAAAAAGAAACACTGCTTGAAGCGCAATTTTTGAAGTATCGCAAAAACATAATCGGAATTAATACGGATTGTGAATTTATTTATGGACGAAAGAATATTGTTTATGCAGACTGGGTTGCCAGCGGCAGACTTTATGGTCCAATAGAGGATGTTATGCGTGATACAATAGGGCCAATGATTGCAAATCCTCATTCTTTTTCGAGTGAAACAGGTAAAGCATCTACCTATTGTTATAATCATGCAAGAACATTGATAAAAAAACATGTAAATGCCAACAACGATGATGTGTTGGTAACTACAGGTACTGGTATGACTGCAGCTTTATCTAAGCTGCAGCGTATTATGGGGTTACGTTCTGGGAATTCTCAAATTCTTAAAAATGAGAATTCCGATGAACGTCCAGTGGTATTTATTACCCATATGGAGCACCATTCAAATCAAGTGCCTTGGTATGAAACTATTGCTGATGTTGTTATTTTGCCAGCAGACGAAAATAATTTGGTTAGCCCTTTAATTTTAGAAAAAGAGCTAGAAAAATATTCCAAAAGAAACTTGAAAATAGGATCTTTTACAGCATGTTCTAATGTTACTGGAATTATTACTCCCTATCATCAATTGGCAAAAATAATGCACCAAAATGGAGGTTATTGTTTTGTTGATTTTGCAGCTTCAGCTCCTTACGAAAAAATCGACATGCATCCCAATGATTTGGAAATGCAATTAGATGCAATTTTCTTTTCGCCACATAAATTTTTAGGAGGACCAGGTACTTGTGGGATTTTGGTGTTTAATAAAAAATTATACAATGCAGATTTTCCTGATAATCCAGGTGGAGGTAATGTAAAATGTACAGATCCTTGGGGAGGTTTCTATTATAATGATTCGTTGGAAGTTAAAGAAGATGGAGGTACTCCTGGTTTTTTACAAGTGATAAGAACTGCTTTATGTTTGGGATTAAAAGATCAAATGGGGGTGGAGAATATCAAGAAAAGAGAAAAAGAACTACTTGAAATATGCTTTTCGGAATTTGAAAAAATTACAGAAATATCTATTTTAGGAGATCTTGAAAGTGAAAGGATAGGATGTGTTTCATTTGTGGTAGAGGGAATTCATTATAATTTAATAGTAAGATTGTTGAATGATTATTATGGAATTCAAGTAAGAGGAGGTTGGTCGTGTGCAAGTACTTATGCACATAATCTTTTTGGAATAAACAAAGAGAAGTCTAAGGAAATTACATGTGGGATCCTTGCTAAAGATTTGAAGATCAAGCCAGGTTGGGTTCGATTGTCATTGCATCCAACGATGACAAATGAAGAGCTTTTGTATATATGTGACGCTGTAAAGAGTGTTATTCAAAATATTGAGGAATTGGTGATGTCTTACAAATATAATCCAGAAACAAATGAATTTGAAAATCAGCTCGTGCAAGAAACAATTGAGAATGATGTTAAACATTGGTTCGATCTGAAGTAATTTATAAAAAGATAGTTATCAAAACATATTTGAAAGAGCCGCCTATTGGTGGCTCTTTGTTTATATAAAATCAATACATAAATTTAGATGTATCTAAATGTTTTCAACGTAGAGGTGTGTATTTTTATTTTGTTTTTTGAAATTTAGCAATCTTTTTTAATTGAATTTCAAGAATTTCTTTGTTAAACTTTTTTGTTTTAAGGCTTGTTTTTGCTTGGATTTTACGCTAATGTGTATTGTGTATTTTTTGTGTAATTGGTGTTTTTGTTTGTGTATTTTTATATTTTTAAGAATTAAAATATAATAATGTATATATTTGAGAAAAAAATATTTCAAATTTATATAGTAAGTAATGATAAATATTAGGTTCTTATTTCTATTTTTTATTTCCTTTATTACTATTTCTTATTCACAATCAAGATTTGATAATTTCCAGTTTCGATCTATAAAAGAGGGAATGTCAAAAAGAGGGGTTTGGTCTATTACTCAAGACCAAAAAGGATACATTTGGCTTGGTACAAATGGCGCTGGATTGTATAGGTATGATGGCTCAAATTACGTCGTCTATGAATCTGATTGGAACGATTCTAAATCTATAAATAGTAATCTGGTTTATACCACTTATGTAGATTCGCAAAATAGATTGTGGGTCGGTACCGAAGAAGGATTGTGTTTGTATGACCGAGACTTAAATAAATTTGAGACTATAGATTTAAAAAGTATTCTCAAGATTAAAAAAACCGACATGGCAACGGTTAGAAGTCTTATTGAGGATAATGATGATAATTTACTCGTAGGAACAGAGCAATATGGTCTTTTGAAGTTAAACTTAAAAACGTTTAAAGTAACCACAGTAAAAACAAATTTTTCGTTGGCAGGAGAACTATTCGTTAGGAGTTTTGCAAAAAATAAAAAAGGAAAAGTTCTTGTTGCTACTAATATTGGTTTGCTCAATTTTGATAAAAAGCAAGATGTTTTAAAACAAGTAAACTTTGTTGATAGTAATCAAACCAATTCAAAACTTACGATCTCATTAGAATCATTGTTTTATGAAACGAATGGGAATCTATGGGTAGGTACCACTCATGAGGGTTTGATTAAGGTTGTTGAAGATGCTAATGGCTTTCATAAAAAGTTTTATACTATTACGAACAAGAGAATATTTTCTATTGTTGCTATTGATGCTGAAAATATTTTTTGCGCCACAGAAAACGATGGTCTGTTTTTGATTAATAATTCAGGAAAAGTAATTAAGAAATATGTACCCAATAAGTTTGAAAAAAATGGATTAAAATCTAATTCAATTTGGTCTTTACTAAAAGATAGAGACAATAGGATTTGGCTGGGGTATTATAATAAAGGAGTTTGTGTTTTTGATAAATTATCCGGGCAATTTAACGCTATCGAAAGTTTTGCCAATAATTCAAATTCTTTGCAAACGAATTCTGTGACTTGTATAGCTAAAGACGCTAGTGGGAAACTTTGGATAAGTATGGAAGGAGGCGGAATCGATATTTTTAATCCTAAAACTAAAATTTTTCAGCACATAAACACTTCTTCTGGTTCTGTTATTTCTGGTTTAAAGAGTAATAATGTGCAAGAATTATTTTTTGATAGTAATCAAAATTTATGGGTAGGTGTATGGAATGAGGGGATTTTTTTCCTAAAAAAAGGATCTAAAAACTTTGTAAATTATAACACAGGAAATACAAAGGGATTGAGTTCTGATAGAGTTTTGAGTTTTACTGAAGATTCAAAAGGAAATGTTTGGATTGCCACATTTTTAAATGGATTAAGTTATTATGATCCATCAAAGAATATAATTTTTAGGTGTGATTCAAAACCGTTTAAAGAACATTTACTGACTTCTGCATTTGTGCGTAAAATTATAGTAGATTCTGATGATAATATCTGGGTTGGAACGACAAAGGGGCTTTATAAGGTTCGTAAAAATGGTGATTCTTTTTCGGTAACTTCTTTGAGAGATGAGATGGCAAAGGTTTTGAATACCAATAGTACGCATACTATTCTTTCAATTTATGAATCCCAAAACAAATTAATTTGGATAGGAACTGACGGCTCAGGGCTTTTTAATTATAATAAGAAAACAAAAAAGATTTCTTGGTTTAATGGGCCTCAATCGGTACAAGAAAAATCAGTATGTGCTATTGTTGAAGATAATAATGGTGCGATTTGGGTGAGTGGTAGGTCTGGAATTACAAAAATTGATTTGAAAAACAATAAATTTTACAATTTTAATACAGAAGATGGGTTATTGGCTAATGAGTTTAATAATAATTCGGTATTGAAAGATGATAATGGAATTATTTATTTTGGAAACTTAGAAGGAATAAATTATTTCGATCCTAATCAAATGTCAAAAAGTACAAAACAACCATTGTTGTACTTTAATGATTTAAAAATTTTCAACACTTCTGTAGTTCCGAGAGGCGAAAATTCGCCATTAAGTAAAGCTATTTCTGAAACAAAAAAAATTACACTAAATCACGATCAATCGGTATTTACGATAGAGTATATCGGAATTAATTATTCGTATCCTGGTAAAAATGAATACGCCTATTATCTAGAAGGTTTTGATGAATCTTGGAACTATGTTGGAAATGTTCGTACAGCAACTTATACAAATTTGGCTCCGGGCGATTATGTTTTTAAAGTAAAATCAGCTAATAGAGGAGGGGTGTGGAGT
This sequence comes from Flavobacterium adhaerens, assembly GCF_040045115.1. Classification (NCBI taxonomy): domain Bacteria; kingdom Pseudomonadati; phylum Bacteroidota; class Flavobacteriia; order Flavobacteriales; family Flavobacteriaceae; genus Flavobacterium; species Flavobacterium adhaerens. The sequence continues at coordinate 54,167 of NZ_JBDLZX010000012.1, read as the reverse complement.
GAAAAACCATTGGAGTTAGAAATTACAGTTTTAGCTCCTTGGTGGAAAACAGACTTGGCTTATCTTATATATTGGGTTATTTTTGGATTAGCGACTTATTATACTATTGTGTATTATCAAAATAGATTTAAGGCTAAACAGGCTATTAGTTTTGAAAGAGAAAAAAGAATTCAAATTGAAAAATTGAATAATAAAAAACTTCAATTTTTTACCAATATTTCTCATGAGTTTAGAACACCTTTAACATTGATAATAAATCCACTAGAAGATCTTTTAAAAAATAATTCGTATGATTTAAAACAAGAAGTCTTGGATAAGTTGAATGTGATTCATAAAAGTTCTGATCGTTTGTCGAGATTGATAAATGAGTTGATGGATTTTAGAAAATTGCAATTCAATCAAGTGCAATTACAAGTGCAAGAAATTGATGTTATAAGTTTTACAAAAGATATTTTGAGTCACTTTGACGAGGAGGCAACTTTTCGAAAAATTGAGTTAACTTTTTCGTCTCCTTTAGAAAAATTACTTGATTGGGTAGATCCTAAAATGTTAGAAAAAATAATATTCAATATTGTTTCTAATGCTTTCAAAGTAACTCCTGATTATGGTCGTATAAAGGTTAAAATAAAAGAAAATAATAAACTAGTGTATTTTCCTTTGATAAATATCGATAAAGAAGTCAAAAGTTATGAGATTTCTATTGAAGATACTGGCTCAGGATTAGACAAAAAGAAGTTAAAAAAGATTTTCGAACGTTTTTATCAAGTAAATAATCTTAATAAAACATATTATGGTAGCACAGGTATTGGTTTGGAGGTTGTAAAAGAGTTTATTGAATTAAACAGAGGTAAGATTGAAGTCGATAGCGTTTTAGGTGAGGGGACAGTCTTTAGAGTAATTCTTCCATTAGGAAAAGATTTTTTTGCAACCGAAGAGTTTGCTAAAGATATTTTTAAATCTGAAACGAAGAAGAGAAATAGTTTTAAGCCAATAGAGGTATTAGAGTCCAAAAAGGAAATGGCAACTGCAGAGGAAAAAAACGACAAGCTTCATACGGTTTTAATTGTTGAAGACAATTCGGATTTAAGGAGCTATTTAAAAGAAGTATTAAAGAAAGATTATAGAGTTATTGTTGCCGAAAATGGTCAAAAAGGATATGACTTGGCGGTTCAAAAATTGCCAGATCTGATTTTAACAGACGTAATTATGCCAGTTATGGATGGGTTGGAAATGTGTAAGAAAATAAAAAGTAATATAAAAACCAGCCATATTCCATTATTGATGTTGTCAGCAAAAGCTTTGGTAAAAGATCGTTTAGAGGGGATAGATTCAGGGGCTGATTTGTATTTGAGTAAGCCTTTTGAATTAGAAATTTTAAAATCAAGTTTAGCGCAGCTGATTACAAGCAGGCAAATTATTTTTAATAAATTCTATGAGGGAATTAGTAAAAAAGCAGAACTCAAAACCACTACTTTGGATAATGATTTTATGCAAAAAATATTAAATTATATTCATGAACATATTAGTGAACCTGAACTAAGTGTTGAAACATTGGCCTCGATTGTGTTTTTAAGCCGAAGTCAATTGTATCGAAAAATAAAAACGCTCACAGGTGTTTCTGTAAATGAGTTTATTAGAAATGTTAGGCTTGAAAAAGCAAAACAATTAATAGAATTAGGAAGTCATAATATCAATGAAATCAGTTATAAAGTAGGTTTTTCTTCTTCTTCGTATTTTACTAAATGTTTTAAGGCTAAATATGGACACTTACCAACCGAAGATGAAAAAGTAGAATAGTATTTTAGATTCCCACTTTTTTTAGTATAAAACTCCAATTGTTTAGAAGTTGTTTCTGAACAATTGGAGTTTTTTTTTGTGTTTGATTTTTGAACATTTTTGTTGTGAATAATACTGTAGAAATCCTACTGTAACAAATCTTTCTTTTGAGGAGGTTTTAGTTTTTCTTAAAATTTTAATTATAAGAAACATCTTCTTTTAAAAAACCTATGCTTATTTCTGTTATGTAAAAATCTTCAAAAAATTAACGTTTTTAATTTGTTTAATGAAATTTAATGTTAAAAAAAATTAGCATATCAAAATTTCGAAATATATAGTTAATTAATTAAAACCCTCTGATTTTTAAGGTGTTTTGGTGTTTTTTGCAACATTTGTATTGTATTATGCTTCATTTGTTTTATAAATACTACAGCAAAACAAGATAAATTTGTTAAAGTTTTTATAAAAATAATTGTAAATAATCCTTATTTGTAAAGAAGAAAATTCTTTAGTAAAAATTGTATGTTTTTTTAAGAGCTCGCTATTAATGCGCAACCGATTTCATTTTTAATTAAGACACTATTTATACAGATAACCAAAAATAATTATTAACTAAAAAAAAACAAATGAATAGAAGAAACTTAACCGAATGACACATTTAAGATCTAACGAATTTTAAATAAATCTAATAACCAAACTTTAAAAAAAATAACTAAACAAATTATGAAAGTAAAAACAAAATTAGCAATTATAGCACTGCTATTTTTTTGTGCACAAGCTGTCTTTTCTCAGACCAAGACTGTACAAGGTGTTGTTTCTGACAATACAGGTATGCCATTGGGAGGTGTAAGTGTTGCTGTAGAGGGAACTTCTAATAGTACAATTACAGATTTTGATGGTAAATATGTAATTAGCAATGTTACTTCAAGCGATAAATTAATATTTACCTATATAGGTATGATAACTCAAGTGGTTAGTGTTGGGGATAACACTTCGCTGAATATCAATTTAAAAGAAAGTTCACAAGATCTAAAAGAAGTTGTGGTTGTAGCCTATGGTACACAAAACAGAGCCAAAGTAACAGGAGCAGTTGCAGTTGTAAATTCAAAAGATATAGTTGCAGTGCCAATTACTAATGCGGAATCAGCTTTGCAAGGTAGAGCTGCTGGGGTTACAGTGGTAAATGGAGCTCCAGGATCCAACCCAACTGTAAGTATTCGTGGTCTATCTACTATGGGAAATAGTGCTCCTTTATATGTAATTGATGGAGTTTTAACAGGTAATTTATCTGGATTAAGCCCAAATGATATTGAATCTATGTCTGTTTTAAAAGATGCTTCTACTACGGCTTTGTACGGATCTAAAGCTTTTAACGGAGTTGTGGTAGTTACCACAAAAAAAGGGAAAAAAGGACCAGGGCAATTAACATTTAGTTCTTATCTAGGATCGCAAACCGTTACTAAACGATATGATGTTTTAAATACTCAACAGTATCTTCAATACGCTAAAGATTTAGGAAGCGATTTAACGGCAAGAGCTGCTGAATTTGGTAATATCAATACTAATTGGCAAGACGAAATTTTTCAGACTGGTCTTATGCAAGATTATAATTTGAGTTTTTCAAGCGGAACGGAGACTTCAACAAGCCGTTATTCTGCTGAATATTTAAAGCAAGAAGGAGCTGTTATTAGTACAGGTTTCGAACGTTACTCTTTCAGAAGTAATAATACACAAAAAGTTGGTAAATTAAATCTAGGTAGCAGTATTGGATTGTCTTTTAATGAAATAAATCCTGAGCGTAGTGGAGGAGGAAGAACTCTATTAGAGCATGCTATCAAAATGGCACCTTATTTACCTGTTTATAATGAAAATAATTTAGGTGGTTATCAAGGTCCAACGGCAGCCGATGGTCAAGATGCAGAAAACCCTGTTCGTGTAGCCAATTTAGGATTTCAAAAAATTAATACATTATCTATAATCGGAAACATTTTTGCTGAATTAGAATTATATAAAGGATTAAAATTTAGATCACAAGTTTCATTAGATTATTACACTACCAAGGATCATACATTTGTTCCAAGTTTTAGTGATGGTTCATCCAATCAAGGATTTTCAACAACTGCCGAGACCAATTCTCAAGGACAAACAATTGTAATTGATAATAGCTTGACTTATAAAACAACTATTGCTGATAAGCATAATTTGGAAGTTTTGGGAGTTATTTCTCAAATTCAAAGTAAAAATCAAAGTGTTATAGCAAGCAGTCGTTATTATGTTTCTAATGAAATAGATCAGTTAAGTCTTCAAGATGCAAACTTAAGTTCTAATAATTATGAGGCTAATAATTTGGCATACATTGCACGTCTTAATTATGATTATGATGACAGATATATATTTGCAGGATCTTTCCGTAGAGATGCGTCTTCTCGTTTTGGTTCAAATTATCGTTGGGGTAATTTCTATTCTATCGCTTTAGGTTGGAACATAGCAAAGGAAAGTTTTATGGAAGATTCTGTATTTAGTACTTTAAAACTTAGAGCGAGTACAGGTACAACAGGGAATGATAGAATTGCTGATTATCAGTATAGTGCAACTTTGGCTTCGAATTATTATTATCCAATTAATGGGGCAGCTGCTGGCGGTGTTACTTCTGGAACAGCTGCAAACCCAGATTTGAAATGGGAAGCTAAACAAGATAATAACTTTGGTTTAGATTTTGGTTTGTTTGACGAAAAAATCACTGGTTCATTTGAGTATTTTAACAACAAAGCTAATGATATTCTATTTGCTGTACCACTACCTGCATCTGTAGGTTCTCCAGCGGGAACCCAAATGCAGAACATAGCTGATATGAAAATTAGTGGTTATGAATTTACATTAGGATACAATGATAGAGAAGGCGATTTTACTTGGTCGGCATTTGCAAATTTTGGTACTAATAAAAATGAAGTTACAGCTTTAGCTCCAGGTGTTTCAAGTGTGTTAGGAGGTCCAGTTCCAAGAGCTGGTTTAGAGAATTTTTCAATGTTAGAAGTAGGTCAACCATTATTCTATTTCTACGGATATGAGACTAATGGTATTTATCAAAATCAGGCTGAAGTTGATGCAGCTCTAGGTACTGGTCAAACAGCTGTACAGCCAGGAGATATCCGATTTGTAGATCGTAATGGGGATAAAGTGATTAATTCACAGGATAAAACAAATATTGGTAATCCTTATCCTGATTTTACTTACGGTTTAAATCTTTCTGCAGGGTATAAAAATTTCGACTTCAACTGTTTTATATCGGGAGTTCAAGGTAATGATGTTTTCAATGCTAATATTTTTGATTTGCAAGGGATGCAACGTTTGTTCAATGCTGGGACTGAGGTATTGGATAGAAGTATTGTAACAAATGGAGTGGTAACTAATTCTTCTTCAATTCCAAGGGCATTAGGAAACGGTACAAACTGGAGTTCTGCTAGTCAGAGATATATAGAAGATGGTTCTTATACAAGATTAAAAAATGTTACTATAGGATATACTTTTTCAGGAAATGAATTCAATAAATATTTTTCAAAATTGAGATTCTATTTAAGCGGACAAAATCTTGTTACAATAACAGATTATTCTGGTTTAGATCCTGAAATTGCTCGTACAGATGCTAATGCAGCTAATTCTGCTGGTATCGATTTGGGAAGATATCCACAACCAAAATCAGTAATTTTTGGACTTGAAGTTACATTTTAATTTATAAAAAGATGAAGAGAAATATAAAATATATAGCTGTTATATTAAGTGGGATTTTTGTAATAAATTCCTGTGACACTAAAGATTTAGAATTAACAAACCCTAACGAATTATCTCCAGAAACTTTCTTTGCTACGGAAACTCAGGTGCAATCTTCGGTAAATGCGGTTTATGCCAATTTGCAAACAAGAGGACTTTATGCGAGACATATCTTCTTTGCACTAGATAATATGTCTCAGGAGAATAAAGGAAACCCACAATTGGAAGGAAATAAAAAACCGTTCCTAAACTTTAGTTTTGATGCCAGTAATGATATCATACAGTTTTATTGGGAGACTTGTTTCTTAGGAATCTCAAAAGCCAATTTCGTTTTGGATAATGAAGAAAAAATTCAAGCTTTATCGAACTCAGTTTTATCACAAGAAAAAAAGAATAAGTTTTTAGCAGAAGCTCATTTTTTAAGAGCCTATTACTATTTTCTTTTAGTTCCTCGTTTTGGTGATTTACCAATTTACACTTCTCAAACTATTGTGGGAGCTGCTAGAAGTCCAAAAGAGGAAGTATATAAATTGATTGAAGCAGATTTTGATTATGCGTCTAAAAATCTATTAAGTAAGGCTACTGAGGAGAAAGGAAGAGCTACCAAAGAAGCTGCTTTTGCTTATTTAGGTAAAGTGTTGTTATATCAAAAGAAATATGATGAAGCTTTGGCTGCTTTTAACAAAGTTACAGGCTTTACCCTTGAGACAAATTTCTATAACAATTTTATGGATGAAACAGAGCATGGTCCTGAATCAATCTTTGAAATCGAATTTGATGAATCTTTAGGGACTGGTGACAAATGGGGTAGCGATACTTCTGGAACAGGTTATGCAGAGTCAACATTAAGAGGTCAAGAATATGGTAATTTAGGCTGGTACAATGTGTATCCATCCGATGATATATTAGATGAGTATGAAGCAGATGACAAACGATTTGCCGAAACTTTTTATGTACCAGGATCAAAATACAATAATGATGCTAATACTATGACAGCTGCTAATTTTCCATCTTCTGAAGGAAATAGAAGAGCTGGTTGGAAAAAATATCAAAACTATTACAAACGTATTGATGAGCAGCAACAATCAAGTATTAATTTCAAAGTAATGCGTTATTCTGATGTCTTGCTGATGAAAGCAGAATGTGAAAACCAAAGAGCTGGTGGCTCACAAACTGCTGCAATTGCTTATATCAAAGAAGTTAGAGACAGAGCAGGATTAACAACTAATATTACCGCTACTAAAGAGGCTGTCTTTACAGCCATTGTTCATGAGCGTAAAGTAGAGTTGGCAGGAGAGCAAGTTCGCTTTGACGATATTATCCGATGGGGAATTGCAAGTACAGAACTTGCTGGAACTGGTTTCAAAGTTGGTAAAAGCGAATTATGGCCTATACCTAACAGAGAGACAACTTCTAATCCAAATATTCCACCAAGCAGTAACAATCCAGGGTATTAAAAAACGATTAAATAAATTTGGTTTGAGTTAGTTTTTATTAAGTAAACAGCGCAGTTAAATGCGCTGTTTACTAATGTTATCATAATCTCACCTATAAACTTTTTTATTGCAAACAGTAAGTAAAAGTATTCCGTCATTACTGGATACTATAATTCCATCAAAACCAATTTTCAAATAATAAATAAAATATTTTTAAGATTTGATTTTTTCAAAATGAAGAGAATTGCGTCACTTTTCTTAATCTTAACGTTGTTTTACAATGTTTTAGGGCTTTATTTGATGTTTGCTGAACAACAAGAGCAAGTATGGGTAAATGCGATGAAGAAAATAGATAACTCTAATTTTGAAATTATAGAAGTACATATTAATCCATATGCTTATATTGTCGATTCTGGTTTTGAAGAAACCAACGAAGATTTTGTGATTGGAAAAAAAACATACCACGTTTTCAAGAAAAGAATTGTAAACAATGTTTTAAAATTATATTGCCTAAAAAAATCCAATAAAGAAGTTCTAAATAAAGACTTGTCTAAAATTATCGACAGTCAATTATTTGATTCCAATTCGGATAAAGAGAATTCAAGCAAAAAAATGTTTAAATCCTTTATCAAGGACTTTATTCAAATGGATGTTAAATATTTACTACCTTCTATCAAGTCTTTTTCTTCTATAACTTTATATCCACACCATCCAAAAGTAAATCTGCTTTCTGGATATTTCTCTACAAATTACCCTCCTCCTGATGTGGTATAGTATTTCGTAATTCATATTTAAATTTTAAATGAGTTCAAAGTTTCTTTGTTGCTCAAGATTTTGTCTGCAGTGTAAAACTTCGGATAGATTTTAGTATTTAAAATTTAGTACTGAACATTCAATTAGTATTAATTGATTTAAGAAGACTATTAAAAACCACTAAAACCATCAAGATGAAAATTTATAAATTTTTGTTTAAAGTGCTATTGTTTAGTGCTTTGAATATGAGTTTGCTCGCTCATAATAAAGAAGATAAAAAACTAGTAAAAGAGCCAATAGGAAAAGAAAACATCGCTTACAAATGGGCACAAATTGCTATTGTTGTAACAGGAAATGACACCGATAGATTCAAACCTAGGCCAACAGTAACCTCTCGTTTTTTAGGGTTAACTTTTGTGGCTGTTTTTGATGCTTGGAGCCGATACGATCAAAAAGCAATTCCAGTTTATTTAGACGGGAATACCGTAAGTAGAAGGCCAATAGCCGAACAAAATCTCAAAAACAAAGAAATTGCTATCAGCTATGCGGCATATAATGCTCTTTGTGAGTATTATTTTTCAGATAAAGAGTTGCTTACGTCTTATATGAAAGAATTGGGTTTTGATCCCAATAATAAATCATTAGACCCAAACACTCCAGAAGGGATTGGAAATCTAGCAGCAAAAGCTGTGATTGAAGCTAGAAAACATGATGGTTCAAATCAATATGGTGAAGAGGAAGGATCTAATGGAGTTCCTTATTTTAACTATGTTAATTATAAACCTATCAATTCTCCAGATGAAATGATAGATGTAAACCATTGGCAACCAAAATATTTTTCAGACGGAAAAGGAGGGAAATTTGCTCCTGGTTGTGCAACTCCATTCTGGAATAAGGTAAAACCAGTAGGATTAAAATCAGGCGATCAGTTTCGTCCTGGACCACCTCCATTGATTGGATCCGATGAATTAAAAAAAGAAGTTGACGAATTAATCTATTTGCAATACAATCTTACTAACGAACAAAAGGCTTTGGTAGAGTTTATGCGAGATGGTCCAAAATCAGTGCAACAAGCGGGGCATTGGTTAAAATTTGCTCAAAACGTTTCTATTCGTGATAAACATACGTTAGATCAAGATGTAAAGATGTATTTCTTTAATCAAGTGACCGCTATGGATTGCTTTATAGCTTGTTGGGATACTAAAATGTTTTATGATTTCGCAAGACCTTATGCTTTAATCCATCATTATTATAAAGATAAAACTATAAATGCTTGGGGAGGTCCAGGTTTTGGTAATGTTGAGATGAAAGGTCAAGATTGGAGACCCTATTCGCCAGACACTTTTTTGTGTCCTTCTTTTCCAGGTTATGTTTCAGGTCATAGTACCATTAGCGGTGGTTGTGGTGAAGCACTCAAATTATGGACAGGTAGTGATACTTTCGGCGATTCAGCAGTTTGGAGTACACCAGGAGCGTTGACAGAACCAGATAACATCGGAAAACCTGTCGAACTAAAATTTCCAACATTTACTGAAACAGCCAATATGGCCGGAATTTCAAGAGTTATGGGTGGTTATCATATCCAATCGGATAATATAGAAGGACTCAAACTGGGTAGAAACGTGGCTCATGAAGTTTGGAAATTTTATAATGTGCATATCGGTAACGAAATGGTCAATTGATAATGAATGATTTCTTGGCTAAGTTGTTTAATATAAGTGCATTTAATGAATTTTGTGGTGTTGATTTTTTAAAAATCAAACGCCTCGTTTTGCTGTATGTGCTATCTTTTTTTGTGCAATCATGTGATTATTTCTCTAATCCGAATGACAAAATGGTAAAAATTTTGGATGCTCGAAATAAGATGTACAACGTAAACAAAAATCCGTATGCTTCTCTAAAAGAAATCGCCTATTTTGATTCAATAATAAAAATATCGTATGACGGACATTTGAAATTGTTCAACGAATTGTGCCAGGGAAATGCTTTTCTAAAATTGGGTAAAGAGGCCGAATCGGTTGCCATTATCGAGACTGTTTTGGGTAAGCAAAAAGCCCTTGGTGGCGGAGATAACTCTCAAACCTTAAAATTTTTGGCAATTGCTTACCTGCGATTGGGTGAAAAACAAAATTGCATTAATTACCATAATTCGGAGTCGTGTATTATTCCGATTCAAAAAAACGGAATTCATACCAAACAACAAGGTTCTCAAAAAGCTATAGAAATTTATAAACAATTAATGGCTATAGATCCTAATGATTATGAATCTAGGTGGCTTATGAATATTGCTTATATGACTATTGGGGGGTACCCTTCGAGTGTACCTAAGCAATGGTTGATTCCTGATTTAAATAAAGATAAGTCAGACTATACCATAAAACCTTTTGTAGATGTAGCTTCTAATGTAGGAATAGTAGATAAGAATATGTCTGGAGGGGTTATTGTTGACGATTTTAATAATGATAATTATCTAGATATCGTAACCTCAAATTGGAGTTTGGATGGTGTCATGCACTATTATCAAAATAACCAAAAAGGGAAATTTATAAACAACTCGAAAATCTCAGAAATTGGCCGTTTTAAAGGAGGTTTAAGCATGATTCAAGCGGACTATGATAACGACGGGGATATTGATATTTTGGTTTTAAGAGGTGCTTGGATGCGTGAATTTGGGAAACAACCAAATTCTTTATTGCGTAATAATGGAGACGGAACTTTTACAGATGTTACGATAAAAAGTGGTTTGTATTCTGAACTTCCAACCCAAGCAGGTACTTGGAACGATTTTAATAATGATGGTTTTCTCGATTTATTTATAGGAAACGAGTCAACAGCTGGTGAGTCAAATCCTTGTGAATTATTTATAAACAATCAAGACGGAACATTTACTGATGTTGCCAAAACAGCCAATTGTGATCTTGTTGATTTTATTAAAGGGGTAACCGCAACCGATTATGATAATGATGGCGATATTGATTTGTTTCTTTCGGGAATGAATAAAAGAAAAACATTATTGAAGAATGTTGGTATCAAAAATGGGATTCCTCAATTTATAGATGCTACAGAAAAAGCAGGATTAAGCGCTATCAATGTAATGACTTTTCCAACATGGTTTTGGGATTATGATAACGATGGATGGCAAGATCTCTTTGTTTGTGGGTACCAATATACGGGATCAATTAGCAGTGAAATTGCCAAAGAAGCCCTGAATGTTTCTAATGAAAGTAGCAAAATGTATTTGTACCGCAATAATCATGATGGTACTTTCTCTAATGTTACTAAAGCTGCTGGTCTAGATAAATCTGTTTTTGCAATGGGATCCAATTTTGGAGATATTGACAATGATGGTTTTTTAGACATGTATCTCGGAACCGGAAATCCGGATTATAAATCGCTTATTCCGAATAAATTATTTAGAAATTTGGGTGACGGAAAATTTGTAGATGTCACCGTTTCTGGTAGAGTTGGGAATTTACAAAAAGGACACGGTGTTGCTTTTGGCGATTTGGATAATGATGGTGATACAGACATTTTTGTCGAAGTTGGTGGAGCTTTCATTGGTGATGCTGCAAACAATGCTTTATATCTTAATCCTGGACAAAACAATAATCACTGGATAAAATTGAAATTAGAAGGTACCAATACCAATCGATCTGCTATTGATACAAAAGTAAAAGTGAGTTTTAGAGAAAATGGTGTCTCTAGATCGGTTTATAGAGTACTAAATTCTGGTGGAAGTTTTGGAGCATCGGCATTGAGAATGGAAATCGGAATTGGAAAGGCAACTATTATTGATGAGATCGAAATTGTTTGGTCTAGAAGTCATAAAAAAGAGGTGTTCCGAAATATACAACCGAATCAATACATCAAAATCATAGAAGGCGAGAAAAAATTTTCCAAAATCAATATCAAAAAAATAGTTTTTCCCGCCGCAAGAGCAAAAAATGCTATTTGTATTTGAGCAAATTCAATAGTGAAGCCTAAAAAGAATAATGAAATGCCTTTATGGTTTTGGTCATAAGGTGATGATAGATAAATTATAAATTTATAGAATTATTAAGATGAAAAATAAAAATACAAGAGCAATTCTTTTTTGCATAGCATGTTTAGTATTGCTTACCAACTGTTCAAGTGATAATTCAGATGAGAAGATTTTTTCTGCTTTGAAACATTCTGAAACAGGAATTGATTTTAGCAATACTTTGACCGAGAATGACTCCTTGAATTACTTTACCTATAATTATATCTATATGGGTGGAGGAGTTGCCACTGGTGATATTGACAATGATGGCCTGATCGATATTTTTTTTACAGGAAATCAAGTGTCAAACAAATTATACTTGAACAAAGGTAACCTGAAATTTGAAGATATTACCCAAAAATCTGGTGTTGGCGGAGATTTTCGTTGGTACACAGGAGTAGCCATGGCAGACGTAAACGGTGATGGTTTTTTGGATATTTATTGTAGTGTTGGAGGGAAATTTGGTCCTAAAAATAACGAACTCTACATCAATAACGGAAACGGAACTTTTACAGAAAAAGCAAAAGAATACGGAATTGATGATATCGGAAATAGTGTTCAAGGAACATTTTTTGATTATGACAAGGATGGCGATTTGGATTTATTTGTTGCCAATTATCCGCCTACACGATTTGGTTCTGCAACAGAGGATTATGTGCAAATGATGACTCATGTCAAGGACAATGAATCTGGACATTTATACAGAAATGAAGGAAACCATTTTACAAACGTAACTCAAGAAGCTGGTGTAAAAGCTTATGGACTATCATTGAGCGCAACCATTGGGGATTTAAATAACGACGGCTGGCCTGATATTTATGTTTCAAATGATTTTAATTCACCCGATTTCATGTACCTCAATAGTCAAGACGGAACTTTCAAAGAAGTTGTAAAAGAGGCAACATCTCATAACTCATTTTACGGAATGGGAGTAGATATTGCTGATTTTAATAACGATGGAAATTTAGATATTTTTCAGGTTGATATGGATGCCAAAGACAATCGTCGTAAAAAAGCAAATATGTCAAGCATGAATCCGCAACTTTTTTGGGATGTTGTTGACGCTGGTTTCAATTACCAGTACATGCACAATTGTATGCAATTGAATACGGGAGTTAATGAAAACGGAATTCCTCATTTTGGCAATGTTTCCCGTATTACCGGAACTTCTTCTACCGATTGGAGCTGGGGACCTTTATTTGCCGATTTTGACAATGATGGAAACAAGGATTTATTTATCTCTAATGGTACTCGAAGAGAAATTAACAACAATGATTTTTTTAATAGTTTAGAAGCTTTAAAGTTAAAACCAAAAGATTTACTCCAAAAATCAAAAGAAATTCCTTCTGAAAAGATTGACAATTTTATGTTTCAAAATAAAGGAAATTTAAAATTTGAAGAAGTAAATAAAAAATGGGGAATTGAATACAAAGGTTTTTCAAATGGGGTTGCTTATGCCGATTTGGATAATGATGGAGATTTGGACATAGTCATCAATAATATAGACGATTATGCGTCGGTTTTTGAAAATTCTAGCGCTTCCAAAAGTAATTATATAAAAATTCAGTTTAAAGGAAATTCTAAAAATAAACAAGGTCTTGGAAATCGTGTGTACCTAAAAAACAAAGGTGAAACTCAAATGCAAGAACTTACACTGACTAGAGGATTTCAATCATCTGTAGCACCCGAACTGCATTTTGGTTTAGGTAAATCAAGCACTATTGAAGAAGTAAAAGTAGTTTGGACAAATGGAAAAGTTCAGAAACTATCAAATGTAAAGGCGAATCAAACTTTAATAATTAAAGAGCAAGATGCTACCGTAAATAATGAAAAAAATGCCCCAGTAAAAACATTATTTACAACTGTAACATCCGTTTTCCCTGCTTTTAAGCATCAGGAAAATGGATATGATGACTTCAAAGACCAAGTTTTATTGCCACACAAAATGTCGTCTTTTGGGCCACCAATTGCGGTAGGTGATATCAATCAAGATGGCCTAGATGATTATTTTATTGGAGGTTCTTCAACATTTGCAGGAAAACTTTTTGTGCAAACCAGTAACGGATTTGTTGAGAAAAAAACTGCTGCATTCGATGCCGATAAAAAATGTGAAGATGCTGGAGCTGTATTTTTTGATGCTGACAATGATGGCGATAAAGATTTGTATGTTGTAAGCGGAGGCTACGAATTTTTGGTAAACGATGCCGCATTGCAAGACAGACTTTATATAAATGATGGGAAAGGTAATTTTGTAAAAACCAATAAAGAAAGTCTTCCAGTTATGCTAACCAGCGGTTCTAAAGTTTATACAATAGACTATGATAAAGATGGAAAACAAGATCTTTTAGTTTTAGGAAGACAATTGCCAGGTCAATATCCTTCACCTGTAAATACTTATTTGTTACATAATATAAGCACAGTCGATAAAGTAAAATTCGAAATTTCTAAAAACCAACCAAAGGAATTCAAAAATTTAGGAATGGCCACCAGTGCAGTTGTAACCGATTATGATAACGATACTTTTTCAGATATTATAGTTGTTGGCGAATGGATGCCAATTCGTGTTTTTAAAAACAATAAAACAGGATTCAAAGAGGTTTCGAACGATTTAGGGCTTACAATAGATAGTGCTGGATGGTGGTGGAGTATTCAACAAGGTGATTTTGATAAAGATGGTGATATGGATTATGTGCTAGGAAATAATGGTCTTAATTACAAATACCAAGCAACTCCAGATGAAACTTTTGATATTTATGTAAAAGATTTTGACAATAATAAACATAAAGATATTGTACTGAGTTATTACAATGATGGGAAACAATTTCCTGTTCGAGGTCGAGGTTGTTCATCGCAACAAATTCCTGGTATCAAGAAAAAGTTTAAAGATTATCAAAGTTTTTCTGAAGCGACTTTGGTAGATGTTTATACTGAAAAATCGCTTAACGAAGCACTGCATTATAAAGTAAAATCTTTTGCTAGTATATACTTAGAAAATAAAGACGGAAAATTTGTTATTCATAAACTTCCAACCAAGGCACAGTTATCATGTGTCAATCAAATAGCGGTTGATGATTTTGATAAAGACGGCAATCTAGATGCTGTAATAACAGGTAATATGTTCAATTCCGAAGTTGAAACACCAAGAAATGATGCTGGCTATGGTTTGTTTTTAAAAGGAAATGGTAAGGGTGGATTTAAACCAATATCACCTCTAACAAGTGGATTCTTTACTCCTGGAGATGTAAAAAATATGGAAAGAATCAAAGTGAAGGATAAAAATTATTTTCTAGTGACCAAGAACAATTCGTTTTTACAAACCATTCGAATTAACTAATAGAAATCCTTGCAAGTATTGGTATTCTTAAAATCCTATGCTTGCAAGGTAAATTAACTTTCGATTGATTCCGAAACATATTTCGGATTGGATATTTTCTCAATTCTCATTTAGCAATAGTCTTAATTGAGAAGCGATAATCTCATGATTTTTATAAACCAAAATTCACAAAGTTGAATATTGAAACTTAAAATCAAAATGAAAAAAAGATATAGATTACAATGCATATTTTGTTTTCTGCTGTTTATTGCGATAGCTTTTCAAACAGAGAAAATGAGCGCACAAGGTTGTGTTGCAGTACGACAAATGGGTGGCCTTTATTTGAATTCTGCCAGTTCTTATAATTTAAACAAAAATGAATTTCAAGTAGGAACAAACTACCGCTACTTTCATTCATGGCGCCATTTTGTAGGTAAAGAAGAGCAGCTTCATCGTCAAACAACTGGTGGAGGTCATGACGAAAATGGGGTCGAACAAGGTAATGCAGTAAATATTTATTCGCATGCGGTTGATCTTAATTTTTCGTACGGAATTACCGATAGAGTGCAACTAAATGTTACGTTGCCGTATGTACACAACGAACGTTCTCAAGTATTAAGGCAAACAAGCCCAGTAAAAGATACAATGCGTTATAGTGTTTATGCACAGGGATTTGCAGATGCTCGTATAAGCGCCAATTATTGGTTTTTTGATCCCAAAACGGCTTATAAAGGAAATGCAATGATTGGCCTAGGGCTAAAATTGAATACAGGTAGTCATGATAAAAGAGACAATGCACCACAAGCAGATGGTACTACAAAAAGTGTGGTTATGGATCAGGCCATTCAACCAGGTGATGGTGGAATTGGAGTTTCACTCGAAGCTCAGGTATTTAGACAAATAGTTGGTCGTTTGTATGGGTTTGCAAATGGCTATTATTTATTCAATCCTAAAGAATCAAATGGTTCTTTCAAATCTGATCCTAAACCAGGTTTAGAAGGATATGAAATTTACGCTTGTCCAGATCAATATTTTGCTAGAGCAGGTTTGTCTGTGGCTGTTGATAAAAGAGAAAATTTTGTGGTTTCGCTTGCCGGAAGGGTAGAGGGAATTCCTGCTTATGATGCATTTGGCGGACAAGTCGCTTACCGCCGTCCGGGATATGTCATTGCTGTCGAGTATGGTTTTTCGTATCGATTGAATAAACATAGTTTTAGTTTATTTATTCCGTATAATATCGTCAAAAATCGTATTCAAAGTGCAGCAGATATCGCTAGCCAAAATTTACAAAATTCCGTAATTACAGATCCAAATCAATATGTGCATGTACAAGGAGATGCAGCTTTTGCAGACTACTCTATAAATCTTGGTTACTCATATCGATTTGATTTTGGAAAAAACAAGAAACACATTATGACTAAATAATGCGTAAAACTTCAATAAACCTCATAAAAAAAACAGACGTTAAAAATTTTATTATGATTAAAAAAAAATATTTTAAGTATCTGTTGTGCCTTTTTTTTTTACTAACAACTATAGTTCAGGCTCAACAACAAAATATATCGGGAATTGTTATCGATGCTAAAAATGATCTGCCATTGATGGGAGCGATACTACAAAGCGGAAATTACGAAAGTATAACTAATGAGAATGGCGAATTTGTCATTCAAAAGCAATCAATTCCTTTTACATTAAAAGTAACCTATCTTGGATATATATCGGAAGAAATTATTGTTCGTTCAAACGATTTGATAACAATTAAATTAAAGGAAAATTCAAACGAATTAGACGAAGTAGTTATTTCGAGTGGCTATATGCAACAAGACAAAAAAGTATTTTCGAGTGCAGTATCTACTATTTCTGCCAAGCAATTAGCCAATAGACCAGCTACAAGTTTCGACCAATTGTTGGGTGGACAAGCTACAGGTGTCGATATTATTGCCCCAACAAATGCTTTAAACAATGCTCCAGTAATGCGTATTCGAGGAATAAGTACTATAACTTCTGGGCTATATCCGTTAGTAGTTGTCGATGGAGTAACAGTTTTTGTAGGTTCAGTAGGAGGATCAATTGGTAACAATCCTTTATCCGACATAAATCCTAACGACATACAATCTATAGATGTGTTAAAAGACGCTTCGGCAGCAGCTATTTATGGTTCTAGGGCAGCCAATGGTGTAATGGTTATCACAACAAAGAAAGGAAAAAAGGGAAAACCAAGAGTTAATTATGATAGTTGGTATAGTATGAGTACTCCTTATAATCTACCAAAACTATTAAACGCAGAACAATATACGATGATCAAAAATGAAGCAATGGTCAATGCTGGAAAGGCTCCTGGATATGCTTTGTCATATAATGCAGATGGTAGTATTGTAGATACTAACTGGTATGATGTTGGTTTTAGACCAGGATTTTCTCAAAATCAAAACATCAGTATTTCGGGAGCAAATGAGGAGACTTCTTACTTTTTTTCAGCTAATTATACCAATCAAGATAGTTATATAAAAAATAACACATATGAGCGTTTCTCTGCTCGATTCAATATCGAACACCAATTGACAAAAGGCATAAGAGTTGGTTCAAATTTCACCTATAGTAATAGTAAAAATGTTGGACCCGAAACAGGAGCTATCCCTAGCAATTCTATGTCTTCATCGGCTTATAATTCACAATATATTACCAATGAATCTTTGGCAAGAATGACTTATGTTCTTCCTCCTAATGTTCCTGTTTATAACGAGGACGGCTCATATAGTATTCAAAACGGAATTAGTGTTGGGTATGGGGCCAATAATCCGAGTACGATTGGTACAATTAATGCTTATAATTTGGCAATGGTTCAAGCGTTAGATTTGGCTTCCTCCGAAAATAATACGTTTATAGGAAATATTTTTGGAGAAATTGATTTAGTTAGAAATTTAAAATTTCGCTCTAATTTTGGATTAAATAATTTACAGGTTGTCAATAAATCTTTTTTGAACCCAGTTCATGGTGGTGGAGCAGCATCTAATGGTGTTGCAACAAACACTCATACTAATTTCCGTCGCTCGGATTTTACCAATTCATTAGTATATGAATCTAATTTTAACGGAAATCATCATCTTTCGGCTATGCTAGGTCTTGAAACGATTAAGACTACTACAGATGGTTGGGGAGCGCAAGAATCAAACTTAACCGATCCGAGTTACACTAATTATCAAGGCAGATTTATAAATATTTCGCCTTATGGGAATGTGTATTCTGAAAATGTGTTACTGTCTTATTTTTCGAATATTTCCTATGATTATAACCGAAAATATTTATTGAGTTTTAATTTCCGAAGAGATGGACTTTCAGCATTGACAACAGGAAATAAATTCGGAAATTTTGGTGGTGCTTCAGTTGGATGGAACATATCTGAAGAATCTTTTTATAAAAATTCATCGCTTCCAAAAGTTATTAATAATTTAAAAGTTAGAGCTAGTTATGGAGTAGTAGGTAATAGTGAAATAGGAGATTACCCTGCATTAGGAACTTACAATTCTAATACTTACGGAGGACAGCCGACTTTGGCTTATTCGCAAACTGCTAATCCGAATTTGAAATGGGAAACCAATACAAAAACGGATATAGGTCTTAATTTTACAATGTTTGACGAAAGAATAAGTTTTGAATTTGATTATTATAAAAATGTAGTTGACGATTTGATTCTAAAAGATCCGCAATCACTTTCAGCAGGAATTCCTGGGAATTACATTAATTCTAATGTAGGGAGTCTGTATAATAAAGGTATAGAGGTAAGTGTTGGTGCATTAATCATTAATACTAAAAATTTCAGATGGAAATCAAACTTTAATTTTTCGACTCTAGAAAATAAAGTTACTGCATTGGTGAGCGATGTTTTTGTACCAAGTGTTTTTGGAGTACAAAATATGACACGCGTTGGATATTCTATCGGATCAATTTATGCAGTGCCTTGTAATGGTGTTAATCCCGAAAACGGTTTGATGATGTTTACCAATAGCGAAGGAGATATTGTGCAATACAATCATACGGGTTCGCCAAAATGGACTTATCTTGACGGATCAGCAGCACCAGCTATTGATAATTATAAAGATGGGGTAATACAAGGCCCTTCGCTTCCCAAAATTACAGGCGGATTTAATAACGAAATTAGTTATATGAATTTTGATTTGAATTTTAATTTCACTTTTGTTTCAGGCAATAAATTATATAATGGAACTAGAGCAACAAATTCGGATCAACGTTATTTTAACAATGGTACTTTTATTTTGGATAGATGGACGACTCCTGGTCAAGTAACCGAAATTCAAAAATTACAATACGGAGATAATGTATCAGCAGGTTTCTCATTTAGTAGTACTTCTAAAGTTGAAGATGGCGATTATATCAAATTGAGAAATATTTCATTAGGCTATACTATTCCGATTTCAGGAACTTCATTGGCAAATCAAATTGCATCGGCTCGTATTTATTTGCAATCTGGAAATGTGTTTACTACTACTAAATATAGAGGTTCCGACCCAGAGGTTTCTATTAATGGTAACTCTATCAATTCTGGAAAAGATCAGAATGTGCCTCCAAATGCCCGTGTTTTTACTTTTGGTATGAATGTTAGGTTTTAATTTATTATTTAAAAATATATGAAAACGTATAAAAATATAAAGTCAATTTTATTCTTATCATTACTAATTATTGGTTTGTCAGCTTGTAGTACAGATATATTGGACACCGTTCCTAAAACTAATATTCCCGAAAATGAAGCTTTTAGTACACCCGGGAAAATTTTGGCACAAGTCAATAATTTATATGGACAATTGCAAAAAGCCACTTTTTACGGAGGAAGATTTATTGTTTTTAATGAACAAAGGGCGGATGAATTTGGTCAAAATGACGGTAATGCAGCAACAGGTTCAGCAGTTTGGAATCAAAATGTGGCATCTACCAATGAGTTTGTCAATAATGTTTGGTCAGCGGCTTACACTGCTATTAATGCATCTAATATATTGATTAGTAAACTAAATGAAACTCAAGTTATATCCGAAGCTGATGCTAAATTTTATATCGCCGAAGCTAAATTCGTGCGGGCGTTATCTTATTTGAGTTTGATTCAAACCTACTCAAAACCCTATAATTATGATAAAAACGGATTGGGAGTTCCACTTCGATTAACGGCAATAACAAGTTCAGGTAACAATGATTTGGCTAGAAGTAGCATTGAGGAAGTTTACAATCAAATTGTAAAAGATTTAGATGAGGCCGAAATGGATTTGCCGGATTCTTATACATCAGCAGTATTAAATAGTTCCAGAGCCCATAAAAGTACTGCAATAGCTCTAAAAACAAGAGTTTATCTGAATATGAATAATTATGAAAAAGTTATAGAAGAAGCATCAAAAATTGTTTCGTATTCAGTGCCGTTTCAATTTACATCGGGTTCGGTTTCGCATAAACTAGAGTCTAATATAACCACTGTTTACGGAGGAAGCTACATAGGGCCTGAATCGGTTTTTTCGATACCTTTTGCCAATTCTACTACAGAAACTCCTGATGCACAAAGTTCTTTAGCATTTAATTATTTAAAACAGCCTATTCTTTTTTTGGCAACGGCTGGAATTGTTAGCAATCCTGCTTTGACTTCTGCCGATGATGCCCGATCTAGTTTAATTGGAACAAATTCGGCCAAACAAAAAGTGTTGAAAAAATTTGCCATTACAACAGCTCCTTTTCGTGATTACGTTCCAGTCATTCGATATGCTGAGGTTTTACTTAATTATGCTGAGGCTGCTGCTAATGCGAATGATTTGCAAAAATCTGCTGATTTATTAAAAGCTGTTCGTAATCGTTCTAACCCAAACTATGTTTTTCCTAGTACAGATATCAATAGTAAAGATGCACTCATCAATACTATTCTTGTCGAAAGGCAAATAGAATTGCTGGGGGAGGGATTCAGATTGCAAGATTTGCAAAGACATTTGAAAACATTACCAGCCAAAACGGGATCTATCGGAACAGCACCATTAGTTTTAATTACAAGTAGCAATTATATTTGGCCAATACCCAGTGGCGAAATTTCGACCAATCGTTTGATGGTTCCAAATCCTTAAACGGTATGTATAATAAAAAAAACAAAGAGGTATCCAAAAAGACATAATCTTGTCAAGCTGAACTTGTTTCAGCTTCTGTATATGCTTAACTATCATTTTTTTTTTAGATTCCGAAATAAATTCGAAATCAACAAAACAAGATTTTTTGGATACCTATTTGTTTTTTATTTTCTAGTATTGTAGTTTCGAAATAGCTTTCAAAACATCTGTTTCAGGTAGTTTGCAAGATCCTTCAACACATACATAAATCAAGGTTTTGTTTTCGACATAACGACTTTCCATAATGGGCAATGAACTTTCGTTTACAGATCCCGCAATCAGGATATTGGGTAAGTAATGTGCTTGTATGGTGTTGATTTTTGATAGTGCATTTTTGCCAGAAACGACTACTTCGTAATAATTTCCAGTATAATTCAAAAATAAATTCAGCCAATTGTAATATTCTGTAGGGAACTTTATGGCATCTTCTGAGACGTTGTGAAGCATAGTTTGGGCAATTTTTGAGTAATTTTCATTCGAAAAATAATGTCCCAAAAGAAATAAATTTTGAGCAAAAATTGAATTTGATCCAGGGATGACATTGTCTCTAATTTCCATTTTTCGAGTAATTAATTTATTTGAGCTATTGGAGGTGAAATAAAAGAGATTACTTTTTTTGTCAAAAAAATGCTCCAATGAATAGTCCATTAGTTGTTTGGCTTTTAGCAACCACTTTTCATCCAACGTGATTTGATAAACTGCAATAAAAGCATCAATTACATTAGCATAATCTTCCGAAAATCCAGTTATACTACTTTTGCCCTCTTTAAAACTATGGTGTAAGCTGCCGTCTTTTTGAAATTGATTTTCTAATAAGAATGTGGCATTTTTAATGGCAATATCTTTATAATGCGAATTTTTGAAACTACGATAAGCATTTGCATAACCTTTTATCATTAAGGCATTCCATGAGCTAAGAGTTTTGTTATCAAGATGAGGTTGAGGTCTTTTGTTTCTAGCTTTTAAAAGAATTTCTTTCCAAGTTTTGAGTTTTGAATTGACTAGTAACTCGGTTAGCTTGTTTTTTTGGGCAAATTCAGCATCGGATTGTGTTTTAAACAAAATGTATTTTTCGTTTTCCCACAAACCCGTTGTATTTATATTGTAATATTCTTGAAAAAGTTTGAAATCGGATTGTAAAATATCTTGAAGTTCTGCTTTGGTCCAAGTATAATAGGCTCCTTCCTCTAATTTGCCCGCTTGATTTTTGCTGTCAGCATCTATAGACGAATAAAAAGCGCCATTTGAAGCCATAAGCTCTCTCTCTACAAATTCAAGTGTTTCTGTTACCTTCTTTTTGTATAATTCATTTTTGGTAACTAAATACGCATCAGAGAATAAACTTACTAGTTGAGCATTGTCGTACAGCATTTTTTCAAAATGAGGAATGTGCCATTTGAGATCGACTGTATATCTATAAAAGCCACCACCAATAGGATCATTAATTCCTCCATTGGCTATTTTGGTAAGGGTTTTGTCAAGATATTTTTGAATGGTTTGATTTTGGTTTTGAATGCTGTATCGCAATAAAAAATGTAGTGCTTTTGGCATCGGAAATTTCGAATCGCTTTGAAAGCCTCCATTTTCAAAATCCATAACTTCTCTCCAATTTTTTATTGCCAAATCCACATCAGAAGTTTTAAAATCAATTTTATTGGTATTTAGTTGAATTAAGTCTGATTTCTGAATTCCTGCTACTAATTTTTCGGCATAAGCTATTACCTTTTGAGGGTCTTTTTTATATAATGCAGCTATTTCGGTTAATGTTTTGATCCATTCATCTTTTGTAAAATAGGTTCCTCCAAAAATGGGGAGCCCATCAGGAAGTGTTATACAATTTAAAGGCCAACCTGATTTTCCTGTCATCATTTGCACCGCATCTAAGTATATTTGATCGATATCAGGACGTTCTTCACGATCGACTTTTATTGAAATGAAATTGTCATTCATGATTTTGGCAACCGAATCGTTTTCAAAACTTTCTTTTTCCATGACGTGACACCAATGACAGGAAGAGTATCCTACCGAGATAATGATTAGTTTATTCTCGGCTTTTGCTTTGGCTAGAGTTTCTGGATTCCAAGCTTTCCAGTTTATAGGATTATGAGCATGTTGTAATAAATAAGGACTTGACTCATTGATTAGATCATTTGTGTGTTCAAAATTTTCGTCTTTATTTTTTTTTTGATTACAATTTGACAAAAAAAGAGCAAGTAATAGGAGTAAAAATGTATTGCGCATAAATTGTTTTCTGGTAGGTTTACGTTCTGTTTTAAGGAAATTTGGTTTTGATTTTTTGAAAATAAAAATAGAATAGTATGCTTTCTAATTTTTGGTTAAAGTAATTAAAAATCAGTAGATTTCCTAGGTTTTATAATCATAGTAGATTGTTTAAAACGAACCACTTCAAATAGGTACGAAGTGATTATTTTGTGTTGGTTTTTATTTTGGTTGGGGTAATAATACGGTAATTACCACTTAGATGCATGATGCTAAATAGATATAATAAGCCATCATAATAAGGGTCAAAATAACCATCAGAATAGGGTTCTAATTTAGCATTCCAAACCGCATCAACAAATTGCCAACTTTTGTTTTGTGTTCCCATTATTGAAGCTGTGGCTGATGTTGCAACGAGCCCAATAGAATGTCTAAGTTTTCTGTAGCCACCTGCATCCAAAATATAAGTAGGTAAGGTTCCATCTATATTAAATTGGTCTTCAAAGGTATCAATACCTCTGCAAAACAGGAAATTTTGAATTCGTTTGCTGTAATCCTGTTGCCATTTGATGTCTTTGGCATACCAAGAATAATCCATTGCAATATTCATTGGAACTCTCCAAGAATCATATCGAAAAGCATCTCCCATTTTACCGAGTTTTTTGGGAACACCATTAAATTCTGTGTAATCTGCGGTTAATCCAGTAATAGAATCACAAGCTTTATGAAGAAAATTTCGAGCCGTATCAGCACAATCTCGATAGAATTGTTCTTTTCCGTCTTTGGCATATTCTGCCCAAACTTCGTAAAATGCTGGTAAGTGGTAAGATGGATCTGTCCAAGTGTATCCAAATTTATCTGGGACAAATGTGATTTGTTTATGCTCTATGTTGATAATATTTGTAACGCCATCAGTTCCATTTTTTGCCCACATTGCATCTAGAATTCGTCTTGCTTCGCCATAATAATTTATGCCTGTATCATTCCCCCATCGGTTAGAAGCAAATAGTAACGAGGTTATAAAATACAATTCACCATCAGATGCAGATCCTTCCGAGTTTCGAATTCCAGTTTTTGGATTTATACTCCACGCAAAATAAGCTTCTCTAGAACCTTTTTGATGTTGCATATACTTTTTTGTCCATCGCCACAAACGATCAAAGACTTCTTTTTTGTTTAGCTGAACAGCTACCATCATTCCGTAAGACATTCCTTCGGTCCTTACATCGTGATTTTTTATATCGGACACATAGGCCAAAGAGTCTTCTACTTCAAAATATACTCTTCGCTCTCCTTCAAAAACATCATAGTAAGCTTTGGTAAGTTTTGCATCAATAGCTACTTGACTATATCCTGCTTCTAAGAATAAATTTCGGTATTTTGAGGTTTTCCAAGCTCCTTTTTTCCAAGGTTTCATTACTCCACGCTTGTCAAAGATATCTTTATGACAATCTTTAGTAATCAATTCGTTTTGCCCAAAACAGCAATACGAATAGGTGAATAGTAAAAAATAAATATATCGTTTCATGTCGATTATTAGGTGAATATTAAAATAAAATATCTGATGAAGTAGCTTGTTTTTAAATTACTGCGTATTAATTCATTTAACTTAACCATTTTTATTAAAAATAAACTAACTAAATCAACAAGCTACAAACATCAGACTTTTAAAAAAAAATATTTCAGAGTAAAGGTAGGTTTAGTTGTAATAAATTGAGTATTACAAATGAAGCATTGTGTAAGATAAATGATGTAAGTTTTACTGTAAATCAGTGTTTTAGCCTTGTTTTGGTTTTGGTTTTTAAAATTTTTAATTGAAAGTTTTTTAGAACATAAATTTTAATTCTTCCTTTTTAGCCTTTTTGATTATTTTTATTTAAATTTTTTAATGAAAATTATATGAATTACTGTTTTAAGTTTTTACTTTTTTTGTGGTGCCTAGTCAATTTTAATGCTGGTATGGCACAATCTACAACTGATAAGCAAGCTGTAAATGATACCACTTTTGTTAATCTGAAAGAGTATAGTCAAGATTTTGTTTATGACATGAAATACGCCACCGAGGATAATTTTTTGAAGTCAAAAGTTTATGAATGCGATGAATGTTATTTGCGTTATAAAACGGTTAAAGCTTTAATTCTGGCGAACAAAAAATTTATGGAAAAAGGCTATAAAATAAAACTCTTTGATTGTTATCGCCCTTTGGACATTCAAAAAAAAATGTGGGCGATTGTTTCCAATCCTAAGTATGTTGCTAATCCAGCAAAAGGATCTATTCATAATAAAGGAGGAGCTGTAGATATTACCTTGGTTGATTTTGATGGTAAAGAATTGGATATGGGAACTTCTTTTGACTATTTTGGCAAAGAAGCAAGTCATGGTTTTGGTGGTTTTTCTTCTGAAATTAAGAAAAACAGAAATTTTCTTAGAAACATTATGCTAAAAGCAAATTTTAATTCTTTTGATTCTGAATGGTGGCATTATAATTTGAAAGCAGGTCTAAATGATGCTGTGTCAAATTTTAAATGGGAATGTCCATAATTATTTCTTCAACTTTTGCTGTCAATTTTACTTCATCAGATAATCAGTGAGTTACTATTTTGATTAAAAATTTCCTTTTTTTTTCATGGTTTTGATAAATAAATAATAAGTGTTTAATTTTCAACGGTTAGTGTTTTTTGTAGGTTTTAACTTTAAATGTGTAAAAAAACATGTATTTAATCGATTAAATTGTGATTTAATAGATTTCTATTTTTATATTAGCCTCATAAATTATTTAAAAACAATGGTTTAGAGTTTACGATAATTTAAGTTCTAAGGATTATTTAAAAGCGTTGAAAATTGAATTCTTTGTTTAAAATCTAATGATGTTTTTTTATTTCTTAAATAAAGAAGAATATACAAATCGAAAGATGAAAAGGGTATTGCAGAATAGTTTTATTAAATGTATAGGGCCAGAAAATAAGTCGGGTATTACATTTGTCGAAGTTGTGGTTATTGGTGTATTAGTTCCAATGGTAGTTCGAAATGTGAAGAATTACGTGATTAATACACATAAGACTAATAAAGAAGAGAAGCTTTTTGTAGCATAAAAAAAATCATTTTTAAATGAAAATAATTAAGTTCATTTAAAAATGATTTTTTTTTCTTTAGAGTATTTATTTATTCTATACAGCGAATATTTTCTATAAAAAACGATTCCGGACGATACACTTTACCGTCTAATTCCGCTGTCAATTCTCTTTTAAGGATGTAATCTTCAGTGTCCGTTAAATATTTTATGCGCATTAAAGTTACGGGAGATTTTTGGAGTTCTTCATAATTATCTTTGGCAAACATAAAAATTCCAGATTTTATTCTGTTATTATATCCTTTGTCATCTCTTATTAAACTGCCGCAGCTTTCTTGATCGATATGAATAAGAGTGACGATTTTTCCATTTTGCAGTTGCAAGAAAATTTTAGAATTTTTATCAAAACAATTAGCTTTTATAAATTCTTTACTTTTTTGAATCATTTGCAATGTTAAAGTGGGTAAACCATCGGTGAGTGCCAATGAGCAAAAAATGTAATCTGTGTTTCCTCCAAATACTTTTTCGTGTATTAAATATTCTTTGGTTGTTTTATATGTACCAATAGAATCGGTAACATTTGAGGCATATTCACAAGGTTTTTGGCTGTAAATTGTAGCATTAAAAAAACAGAATGCTATAATCAGTAAGTGTTTCATTTTATTTTATTTTGGTGCAAATTAAAACAATTTTGTTGTTATTTTCATCTGTTGTAAAAAAACAATACAAATTTCCACCATCTTTTATTTTCCATTTTTTTCTGATGCTATCAACTGAATCTGAAAAATTTCGGGTTGTGATATTTGCTTTTTGATTTTCTAAATTTGATTTCATTTCAGTTTTATTGTAAGGAAAGCTTTTTTGGATTTCAAAAACCCTTCCTGGGAACGAAACCAATTCATTTGAAGTGTACAAATGAGAGTGTTTGTGCAACTTATTCAATTGATAATAATGACCAATTTCGTCAAAACCTCCTGATTTCATTATGGCACTGTTGGGTTCATAAAGATAGGTAAGTGGTAAACTCAAATTTGGGAGTGATTGGTTTTCATTCATGTTAAAATCAAAAGTTTCTATTTGATCTTTTACAATATTAACCGTTTCAATTTTTATGGCTCCATGATAACCATGGTTTAATTCCCAAAGCAACTCTTTTACTTCATTATCTACTGCAACAATATGAATGGTTTTGATATGGTTTAATTCTGAGATTCCTGCTGATAGGTCTAATATTGGTGCAGTTTTTATCAAAATTGATTTGGCTTTTTTGAAATAAAAATCTAGATTTTCTGGAACATTTGGCAAACAATCTTTTAGCATAAAGACTTTTCCTTTAGTTTCATTACGTCTTGAAGGGTCTATATAAATCCAATCCCACTGGGTTGTTGTTTTTTGCAATGTTTCATAACTGTCGCCATTGCAGCAGCAAATGTTGTTGGTTTGTAACTGTATATAGTTGTGTTGCACGATTTGTGATAATTCGGTATTGATTTCACAAT
Organism: Flavobacterium adhaerens; assembly: GCF_040045115.1. NCBI lineage: Bacteria > Pseudomonadati > Bacteroidota > Flavobacteriia > Flavobacteriales > Flavobacteriaceae > Flavobacterium > Flavobacterium adhaerens. The sequence continues at coordinate 26,162 of NZ_JBDLZX010000012.1, read as the reverse complement.
GCGTAACGTTTTTTATTTTTTTTGAGAAATAATAATCATCTATTCCAAATCCACCTGTTAGATCAATTAGGTTTTCTCCAGATACTAGCGATGATTTATAGAGCGCCGTTGCTTCTGATGAAGTTTGTTCTACAGAAATTTTGCTCGGATAATAAATATTTGGTGTTGAAAACCAGATAGGAAGTTTGTGTCTTGCTTTTGCTTTTGCTTCTATTTGATTTAAAATCAATTTCCATTCTATCTCTGGGAAAGGATTTTTTTGTAGTGCTAATTTTGAGACCGAATTATCAATGTTTAAGTTAATAAATTCTTGTATTCTGGGATGTAATATTTCTAAATTCAATTTAAATATTTTTTGTAATATATTGGATAAACTTATTATTTGGGAAAAATTCTTTGCAAACCACTTTTAGAATCGTGTATAAAGGGATTGCTATAATCATCCCTAAAATTCCAAACGAAAATCCGGCAATCAAAATAATAAGAAAAATTTCTAATGGATGCGAACTCACACTTTTTGAAAAAATAATGGGTTGCGATAGGTTGTTATCTATTAATTGTACAAACCAAAAACCTATTAAAACATAAATGGTTGTTGGCAAAATTTCGGTCTGAAAGTCTGAGTTCAAATTACTTAACATTGTCAATAGTGCTGCCAAGATTGAGGCAATCAATGGACCTATATATGGAATAATATTCAAAACGGCACACAAAAAGGCTATTACTAATGCATTTGGAATCCCAAAAATAAATAAGACTATGGTATATAAAAGGAAAACCACAGATAATTGAATTAATAATCCAATAAAGTAGCGCGAAAGTAATGTGTTAATTTTTTCTAATGAGTTTAGTATTTTTTCTTCATGTGAATCCGGAATCAATAATTTGGCACCATTCACAATGATATTTTTGTCTTTTAAGAAGAAGAATGTAATAAATAATATTGAGCCTAAACCCATTCCAAAATTACTTATTGTCCCCATAACAGAATTCAAAAAGTTTGGTATTGTGTTGAAACTGAATATAGATTTGAAATTGTTTGGATTGAAAATAGCCTCGGAATCGATATGGTGTTGTTCAAGAAAATTATTTATTTGTTTAAATAATTCTAAGAAGTTCCTTTCAATTTCTACAGTATTTAGAAGGGATAAGTTGTGCCCTTGTGAAATAATCAAGGGGATAAACATTATTATAAAACCCAAAATGATTAAAAAATAAAGACTCAAGACTGTTATGGTGGCAAATGTATGTTTGAATTTTAATTTTGTTTTCAAAAAATGCAGTATCGGAATCCCAATTAATGTAAGGATTAATGAAATGAGAAGATAAATTAAAATATTCTGGATTTGATATAGAAATAAGAGTAGTAAGGCAACTATAAGAATTGTAAAAAGAGCTCTCAAAATTCCATTTGCTATAATCTTTGATGTTATCATATTAATCTCATTTAATTTATTAAATATAAAAAAAAAACTCGCTTTATCTAGCGAGTTTTAAAACTAAAAAATGCCTCGTCCCGAAAATAAAGATACACAAAAAGTTAGATAGGGAAACAAGTAATAATTATTTCTAACCCACACAAAATGATTATCTAATCTCTTTTGAATTATTATGTCACTTATGAAATCCTGATAAACGTAAGATGTTTTTTAATTCTTAAAAATGTAGTTAATGATATTAGCCCCCATTTTTAAAGCTTTCTCACGCACTTCTAAAGGATCATTATGAACTTCGGGATCTTCCCAGCCATCACCAAGGTCACTCTCATAAGTGTACAATAAAACCAATTTGTTTTCTATGAAAATTCCAAATGCTTGCGGTCTTTTTCCATCATGCTCGTGAATTTTAGGCAAACCATTTGGGAAAGCATACGGTTTTTGAAATAAAGGATGATTTGCAGGTATTTCAATTAATTCGTTATTTGGAAAAATCTTCTTTATTTCTTTACGGATGTACAAATCCATTCCGTAATTATCATCAATATGAAGAAATCCACCAGCTTCGAGATAGCTTCTAAGATTGGTAACATCAGCATCACTAAAAACAACATTACCGTGACCAGTCATGTGTACAAAAGGATAGGATAATAAATCGGGACTATTAGGGGTAACTGTCCTAGGTTTGGGTTTTAATTGGGTATTGATATTGGCATTGCAAAATTTTATTAAATTGGGTAACGATGTCGGATTTACATACCAGTCTCCACCGCCATTGTACTTTAATAAAGCGATTTCTTGTGAAAAACAAGAGAATGAAAACAGTAATAAGAATATGGAAAAATGTTTCATTTCTGAGTCTAAATCTCGTTTGTGAATACAACACTATGACAGGCTACTACAGCAGCAGTTTCGGTTCTCAATCTAGTTTCGCCTAATGAAACTGGGGTGTATTTTTTTTCAAAGGCAAGTTGAATTTCTTTGGTAGAGAAATCACCTTCAGGACCAATTAATATTGTATAATCGGTATTTGGAGTAAGAATGGTTTTGAGACTTTTTTTATTTGTTTCTTCGCAATGTGCAATCAATAATTTTCCTTCTTTTTCTGCTTTTAAAAAATCTTTTAGAGAGATAGCAGGATTCAATTTTGGGAGATACAATTGATTGCATTGTTTCATTGCAGAAAGAATAATTTTTTCAAATCGATCAACATTGATTATTTTTCTCTCAGAGCGATCACAAATGATTGGAGTGATTTCCTGTATGCCAATTTCTGTAGCTTTTTCAAGAAACCATTCGTATCGATCGTTCATTTTTGTTGGAGCAACAGCAAGATGTAATTTGTATTTTGGTGCTTCTTTTTTTTCAATTGAAAGTATCTCAACGGTGCATTTATTATCCGAAGCTAATACGATTTCTGTTTTAAATAACACTCCCAAACCATTGGTTACATAAAGAATATCAGCTTCTTTTTTTCGTAAAACTTTAACAATGTGTTTGCTTTCTTCTTTATCAAAAGAGAATGAATTTGTTGTTTCGTTTATGTTAGGATTGTAAAATAATTGCATAATTAAAATTGTATTCTTGCTTTTGAAACAACATCAGAATTTTCAAATTTTTGTGATAAAAATTTTTGATAACCAACAATTCCAATCATTGCGGCATTATCAGTCGTGTATTCAAATTTTGGAATAAATGTTTTCCAACCGTATTTACTTTCGGTTGCCTTTAAAGTATTTCGAATTCCTGAATTGGCAGAAACTCCACCTCCAATGGCAATTTGTTTGATTCCAGTTTCTTTTACGGCAATTTTTAATTTATCCATTAAAATTTCAATAATAGTATGCTGAATAGAGGCACAAATATCATTTATATTTTCATCTATAAATGATGGGTTTTCTAGTTTTTTCTTTTGGATGAAATATAAAATTGCTGTTTTTAATCCAGAAAAACTAAAATCTAGCCCAGGTACTTTAGGTTTAGTAAATGGATACGCTTTTGGATTTCCTAATTGGGCATACTTATCAATTAAAGGACCTCCAGGGTAGGGAAGACCAAGAATTTTTGCACTTTTATCAAAGGCTTCTCCAACTGCATCATCAGTAGTTTCCCCGATAATTGTCAAGTCAAAAAAATCATCTACTCTAACAATTTGGGTATGTCCACCGCTAATTGTTAAAGCCAAAAAAGGAAATTCTGGTTTGTCAAACCCATCTTCGTCTATAAAATGTGCCAAAATATGAGCATGCATATGATTTACAGCGATCAATGGTATATTGAGTGCCAAAGCCATAGATTTTGCAAATGAGCTTCCTACCAAAAGCGACCCCATAAGTCCTGGACCCTGAGTAAATGCAATTGCTGATAATTGTTCTTTTGTAATATTTGCTTTTTTTAAAGCGGCATCTATAACGGGAACTATGTTTTGTTGATGCGCTCTTGAGGCTAATTCAGGAACAACGCCTCCATATTGATTGTGAATTTGTTGATTAGCAACAACATTAGATAAAACTTTGTCGTTACATAAAATAGCGGCTGCAGTGTCATCGCATGAACTTTCTATGGCAAGTATAAAAACCTCAGGATTTTGCATATGAAATAGATGAATTTTGAACTATATTTGATGAATTACTATAAAAATAGTATTTTTACAGCAGTGCCAAAATTAAATATTTTAGTTAAGAAATTGCCACATCTGTTGGCAAATAATTTATTTATACCCAAAATACTAAATCAACTCGTATCAAAAAGTTTAAAAAAATAGTATCCCGAACTATCGTTGGACTAATTTTATTTTTATTGGTGCTTTTTATAGCCATTACTACACCATATGTTCAAACTAGGTTGGCGCAGTATGTCATGAAAAGTCTCAATGAAGACTTTGGTATAAACCTAAAAGTAGATGAAGTACAGCTCACCATTTTTGGAGGTGTTAAACTCAAAAAAGTTTTAATTCTCGATCATCATAAAGATACTTTAATCTATACCAAAACTGTCAATACTAATATTTTAGGAGCCAAAAAAATGCTCGATGGAGATTTGATTTTTGGTGATATTGCTTTAAATGGTGTTCTTTTTAATTTAAAAACGTATAAAAAAGAACCTAAAACGAATCTCGATTATTTTATTGATGCTTTTGGAGAAAGTGAAACTCCATCAAAGAAACGTTTTTTGTTGACAGCTTCGAGTATCGATTTATCCAATGGGCGTTTTGCCTTAACCGATGAAAATCTCGAAACATCAAAAGCGGTTGATTTTACCAAATTAAAAATTGTTGTTACCAACTTTAAAGTGTACGGTCCCGAAGTTTATGCGAATATTCAAAAAATGTCTTTTTTGGATCATAGAGGTATTTATGTTAAAAACTTAAAGGGAAATTATAGTTTTACGCAGCAACATATGATTCTTGATAAAATGGAGTTGAAAACCGAACATTCTTCGATCAAAGGTTATGCTGCATTAAATTATGAAATAGATGATTTTTCAGATTTTGAAAATAAAGTTGAATTTGATTTCAAATTAAAATCAGCACGAATTTCTACTAATGATATTCGTTGTTTTTATGATGAATTGGGTGAAAATAAAACCTTTAAACTTAGAACTCGTATAACAGGTCCTCTAAATAATTTGAAACTTTTAGATTTGAGTCTAAAAGATAATAGAGGTACGCGTTTGGTTGGATTTATAAATTTTAAAAATCTTTTAGGCGACCAATATCAAAAGTTTTACATGAACGGGAAGTTTGATCAATTGAGTACAAATTATGATAATTTAGTACAATTGTTGCCCAACGTTTTAGGGAAAAAATTACCAGAAATTGTTAAAAAAATCGGTAAGGTATCTTTGGTAGGAAATACTCAACTCACAACCGATTTTATTCATGCCAATTTTATTGCCAAAACAGATTTAGGGGTTGTGAACTCTAAATTTGAAATGACTAATATGAATCAGGAGAGTGAAGTTGCTTATAAAGGTGATGTAATTCTAAATAATTTTGATATTGGTCAGCTTTTAGATAATAAAAGTTTGTCTAAAGTGAGTATGGATATCGATGTTGATGGAAAAGGATTTTCAGAAAAATACTTAGATACAGGTGTTAAAGGGGAAATTTCAAGTTTTGCTTACAACGGATATAATTATAAAAACATAAAAGTCAACGGTAATTTTAAATTACCATTGTATAAAGGTATAGTTGTGGTTGATGACCCTAACCTGAAAATGAATTTCGACGGATTGGTAGATTTGAGTAAAAAAGAAAACCAATATGATTTTCAAATAAAAATTGCCAATTCAGATTTGCATAAATTAAAATTTGTTAGGGATACAATTGCTCAGTTAAATGGCGATATTATTGTTGATGTACAAGGAAATTCTATAGAGGATTTGTATGGAAATATTTACATAAACAATGCTACTTATAGCAATTCAAAAGACACCTATCAGTTTAATGATTTTAATCTGAATTCAACTTTTGATGCCAAAAGAATACGTACAATTAAAATAGATGCTCCCGATATTACTAACGGAACAATAGTTGGGAATTTCAAATTTGCAGCTTTAAAAGACCTCGTAGCAAATTCTTTAGGAAGTTTATACACGAATTATAAGCCAATTAAAGTGAAAAAAGGGCAGTTTTTAAAATTTAATTTTGAAGTGTATGACAAAATTATCGAAGTCTTTTTTCCAGAAATTAAAATAAGTGAAAATACTATTGTAAAGGGTGTTATTAATTCTGATACCAATGACTTTAAATTTAATTTTAACTCTCCTTCTGTAAAAGCATCTGATAATTCTTTCGATAATATACGGGTTTCAATAGATAACAAGAATCCGTTATATAATATGTATGTCGAATTGGATAGCATTAAAACCAAAATGTACAAAATTCGAGATTTTAGTTTGATTAATGTTACTTCAAAAGATACCTTGTTTTTTAGAACCGAGTTTAAAGGAGGTACCAAAGGGAGTGATTATTTCAATCTAGACTTATACCATACAATTGATAAAAACAATAAGAATGTTGTAGGATTTAGCAAATCAGAAATTAAGCTGAAAAATAATTTATGGTTTTTAAATGAATCCAATAGCGTTAATAATCGATTAATTTTTGATAAAAATTTGACAGAGTTTAAACTGGATGATTTTATTCTTACTAATAATCAACAAGAAATTAAACTTAATGGTGAGTTTAAGGGGAGTGATTATAAAGATGTTAACTTAGAATTTAAGGATTTTGATATAAATGCTTTGACCAATGCTCAAGATAGTTTTGAAATTTATGGAAATCTCAATGGAGTCGTCAATTTTAATCAAAACAAACTTGTTTATAAGCCAACTGCTTCACTAAAAATTGATAGTTTAAAAGTAAATAATTATGACTTAGGGGTTCTTAATTTTAATATTAAAGGAGATGAAACTTTTAAGAAATTTACCTTGTATTCTACGATAGAAAATGAAGATTTTGAGTCGTTTAGTGCCGACGGTACCTTCGAAATTGTTAATAAAGAAACTATGTTTGATTTGAATCTAAAATTCGATCGTTTCAATCTTGCCACACTAAGTTCGCTAGGGGGAGATGTTATTTCGAATATTAGAGGTATGGTTTCGGGAAATGCAACTATAGGTGGTGGAATTAAAAAACCAGATATAAATGGTCGTCTTTTTGTAAATGGCGGAGGGTTAGGTATTCCTTATCTAAATGTTGATTACGCATTGAAAGACAAGACAATTATAGATTTGACCGATGAGAAGTTTTTGTTTAGAAATAATTCATTGACCGATACTAAATATAAAACTACTGGTAGTTTGAATGGGGTGATAGAGCATAAAAATTTTTCGGACTGGAAATTAGATTTAGGAATAAGCTCTAAAAGATTGGTTGTTTTGGATACGCAAGATAGTGAGGATGCAGCCTATTTTGGGACAGCATTTATTAATGGAAATGCCACCATAAAAGGTCCAACAGATGGATTGGTTATAAAAGTAGATGCTAAATCTGAAAAAGGAACAACACTTAAAATTCCAATAAATGATGCCGAAAGCGTTAGTGAAAATAGTTTTATTCATTTTATAACTCCAAAAGAAAAATTCAATTTAGAAAAAGGAATTGTTAGTAAAACCAAAAATTATAATGGACTAGAGTTAGATTTTGATTTAGAGATCACACCAAATGCAGAGGTGGAGGTTATTTTAGATCGAAATTCTGGACATGGAATGAAAGGTAGAGGTAATGGAACCTTGTTGTTCAAAATCAATACACTCGGTAATTTTAACATGTGGGGAGATTTCTTGCCTTACGATGGAACGTATAATTTTAAATACGGAGGATTAATTGATAAAAAATTCAATGTTCGAAAAGGTGGCTCTATTGTTTGGGAAGGAAATCCAATGAAAGCACAATTGAATCTTGAAGCAGTATATACAACATCGGCTAATCCAGCTCTTTTGGTAGAAAATTCTAGTATTAATAAAAAAGTAGATGTTGAAGTTGTTATTGGTATTCATGGCGATTTGACACGTCCTGAACCCGATTTTATGATTGAGTTCCCGACCATAAAAAGTGTTCTAAAATCCGAATTGCAAACTGAACTCTCAGACAAAGATGTTAGACAAACACAAGCTTTATATTTATTGTCAACAGGTAGTTTTTTAAGTAAAGACGGTTCCAGTCAAGCCGTTTCTTCTAGTTTGTATGAAACGGCATCAAGTATGTTGGGAAGTATTGTGCATTCAACCGATGAAAAGTTTGAGATGAATTTTAATGTTGTTTCGCCGGATAATAGACCAACTTCTCAAACTGATGGTCGATTTGAAGCAATTGTTTCATCAAAAGTGAATGAAAGAATTACAATAAACGGTAAAATCGGGGTTCCATTTGGTGGAGTACATGAGTCCTCAATTGTTGGTGATATCGATATAAAGTATAGGATTAATGAAGATGGATCTTTTAATCTCCATTTTTTTAATAAAGAGAATGATATCAATTATATTGGGCAAGATATTGGTTATACTCAAGGAGTGGGGATATCGTACGAGGTAGATTTTGATACTTTTAAAGAGTTAGTGGATAAAATGTTTAGAGGAAATAAATTAAATAAAAATAATAAGAGTACTACTACTGGTAATGAAATAGATGCTGACTCTAATTTGAATCCAAATAATATTAATTTTAAGAAATCAAAAACTCCTGCGCCTAATACAACTAAGCCAAAAGTAAATCAGGACGCTTTACTTCCAGAAGAGGATTAATGATTGGATAGATTTGGAGAAAACTTTAATCTTTAAGAGAAACAGAATTTGATTATAAATTATTTTAACGGCTTTATTTTTTTTGATTTAAAAAATAGTTATCAATATATTGATTTTTAAGAAATTATTTAGCTGAAAAAAATTATCCCACAACAAATATTTTATATAAAAAAATGATTGAAAAATAATGTTTTTTTTGTTTTGAAAAAACTTATCAACGAAAACGTTTGAATTTCATGTATTTATTAAAATGTTAGAATTCACCCCAAAAATATCTTGGATATTTGCTAAATTTACACTTTAATACTTAAAATAATGTCAAAAACAATAAAAAAGATAGGTGTACTTACCTCGGGAGGAGATTCTCCAGGAATGAATGCCGCAATTCGTTCAGTTGTAAGAACATGTGCGTTTCATAATATAGGATGTGTTGGTATTTACAGAGGCTATCAAGGAATGATTGAAGGGGATTTTAAAGAACTTGGACCCCGAAGTGTAAATAATATTATCAATAAAGGGGGGACAATATTAAAGTCTGCCCGTTCTTTGGAATTTAAAACTCCAGAAGGTCGTGCAAAAGCCCATAAAAACTTAGTAAAAGCAGGTATCGATGCCTTGGTTGTTATTGGGGGCGATGGTTCTTTTACAGGAGCTTTAATCTTTAATTCTGAGTATGATTTTCCAGTAATGGGAATTCCAGGTACTATCGATAATGATATATTTGGTACAAGTCATACTTTAGGTTATGATACTGCATTGAATACTGTTGTTGATGTAATCGATAAAATTCGTGATACAGCAAGTTCTCATAACAGGCTATTCCTTATCGAAGTTATGGGACGTGATGCTGGTCATATCGCTTTGAATGCAGGGATTGGTGCTGGAGCCGAAGAGATTCTTATTCCAGAAGAAGATTTAGGATTGGATCGTTTATTAGATTCATTACGAAAAAGTAAAGCCACTGGTAAATCTTCAAGTATCGTGGTTATTGCTGAAGGAGATAAAATTGGTAAAACAGTTTTTGAACTAAAAGATTATGTTGACTCTAATCTACCGGAATACGATGTACGTGTTTCTGTATTAGGTCATATGCAAAGAGGTGGAGCTCCATCGTGTTTTGATAGAGTTTTAGCTAGTCGTTTAGGTGTAAAAGCTGTTGAAAGTATATTAGAAGGAACTTCAAACTATATGGTTGGAATTTTAGCAGATAAAATAGTTTTGACTCCGTTAGAACAAGCTATCAAAGGAAAATCGGAAATTGATAGAGAGTTACTTCGAGTATCTGATATAATGTCTATTTAAGTAAAAAAAAATCAAAAACAATAATAAAATAATTAAAATTAATTAAAATGTCAAAAGTAAAATTAGGAATAAACGGATTTGGTAGAATTGGAAGAATTGTTTTCAGAGAATCTTTTAATAGAGATAATGTTGAAGTTGTAGCAATTAATGATTTATTAGATGTTGAGCACTTAGCTTATTTATTGAAATATGATTCTGTTCACGGACAATTCAATGGAACAGTTGAAGTAAAAGAGGGTAAATTGTATGTAAACGGAAAAAACATCCGTGTAACTGCTGAAAAAAGCCCAGCTAACTTAAAATGGGATGAAGTAGGTGTTGATGTAGTAGCTGAAAGTACAGGTATTTTTACTACTCTAGAAACAGCTAACGAGCACATCAAAGGTGGTGCTAAAAAAGTAATTATTTCAGCTCCTTCAGCAGATGCTCCAATGTTTGTAATGGGTGTAAACCACGAAACAGCAAAAGCATCTGATGTAATTGTTTCTAACGCTTCTTGTACTACAAACTGTTTAGCTCCATTAGCTAAAGTTATCAATGACAACTTTGGTATCGTAGAAGGTTTGATGACTACTGTACACGCTACAACTTCAACTCAAATGACAGCTGACGGACCTTCTAGAAAAGACTGGAGAGGTGGACGTGCTGCTGCAATCAATATTATTCCTTCTTCAACAGGAGCTGCAAAAGCTGTAGGTAAAGTTATTCCTTCTTTGAATGGAAAATTAACAGGTATGGCTTTCCGTGTTCCTACTGCAGACGTTTCAACAGTAGATTTAACGGTTAAATTAGCAAAAGAAACTTCTTACGAAGAAATAATGTCAGTATTGAAAAATGCTTCTGAAACTTCAATGAAAGGTATTTTAGGATACACTGAGGATGCTGTTGTTTCTCAAGATTTTATTTCTGATAAGAGAACTTCAATCGTAGATGCTACTGCTGGAATTGGATTAAATTCTACTTTCTTCAAATTAGTATCTTGGTACGATAACGAGTATGGATATTCAAGTAAATTAATTGATTTGGCTGTTCATATTTCTTCTTTAAAATAATAAATATTCCCTTATAAAATCCCATTAATTTGCTTTAGTGGGATTTTGTATTTTTTTTCCTTAAATATTTTTAAATAAGGAAATGTAAAAACCATAACCAATATAAACCAAATAATATGAAATTAATAGTTGATAGTGGCTCTACTAAGGCAGATTGGATTGCAATCGATGATAATGGAAAAGTCATGTTTACCACTCAAACTTTAGGTTTAAATCCAGAAATTCTTAATGGTGACGAAATCGTTTCTCGCTTGAACGACCGTTTTGATATTTTACAAAGCAAAAATACGGCTACACACTTATTTTTCTACGGTGCGGGTTGTGGAACTGAAAGAATGAAAATTATGCTTTCTGAAGTTTTTAAAGCTTATTTTCCAAATGCAATAGTAGTTGTAGAGGAAGATACTTATGCTGCGGTTTTTGCTACTACTCCAAAAGGAGAAAGTGCGATAGTATGTATTTTAGGAACTGGTTCTAATTGCAGTTATTTTGACGGTAAAGTTTTAGAACAAAAAGTTCAGTCATTAGGATACATCGCAATGGATGACTGTAGCGGTAATGTTTTTGGTAAGGAGTTAATCAGAAAGTATTATTTTAATAAAATGCCTAATGAGTTGGCAGTTGAATTTGAAAAAGAATACAATTTAGAACCAGATTTTATTAAAAATAAATTATACAAAGAGCCTAATCCTAATGCATATCTTGCAACTTTTGCTAAATTTTTAATTCAACACAAAGAGCACCCGTTTTGTCGTAAGATAATTTTTAAAGGGATGAAATCTTTTATTAAAAATTATATTCAACAATTTGACAATTGTAAAGAAGTTCCAGTTCATTTTGTGGGTTCAATTGCTTTTTATTTGAAAGATGAATTGGCCGAGATTTTTGAAAAATACGAATTACAATTAGGTAATGTGCTAAGAAGACCTATCGATGGTTTAATTGCGTACCACATAGCAAACAGTTAATTATATGGAAATAGCAATTATTGCTCATGACGGAAAAAAAGAAGATATTGTAAAATTTCTAATTAAAAACCGTGAAGTATTGCAGCAAGATAATATACAATTTATTGCAACTGGTACTACAGGAGGTAGAGCTGAAGCAGCTGGTTTTAAAACAAGAAGAATGCTGTCTGGACCTTTAGGAGGTGATGCGCAAATCGCAGGAAGGGTAGCAGAGGGTAAAACCCAAATGGTTTTGTTTTTTAAAGATCCACTTTCTAGCCACCCTCACGAAGCCGATGTTAATATGCTAATTCGTGTTTGTGATGTGCACAATGTACCATTAGCAACAAACGAAGCTACAGCACAACTTTTAATTAATGCTATAGCATCGCAATCATAGATATTTCTACGTTAACATTTTTTGGCAAACAAGCCACTTGAACCGTTTCACGAGCTGGAGCGGTTTTTTCATTAAAATACCCCCCGTACACTGTGTTTATTTTCCCGAAATCATTCATGTCCATTATGAAGATTGTCGATTTTACCACATTTTCAAAAGTCATTCCTGCGGCTTCGAGCACTGCTTTTAAATTCTCCATTACCTGTTGGGTTTCAGATTCTATTGAGTCTGTAACGAGTTCCATTGTAGTTGGATTTAAGGCAATTTGACCTGAAATATACAAGGTATTGTTGCTCAAAGTTGCTTGATTGTATGGCCCAATTGGAGCTGGTGCTTTTTCTGTATAGATTATTGCTTTCATGGTAATTGTTAGATTTATAGTTTTACTAAAACATTTGTTAGAAATTTTGATTTCTTTTTTCCCACTTTATATCACTAAGAATTCCTGATTTTATACCTATATAAAAATTCCAAGTGGCATTTGTTCCAAATGGAGTCCAGTTAAAATCCATTCTCCAACTCATAAGGTCTCTTTCAAATCGCAATTGCGTAAAAGTAACTCCGTTCTGAACAAAATCATATCCAGTAGAAATACCTGCTTTCCATTTTGGAGTTAAATCAGTATTGGCTGAAATCATAATCGAGTTTCCAATGATCTTTTTCTCTCTGTTATTATTACCATAGGTTAATGAATATGCAAAAGTCATGTCCCATGGTAATTTTGATCTAAAGAATTCTCCTATTACATCTTCGGTTTCATCTTCATCAGTAAACTGACTGTTTTTTCTATAACTACCAGTGTCAATGTCTGAACCAAATAAATCATCCTCTCGACCACCATTTCGTTGAGCTTGAGAATCTTTCTTTTTATTGTCTTTTTCGCCTCTTCTGGATATAGAATAGTTCATTGTTAAATTGGCGCTAGTCATTCTAAAAAGGCTTCCTCCGTTGTTTATATTGAAAGTATTGATTCTGTTTCCTGAATTATCAATAGCATAGGGGTCTAATGTAGTTCCAAAATTGGCACTAAGTTTATTATCAAAGAATTGAGTTCCTCCACTTATTCTAACAGGAGCCCAAGCTAAAGTTGTAGCGTCAGCATTGTAGCTGGTAGAAATGTTTAAGTTGTTCAGAAGCATTATCTTTTTGGGTTCAGTTTTGGTCGAATCTTTATCTGTTACTTTTGCTTCAAAAGTATTACTGATATTAAAACCAAAAGAATTTGAACTGTTCAAACCAGGTGTACCATACATTCCGCCTTCAAAACGGGTATAATCCTTTTGCATTTCTCCACTGCCGTCAATTGCATAGGTGTCGTAATATTTTTCATAACTAGGAGAGTAGCTATGGGAAATGGCAGGTCGCATAACGTGTCTTATGGATTTGATTTTTTTGTCTTCTCCAAAATTAAAAGTTCCGTAAATGGTGGTTCCTATACTGGTAGAAGAAGAATAGGTTCTAAAAGCATCAAATCCTGGTATTTCTGTAGTGACAACCTGCGCTGTTTGATTGTCGTAATGTTTTTCTATGGTTTTAAAATACCATACTTCGTCATAATTTAGCGATGTTGAAACACTAAAGTATTTAAAAACTTTAAAGTTTGTACTTAAAGGAATGGAGTGTTGAAAACCAATTTCGGCATCTTGAAACATTTCTTTTTTGAAAAACAAAGAATCGGTTGTGACGAAGTTGTTTTTACCATTAAGGTTGTATTGTAGGTTGATGTTTTTGAAAAAACCTTTTTTAGCACCATCATTCATTGCAAATGGATAGATACGATCTACGCTAAATTGCAATGTTGGTAGAGTCATATTAATCACTTTTGTATTGGTGTTTTGCGAATGTGTAGCAGTTAAGGAAATTCTGCTCTCAGGTATTGTATGAAATACCGTACTATAGGATATAGAGGAACTAAGTGTGTTGTTTAATGATGAACCAACATTGACTTGGTTGATGGTTTGTTTGAAATATTCACTACTACCTAAGTTTACTGAGGCCGAAAATGTTGAGTTTGGGCTCGCTTTTGAATCTTGTGAGTGGGACCATTGGATGTTGTAAATTTTTGTTTTCGAATAATCAGGATAACCTCTTTCACTAACGATATTGTTTTCAAACCTTATGTTTACATTTCCTTGGTAATGATATCTATTTGCATAAGATGATTGTGCTGCCATTGCAAAACTTCCATTAGTGTAGTAATCTCCTGTAAGGGTCAAGTTGTAGTGATCACTTAATGCAAAATAATACCCTCCGTTTTGAAGAGAAAATCCTTTGGAATTAGAATCACTATATGAAGGGAGTATAATTCCAGAAACACTAGTTTCTTTAGATAGAGGAAAATAGGCAAAAGGGAGATAAATTGGAGTTGGAACTCCAGCAATAACCATATTAGTCCCTCCAGTAACGATTTTTTTTCCTGGAACAAATTTTATTTTATTCGTGTAAAAATAATATTCAGGATTGTCAACATCTTTTGCAGTTGTAAATCTGGCTCCTTTTAAAAAGTAAACCGAATCATTTTCTTTTTTTGTAATTGCAGCTTTTACGTTAAATTCACCTTGTGATGTTCTCGAATTCCAAATTAATGCCTTTTTGGTTTTAAAATTAAAGCGAATAGAGTCCGGTTGGATTTCATTTGAACCTTGCTTGAAATTTGGGAATTGAGTATAGTTCCCTAAGGAATCTTTGATTCTACCAGCGTAAACCTCATTTTTTTCGTAATCCATTACTATAATACCCGATTTTAATTCAACATCTAGGTAGTACAGTTCGGCATTGTCATACAAAGTAATGAGCTTTTTCTTTGGCTCCATTTTTGTATATTGTTTTGCTTTATATTTTACGATTCCGTTTAGAGTACTTTTTTTTACTTTAAGAGTATCTAATTTGATGGTATCATTGGTGGTTTTAGCTATTGAATCTTTTTTAATCGACTCTGTATTAGGATTTTTGCTTTCTTGTTTACTAGCTGGGATTGCCGATTGTCTCTTTTTTATGTCTTGAGAATATAAACTAGAACAACCCAATGATAGGAAAATCGATAGTAAAACGATATTAAATAAGTTTGTATGCAAAGGTATAAATACTATTTTTGTAAAGTGAAGATTAGAATGTTCTTGAGGCAAAATTACTATATTTTTTTTGGCAAAAATAAACAAATCGCAAAATTATAAAGGATGTCTTTTAATTAAATTAACTATTTAGATAAATGAATGTAAAGAAAAAAATTCAAATAGCTTTTACTTTATTATTAGTTATGTTGGTTGTAGATACTTATGCACAGTCAACAAATTTCAAAGTTACTCTCGATGCAGGTCATGGTGCTCATGATTTTGGGGCAGTATATAGTGGTAGAATTGAAAAAAATATTGCTTTGGCTATTGTACTTAAAGTGGGTAAAATATTAGAAGCGCAGCCAAATTTCGATGTAATTTATACAAGAAAAACAGATGTGTTTATTGATTTGGTAGAACGTGCCAATATTGCCAATAGAGCCGATTCGCATATTTTTGTATCAATACATTGTAATGCTAATAAAAATACAGCAGCAGACGGTACCGAGACTTATGTGATGGGGATGAATAAAATTGCTTCAAATCTAGAAGCAGCCAAAAAAGAGAATGCCGTAATTACCCTTGAAAAAGACTACAAGCAAAAATACGAAGGCTTCGATCCGAATTCTCCCGAGACTATGATCGGTATGACTTTGATGCAAGAAGAGTATCTTGAAAATAGTATTTCATTGGCAAGTAAAGTTGAAGATGCTTTTGCTTTATTGGGCAAAAAGTTACGTCATGGAGGAGTAAAACAAGCCCCTTTTATGGTGCTACATAAAGCATATATGCCAAGAGTTTTAATAGAAACAGGTTTTATTTCTAATCCAACAGAGGGAGACTTGCTAAATTCTGAGCAAGGACAAAACGATGTTGCAAAAGCCATTGCAGATGCTATTATAAGTTACAAAAAAGAATACTTTGGTGATGGGGCTGCCGAAACTTTTGGAGAGAAACCTTCGCAAATATTAAAAGAAAATCCCGTAAAAACCTCCGAAACAATCGATACTACTAAAGCGGTTATAAAGAAAGATACTATAGGTTCCATTTATAAAATTCAACTTTCTGCTAGTAAAAATAAAATAGCATTAGAACCATGGAATTTTAAAGGATTGAAAGATGTTTCTGTAGTGTTTGAAGATAATGTTTATAAATATTTATATGGTGAATCATCTGATATTGAAGAAGCGAGAGTTAAATTAAATGAAGCAAAATCAAAAGGTTATGATACGGCTTTTTTAATTGCTTTTAAAAACGGAAAAAAAATCAGTATCCAAGAGGCATTGAAATAAAACTATAATCGAATATTTATATTAATTTTACCCAAATAAAAAAAATAAAAATTTTGAAAATTACAAGAGAAATAAAGACTGCAATATTAGTTATAACATCAATTTTGTTATTCATCTGGGGATATAATTTTTTAAAGGGAAAAGACTTATTCAATAAGTATAAAAAAATTTATGTTGAATACGAGAATGTTGAAGGACTTGCACCTTCGGCACCTATAACCATAAATGGATTGATAGTTGGAAAGGTTAAAACAATTACAATTACAGAGAAAGGAAGTTTGTTAGTAGAATTACAAATTCAGACTGACTTTCCAATATCCAAAACAAGTACAGCTGCGATTTATGGAGCTGGTCTTTTGGGAGACAAGCAAGTAGCGATACATCCTAATTTTGCGGATAAAAATATAATTGAAAGTGGTGATTATCTAAAAGGCGGTGTCGATGCTGGTTTGATGGATTCTGTTGGAGAAAAAGTCACACCCGTTATGGCAAAACTTGAAAAATTAATGACAAGTGCCGATCAATTAATTGTAAGTTTTAATTCAGTTTTGGATGCAAAAGGACAAGCTGATTTGAAAAAAAGCTTGACCGAGTTGAGTGCTACCATGGAGCAATTTCATAAAGTAGCTTCGAATGCTAATATTATTCTTGAGGAAAATAAAGGTCAGTTAAAAGGTGTTGTGTCTAATTTTAATAAAGTATCAGATAATTTTGTGAAAATTTCTGATTCTTTAAACAAGGCTGATTTAGGTACAACGGTCAAAAGTTTAAACTCTACATTGAACAAACTTGACGGAATTATGGCTGGTATAGATTCTGGTAAGGGATCTATGGGGAAATTAATGAAAGACGAGGCTTTGTACCAAAATTTAGAAAGAACATCTAAAGAATTAGAATTGCTTTTGCAAGATGTTAGATTAAATCCTACACGATATGTAAATGTGTCGTTTTTTGGTAAAAAAAATAAACCTTATGTAGCTCCTACTGATACTATAACAAAAGCTAAAAACTAGTAGTATGACTTATCTTAGTTCACTTCTATTTGCTATTATTCTCATCATCGGCTTTGGATATTTTTATTTGAATATTAAAAAAATCATTAGAAATATCAATCTCGGTATTGCAGTTGATCGTAACGACAATTCAAAAGCCAGATGGCGTAATATGACAATGATTGCTCTTGGGCAATCTAAAATGGTAAAGCGCCCAGTAGCTGGGATATTGCATTTTTTTGTTTATGTTGGTTTTATTATCATTAATATCGAATTATTAGAAATTATTATTGATGGTTTATTTGGAACTCATAGAGTTTTTGCTCCTATGGGTATGCTTTACGATGTTTTAATTGGTTCTTTCGAAGTATTAGCATTATTAGTACTTGTTGCTGTGGTTACTTTTTGGATAAGAAGAAATATTATAAAGCTGAAACGTCTTTTTAATCCAGATTTAAATGGTTTCCCTAAAAATGATGCCAATTACATTTTGTATTTTGAGATGATTTTGATGACTTTGTTTTTGTTAATGAATGCATCCGATTTTCATTTGCAAAATGTTCCAGGAGGCTATTCTCACTTTATCAAAGCAGGTTCTTTTCCAATTAGTCAATATATTGCTCCAATTTTTAATGGGATGTCAAACGAATTGGTACTGTTGCTCAATGAAATTTTTTGGTGGTTGCATATTGTTGGGATTTTATGTTTTATGAATTATTTATATTATTCAAAACATCTTCATATTTTATTGGCTTTTCCTAATACTTATTTTGCTAATTTAAACCCTCAGGGCAAGTTTGATAATTTGGCTTCGGTTACTGCCGAGGTAAAACTAATGATGGATCCCAATGCAGACCCATTTGCCGCTGTGCCAGTTTCTGAAAACGTTGCTCCAACAAAATTTGGTGCCAGCGATGTACAGGATTTAAATTGGGTTCAATTACTCAATGCTTATACTTGCACTGAGTGCGGTCGCTGTACATCTTCATGTCCTGCAAATCAAACAGGAAAGAAATTGTCTCCGCGTAAGATTATGATGGATACTAGAGATAGATTGGAAGAGGTAGGACGTAATATCGATACCAATAAAGGAGTATTTGTTCCAGATAATAAATCACTATTAAACGATTATATCACTCCCGAAGAGTTGTGGGCGTGTACCTCTTGTAACGCCTGTGTAGAAGAATGCCCAGTAAATATTAGTCCACTTTCTATTATTATGGATATGAGACGTTATCTGGTTATGGAACAAAGTGCAGCACCAATGCCGCTGAATGCCATGATGTCTAATATTGAAAATAATGGAGCTCCTTGGCAGTATAGCCAACAAGATCGTTTAAATTGGAAAAACGAGAATTAATTCTAGGTGATAAAATAAAAAATGTACAAATTCGATACTCTCGATTTTTGTAAAATAATATAAATAGTTATGTCAGAAAATTTAATAGTGCCAACAATGGCTGAAATGCTGGCTCAAGGAAAACAACCTGAAGTTTTGTTTTGGGTAGGTTGCGCAGGAAGTTTTGACGATAGAGCAAAAAAAATTACAAAAGCGTTTGTCCGAATTTTGAACCGCGCCAATGTTGAATTTGCTGTTCTTGGTACAGAGGAAAGTTGTACAGGAGACCCAGCCAAAAGAGCCGGAAATGAATTTTTGTTTCAAATGCAAGCCATGATGAATATTGAGGTTTTGAATGCTTATGAAGCTAAAAAAATTGTCACAGCTTGTCCGCATTGTTTCAATACATTGAAAAATGAATATCCAGAACTGGGAGGTCATTATGAAGTTGTTCACCATACCGAATTTCTTAAATCATTATTAGATTCTGGACGATTAACTATTGAAGGAGGACAGTTTAAAGGAAAAAAAATTGCTTTTCACGATCCTTGTTATTTAGGTAGAGCTAATAATGTTTATGAGGCACCTAGAGACTTAATCAAAAAATTGGATGTTGAGTTGACAGAGATGAAACGTTCTAGAGCAAATGGTTTGTGCTGCGGAGCGGGTGGTGCGCAAATGTTTAAAGATGCTGAATCTGGAAACAAAGAAATCAATGTAGAAAGAACAGAAGATGCTCTAGAAACACAACCTAATATCATTGCTGCTGCATGTCCTTTTTGTAATACGATGTTGACAGATGGCGTAAAAAACAAAGAAAGAGAAGGCGATGTGAAAGTAATGGATATTGCCGAATTGATTGCTAATGCACAAGATTTGTAATTCATATCACAGTCAAACAGCATAACCCTAAAAAATAAAATTATTATGTACGTTCCTTTTGAAAATTTACCAGTAGAATCTAGGGTTTGGATTTATCAATCCAATCGAAAATTTTCGGATGCCGAGTTTTCTGAAATTGAAAATGATTTGCAGTCATTTCTTAACGAATGGGCTGCACACGGAACTAGTCTGGAGTCTTCCTATTTATTAAAATACAATCGATTTATAATTTTGGCTGTAAATCAAGAAGTTCAGGCTGCTACAGGATGTTCTATAGATTCTTCTGTTGAATTTATTCAGAGCTTAGAAAAAAAATACGATGTCGATTTGTTAGATAAAATGAATGTTACTTTCAAAGTAGGGGAGCATATTGCTCATAAACCATTAATAGAGTTTAAAAAAATGGTTAAAGATAAAGCAGTTACCGAAAACACAATTGTCTTTAATAACTTGGTTAATAATATTGAAGAATTTAATGTTGCTTGGGAAGTTCCTGCAGCAGATAGTTGGCACAGTAGATTTTTTTAATAAAATTGTTCCTTCAAGATGCGTAAAATCATTTTACTTCTATGGTCGTTATTTTGTTTTTCGTACTCGAATGCTCAAAATTTAGATATTGATATTTTAAGAGATGTAAATCTTGATCGAAATACACATATAGATCCTTTTATGGAAGGCATTACTAATAGTGCATTTCCTGTTTGTATTGGAGCTCCAGTAATAGTTTATACAATTGGTTTGATTCAAAAGGATAGTACTTCAACAAGAAAGGCTATTTTTATTGGTGAAAGTTTAGCCGCTTCTGCATTTATTTCGGTAGCATTAAAAAGTATAACCAAGCGTGAAAGGCCTTATGTGACATATCCTGATTTAGATAATGTTACAGAGGAATCTAGTTATTCATTTCCATCAGCTCATACTTCTTTAGCCTTTGCGACAGCAACATCTTTGAGTATGATATATCCAAAATGGTATGTAGTTGTCCCTTCTTTTGTATGGGCAAGTGCTGTTGGGTATTCAAGAATGCATCTTGGAGTACATTACCCGTCGGATGTTTTGGTCGGCGCTATTGTTGGTAGTGGTTCGGCTTTTTTAAGTTATAAACTAAATAAATGGATTAATAAGAAGCGAGGAAAGCACCAAAAAAAGCTTTGGGAATAATTTGTTTTTTCGGCAATCTTGATTTTATCAACTGTTAAATTTAACTTTTTTTTGATTTAAAACCAGTCTAATCTCCTTATTTTCGTTAGACTTAAAAGTGATTTATATTTCGGTTAGATGTAAGAGATTGCATAAAGAGTATAATCAACAAAAATCCAATAATATATTTATGAGAATAGCAATTGTTTGTTATCCAACCTTTGGAGGAAGTGGAGTTGTAGCAACAGAATTAGGTTTGGAATTAGCAAGAAGAGGTCACGATATTCATTTTATTACGTATAGACAGCCAGTACGATTGGCATTATTAAATCCGAATGTACATTATCACGAAGTGATTGTTCCAGAATATCCTTTATTTCATTTTCAACCGTATGAATTGGCTTTGTCTAGCAAATTGGTCGATATGGTTAAGTTGTATAAAATAGAATTATTACACGTACATTATGCAATTCCTCATGCTTATGCTGGGTATATGGCTAAACAAATGCTAAAAGATGAAGGAATTGATATTCCGATGGTAACAACTTTGCACGGAACCGATATTACATTGGTTGGCAATCACCCTTTTTACAAACCCGCAGTTACTTTTAGTATCAATAAATCGGATTATGTGACCTCTGTTTCTCAAAGTTTGAAAGACGATACTTTGAAATTGTTTAAAATAAAAAATGAAATTCAGGTGATACCCAATTTTATTGAATTGGATAAAAATGAATATGATCCTACTATTCCTTGTAATCGCTCTGTTATGGCAAATCCTGATGAAAGAATAGTAACGCATATCAGTAATTTTAGAAAAGTAAAGAGAATTCCAGACGTAGTTAAGATATTCTACAAAATTCAAAAAGAGATTCCTGCTAAATTAATGATGGTTGGTGATGGCCCAGAAAAAGAAAAAGCAGAGAAATTATGTAGAAAGTACGGAATTGAAGATAAAGTGATTTTTTTTGGAAATAGTAATGAAATCGATCGTATTTTATGTCTAACCGATTTGTTTTTGTTACCCTCAGAAACGGAGAGTTTTGGTTTGGCTGCTCTTGAAGCAATGTCCTGTGGAGTTCCAGTGATTTCGAGTAATTCAGGAGGTTTACCAGAGGTTAATGAAAATGGAGTCTCTGGTTATTTGAGCGATGTTGGAGAGGTTGACGAAATGGCTAAAAATGCTTTGAAAATTTTAAAAGACAAAAACAAACTCGAAAAGTTTAAAAAGAATGCTTTGCAAGTAGCAGAAAAATTTGATATAAAAAATGTTTTGCCAATTTATGAAGACTTATATCAAAAGGCAATTAACAAATACCAATAACTGTTGTGATTTTCCCAAAAGGATTTGGATTATTGACCATACAATTTTCAAACAGTAGTGAGCTTTGGTTTGCTACTGTTTTTGTTTTCAAAATATTATTGTCCAGTAAAAAAAACTTTTTAAAGTAATTTTTGGCAAAGTTTCTATTTATACAAATTTTACAAAATTATACTCTCATAAAGGTACTAAGACGCAATTTTTTAGGATTTTCTTTATGGCTCTGTGACTTTGTGAGAAACATCCAAAGCCAAGCTCTATTACAGGAAAATTTTGTGAGATGAACGAATTCAATACTTAGCTAAGTTTTTAAAAAGTTTTACCAGACAGTAATATTTTTAAAACTAAATTTGATAACAAGAAGAGATTGTATTGTTGGATTAATTATCAATTTTAGAGATTATTGCTTACTTACCTTTCGATCTTAAAGATTTGTTACGATATTATGTGAAATAATAGCTGTTTATAATTTTTAGTTTAATTCATAAAACTTACATTTGCCAAAAACTTTTTAAAAATGGCAGGAAATAGTTACGGAACACTATATAGAATAACCACTTTTGGAGAATCACACGGGGAAGCATTAGGAGGAATTATTGATGGTTGCCCTTCTGGAATTGAATTAGATTTTGATGCAATTCAGCTCGAAATGACAAGAAGAAAACCTGGACAATCGGCTATTGTTACCCAACGAAAAGAGCCAGATGATGTACAATTTTTATCCGGGATTTTTGAAGGAAAAACGACAGGAACTCCAATAGGATTTATTATCCCAAATACCAATCAAAAATCAGACGATTACTCTCATATCAAAGATAATTACAGACCAAGTCATGCCGATTATGTGTATGAAAAAAAATATGGTGTAAGAGATTATAGAGGCGGAGGACGTAGTTCGGCTCGTGAAACGGCTAGTAGAGTAGTGGCGGGAGCTATTGCGAAACAAATGTTGCCTGAGATAAAATTCAATGCCTATGTTTCGTCTGTAGGACCAATTTTTATGGATACTCCTTATCAGGAATTGGATTTTTCTAAAATAGAGAGCAATCCAGTGCGTTGTCCAGACGAAAAATCTGCAGCAGAGATGGAAGAATACATTCGTCAAATTCGAAAAGAAGGAGATACAGTAGGAGGAACTGTAAGTTGTGTAATTCAAAATGTGCCAATTGGTTTAGGAGAACCTGTTTTTGATAAATTGCATGCCGAATTAGGGAAAGCCATGCTGTCTATCAATGCTGTAAAAGGTTTTGAATTTGGAAGTGGTTTTGAAGGTGTAAAAATGAAAGGAAGTGAACATAATGACTTATACAATCCTGATGGAACTACCAAAACGAACCGTTCTGGAGGAATTCAAGGCGGTATAAGTAACGGAATGGATATTTATTTCAGAGTTGCTTTTAAACCAGTTGCTACTTTAATGCAAAAGCAAGAATCTTTAGATAATCAAGGGAATATTACCGAAATGATTGGAAAGGGACGTCATGATCCATGTGTAGTTCCAAGGGCGGTACCTATTGTTGAAGCAATGGCTGCTATTGTTTTGGCAGATTTTTTCCTTTTGAATAAAACGTATTTGTAATTGATTGTAATTTCAATGCAAGTAGCTTTTCTAAAAAAAATGAAAAGCATATTCAGTATTTTGACGAGCTAAATATTGAAATTTAACCTTGAAATTAATAAAATGTCTATAAATGAAACCCCAAAAACTTCCTTTTTTAAAGGATTAACAGGTCAAATACTTATTGCAATGCTTTTAGGAGCGCTATTAGGAGTTGCAATTCATAATTCTGTAGCAACTGAGGCGGCTCAAGAATTTAGTAGCAAAATCAAAATGTTGGCAACAATCTTTATTCGATTAGTGCAAATGATTATTGCTCCATTAGTATTAACTACTTTAGTCGTTGGAATTGCAAAGTTAGGGGATATAAAAGCTGTTGGAAGAATTGGAGGGAAAGCTTTGGGATGGTTTTTTACCGCTTCATTTATTTCGTTGTTGATTGGGATGTTTTATGTGAATGTACTTGAGCCTGGTGTAGGTTTGAATTTGTCAGATGTTGATTTGGCTAGTGCATCGGATGTAACGTCCAAAACTCAAAATTTATCTTTTGATAATTTTGTAGAACACATCGTTCCTAAAAGTCTTTTTGAGGCAATGGCAACGAATGAAATATTACAAATTGTAATTTTTTCAATATTTTTTGGATTGGCAGTAGCTTCAATGGGCGATCAAGGAAAGCCTGTGACCAATTTGTTTGAAGTTGTTTCTCATGTTATTCTCAAAATGGTGAATTACGTGATGAAATTTGCACCCATTGGTGTTTTTGGAGCCATAGCAGGTGTTTTTGCGGTTCGAGATTTTCAAGATTTAATAATTACATATTTCAAATTTTTTGGTTCCTTTTTAGTGGGAATTGCTTCGCTTTGGGTTATTTTGATCGCTGTAGGCTATATTTTTCTAGGAACAAGAATGAAAGCGTTATTAAAGCGTATTGTAGGACCACTGATTATCGCTTTTGGTACAACAAGTTCTGAGGCAGTATTCCCGAAATTGACAGAAGAATTGGAGAATTTTGGTGTAAAAGATAAAATAGTATCTTTTATGTTGCCACTTGGATATTCGTTTAATCTAGATGGAAGTATGATGTATATGACTTTTGCAGGAATTTTTATTGCACAAGCTTATGGTATTCATTTAGATTATCCAACACAATTTACAATGCTTCTCGTTTTGATGTTGACTAGCAAAGGTATTGCTGGTGTTCCTAGAGCAAGTTTGGTTGTTGTGGCAGCTACCTGCGGAATGTTTGATATTCCAATTGAAGGAATTGCACTAATATTACCAATCGACCATTTTTGCGATATGTTTAGAAGTGCAACAAATGTGTTAGGAAATGCACTTGCGACATCGGTAGTTGGCAAATGGGAAGAAGAAAATTAAATGACTTTCTGTCTTTCAATCATTTTTTTATTTTAATACCAGAAAAAGGGTTGTAAAATATTTTAAATAAAGCAGTTGGCTCAAGATAGACAACTGCTTTTGTTTTTTATTTGAAAAAGGTTTTTTAAAATATTCTCAATAAAAAAGCTATAAAGCAATCTATTTTATAGTATATTTGAAAAAACAACATCTATTATGCCCCAAATAAGGATAGTTTTAATTTTTATATTATGGTTTAATTTTACTAGTACATGGTTAAATGGGCAAATTCGATTACCTACACATAGTGAAATTAAAAAATTAACTTTTTCTGCAATCAAACATAGGGAGTCTTGTGATTTCGAAAAATCACTTTTGGTTTCAAGGTTGGCTTTGCAGAAAGCTGTTGCTATAAAAGACAATAGTTTTATAGCTGAAAACTACAATACAGTTGCTGCAAATTTTAATTCTTTGGCCGAATATGACAAGGCTATTTTTTACTACGAAAAAGCATTATTGTATTCAAATAATACTCAAAACGATACATTGAAACAAAGGGTTAATAATAATCTGGGGAATATGTATTGTTTTGAAAAAAAGGATTATAATAAAGGGATTTTATATTACCGCAAAGCGATTGAGTATGGTAAAATAATTTCCGATTCTTCGAAGTTGGCTTTTACAAATCTTAATTTAACTTGGGCTCTATTTGATATTGGCAAATTCAATAGTGGTGAAGAGAGTTTGCAGCAAGTAAATAATTACTGATTATCCGTTTATGCACCTGTTATATTCGCAATTACTAGTCTGTCAAAGAGTTTGTCTCCAAAATACCGTCTGT
>NZ_JBDLZX010000011.1:0-117085 GCF_040045115.1 Flavobacterium adhaerens | reverse complement strand
ACTGAATATGTTCATAATCCCTGCTTTTTGAGCGCTAATATACTAAAAATATTAGGTGTGTTTGCGGAGAATCAGATTTTCTTATTAAATAATTCTTCTAAAATAACTTCTTCTAAATCGTCAATAATTATTTCCGAATAATACGGACTGCCGATATTTGCAATTATGAGTCTTGAAAGCTCTTTATCAGCTGGTTCTTCCTCGAACAAATTAAAGTCATCACTATACAGGTATGGAGCATTAAGGATTTTTGCGACTGGTTCCGCTTTAACGCAAATAGAGTTAAAGTCAATGGCATTATTGAAAAAAGATGAAAATTTAGGAATTAGACTAAGATTGCGTTCCATTAGAATATCGATATCAACCTGATCCAACGAGCTTAAATAATTGCATATATTTTTCTCTAATTCATAAGTTTTTTCAAGTTCAGGATTCTTTAAGAGCACTACCTCATCTTCAATAGTTTCCATTGATCCGAAAATAGCAGGTAAATTTGATTCTTTTTTTTGGATTTGATGTATTTGACGCATCAGTTTGCCTGTTTTATAAAACCTATTTAGTAATGGTTCTGACCTAAAATATGATGCAAAATTAATATTATCGAAAGTTTTGCCTACAAGTTTATCAGAATAAAATTGGGCCTCTTTATTGCCAAAAACTTCTAGGACATTTAAATATGTATTAGGAAATTCGTTTAAAAGTACTAAAGCCATCTTTTCACATGTGGTTAGGTCAGTTTTGAATGTACCTAACAGGTGAAGGAATGTGCGCGTATGTGGAACATCTTCGAAATTACCAAAACCTTTATAACCATTATCTTCAATTATTTCTGGGAATAAGTATTCTATCTTTATACTCTTTGCTAAACAATAGAATAAATACTGTTCAAAGAAGATATTGAAATTCCATGCGGAAATTTTGTTTAAATGCTCATAATTTCTATCTACGAATTCAAAAGCTTTTTTTGTATAGTCTTTAAAAAAAACAATATCGCTTCCTCCTAATATTCCTGCATTTGAGGCATAAATAGTTTTTATATTCTCTCTGTCTTTTATTATCTCATCAGGAAAATAAGGTAGATGCTTCTCAAGATCTTTCATGTTGCTTTCGTAGTACAGTGTAGAAGATTCAAGATTTTGGGCAATAAGTCTCCCGTTTAAAAGTTCTTTTGAGAATTTTTCCCATATGAAAACATCGCCATCAATATGCAAAAAAGGGGTGTCCTGTAGAGAGTACACATAAATTTTTGCTAGAGCCCATAAGTTTTTATCATATTTATTGAGATCATCCATCACGACATGAACTTTTGCATATGGCAATTTAAGTTTATTTATCAAAAGTTCATATCCAACTTTGTCGGTATATAATTCTACTTTATAATGCTTTGACAGTAAATGCACGCTGAGAGCCCATCCCATCAGATGGTATTTTGGAGAAACCCAACCGAAGCTATCTTCTAAAATATCCTTTCTACCTCCGCTCCAAAAACTTTGAATAATCTTCATATTAAGATTCTATTTATAAAATATACATTACCTATTTTTTAATTGATGTATTTATTTTATGAAAAAAAATACATCATAAAATTATAATAATTTTTCTAAAATACAGTATTTTTCGTATTTTTTTTTGTTCCTAACGATTGTTCCGTAAATCAGCTTCAGTAAGTTGGATCTATTAACTTAGAGTGGAGTTTTAGTAAAGAACAAAATCTTAATTGGTAGATCATGTAAGAAAATTGTAAAACTTATAACCGCAATTTCAAATGAAAAACTGAACAATTAAGTTATGAACGAGATAATATCTTACAATTGTTTCATATATAGATTGTTAATGCGATTATTCTAACTGTGCTTAAGTCTATTTTCAACTTGTCGTTTTAGTTAGTTTAAATTTTTTGCTGTCTCTCTGAATAATCGAGCATCTTTTTTTAATTGCTTGAACCAGTAGTCAACTGAAGCATTTAAATGCTGGTCGTGTGATAGAAGTATTTCATTATACAGAGTAGCAATACAATGACTGGAATCTAACACAATACCACCAGAAGGAATTTTATCGGCAGTGAATCCTTTTTCAAGGTCTTTAATGATTATGTAGTTGCTCACACGTGTAAAAGTTGTTTGAGTATAAAATCTGTCTATTAAAGATTTTAAAATAGATTTACAATCAGATATTGTTTGATTTTTTTGTGCAAACCTTTCTGCAAGTTCCTTGTCTAATGGTTTAATAGATAAACTTTTGTCAAGTTCTAAATAACTTTTATTTGACCATTCTTTGACTATTTTTGGAAAGTCAATTATAATTGCTGCCAAATCTTCCCAGTAAACAAATACTTGGTCGACTGCGAAAGAAAGTTCTTCAAGGGAAATATCCTTCAATAAGCATTTCTTTGTTTTTTTGAAGTGTAGCTATAGCATTTTGGGGAACTTTATAGCTCTTTTATTCATATTCTATTTGTTGTTTTTTTAATTCCTCAGTAGGTAATTCTGTTAAACCCTCAAAATAATCAATGTGAGTATATTTTTTGGTTTTAATTGCATCTATTCTTTTTTTCAATTTCTTCCTTTAGATTTTCCAATATTTGAGAATGAATTATTTGAGTTGCAAGTTTAGGTGCAATCACACCGATAAACCTTTACTGCAATCATAGTCTTTGAGTGCAGCCAATTGTCCTAGTAAAGCGATGTATATTCTTGAAGAATTTGCTTTTAGAAAATTCAACCTTTCCGTTTCAATTGTTGCATTCAAAGTAGCTAGTTCCAAATCCAATATCACTTGGATGTATCAAGTCGTGCAAAAAGAAACAGGATTATTAACATCACATTCAACTACAAAGGTATTGGAGCCATATTATATAGGCCCTCAAATTTTATTAATAGTTGAAAAAGGGGCTGTTGAAATAAAAATATTTGGAGAAGATTCCTCACTCCAATTCCTCACTTTTTTATTTTGGTCTATTTTTTTTACTAAAATCACATCAATAAAAAAAACTCAAACAATTGATATTTAAGGGTTTGTTTTTTTGTAGCCTCGCCCGAACAAATGTCGATTTTTTTGCTGAGGATTTAGAAAGGTTATTGAACATTCCTATCAATAGAAATGCATCGTGAGCCTTATTTCTTAGGGGCAGTTACGCTTCACTTGAACAGTAAGTGAAGGCAAACAGGGAAAAAACGACAGACAAGAAACGTGAATTGGAGGAAATGCGACAACTATTAAATGAGGTATTAGAAAAGGTTTAAAGATGAAATAAATAAAGATACCTACAACAGGTGGTATTCTATCTATATCGATCATATACTGATCCTTAAAGTAACGATAGAAAGATTCAGTACCAATTAAGGAAGAGCTTTTGAGATTTTGGACAGCAAGCTGGGTTTGACGAGTGACATCAGGCATGTATATAATCGGATACTCAATTTGAAATTTCTATTGTGTAATCTGGGATTAAATAATTAAGTGAAATAGAGTAGATATAGAGATTGTCAATATTGGAGTTAATTTTTTGTCTAGTGTGAATCGTAGTGGTCTGTTAGATGCTGTGAAGTTTTTTTAAGTATGAGATAATTCCTAACAACCTCTCTTGACCAATGCTTTTTAGAACTTCATATGCTTCTTTATGACAATGCCTGTACTTTTTATCACTTCCACAAAAACATTTTGAGGTACGTGATGGCTTACTGTTTTTATAAATATACACAAGTATAGAATAGACTTTCATTAAATCATTAACATGTAAAATATCATATAGAGATTCTAAGATTCCCATCGAGCCATGGGATCTTTCATTGAGAAAATAACCCTCTTTCTCTCTAAAACTCTGATTATGCAAATAAGGAAGAACTTGATTTTGGATGAAACTGGTAAGCGTAATTCCTTTTGCACAGTAAACGTACTCTTCAATGGGTGTACAGATACAAAAATGACCATCCCCATAAATATGCCAATCAATATTGTGCGGTAATCGTTGGTTTGTTTCATATACTAAAGGAAAACTATTTGAGTAGTCGTTCGGGCATTCTATTCTTATAGAATATTCATCATACATCACATCATTCTCATCTAAAAGAATGAGATTACCAGCGAGGTATGGAAGAGAATCCTCCCGAATACGTAATCGTAAATCGGGAAAATTACTGATAGCTTCAAGTGCTTCTTTAGCGAATTTATCGTATGACTTATTCATAACAAAATGGATATGAAGTTGCTGCACCCGCTGCTGCTGCACTATAAGAGAGATTTTCTTCTTTATCCTCACCGATAGGGAATCTATCACCTAAATTTTTACGCCATAGTTTGCTGGCTTCTTTTTGATTAGTATTACGAATTGCAGAGTCTGCATCCGCTATGAATTTATCCAGTGCCTCTAAAAACTTTTCTTTGTTTGCATAGTTTTCCAGTAAATTATCATTCGGTACAGCAGGGACTATACATTTAAAATCTTTACTCAGCTCTTTTTTGATTTCCTTAAGAATATCACGTGTTGTAATATCATCACGCTCATTTAAAACAATTAATTCTTTAGCATTAGTAGCTAAGATAGTCAGAGCTAAACCACTAGGCATTTTAAAACTTTGATTGTCAGCCCATCCTTTAAGATATTTGACGTTTCGTAATAATCGGCCATCTTTATCCTTTTTGGAAACAAACCAAGTTACTACTGCCTTAGGATCGCTATCTTCAAAACCTATCCCATTGACTGCTATCTGGTATTCTTTGCCATCCTCTTTACAATAGACTGGATGGTCTATTTCATAATCATTTGAAAAAATAGTGCGGATGCATTTTTTGCGATTCTCGGCAGCAACATTAGTATAACCATCTACAGCTTGTCTAACCCAATCTTTAAGGGTTGATGCAGTTACATCTGGCGCACGAAAGAAATATATACCATCATCTAAATCACAGATATCTTCCGTTGTGCGGATGCCGTTTTTCATCTTATAAGATCCTTGTATATAGAAATATGGTACATACTCGGGATGATTTGCTTTAAACCATTCCCTAATTCTTTTTCGAAGACCTTCTTTCGAATTTTTCATTTTCTCGTTCTTTTTCGAACCTATGGATATATTACCATGATAATCCTGAAATAAATTGTGACAGTTTGCCATTTTGTTATTGTTTTAAAAAAGTTAAAATTTCTGTTAATCTATTTTTTGCTAATTCCTCCCCAATAGACTTCATTCTATCTATCTGTTTCTTTTTGGAGGAGTTTAATTCTATGTTGTCACCTTTCATATCATACTGGATACGTAAATGACTGAATGTATTCCCTATTTTGCTCAGAGCGCGTTGCAAGAAGAGAAGATATTGTTCAGTGATCTGCGCTTGTGTGTCTAATACCAAATCGACTAACTTGGGGCTCGGAAATAACCAATCAAATACGTTCTTTGGACGCCACGAGCGTTTTATTATTTGTTTTCCTTGGCCTGTACCTAGTGATAAGATCGCTATGTCTCCGATAGAGATATCAAGTTTATCAGTCGCTTCGAAGACGCCAATCAATGCAGGATTATTAGCGAATATCCCGCCGTCGATCATATTGATATTAGTTCCTTCTCCAAACTCGTTCTTAAATGAAAAGGTGTGGGGCGGAAAATACACCGGCGCAGACGCACTCGACATCGCTACATGATATGCCGGGAGTTTATAGTCTCTTCTGTATTCTGGATGATGTTTGGTTTTGAAAACATTAATAGCACCATCATTTCCATTAAATGCAGGTATGCATACCTTATTTTTAAGATCGTTCATCAGAGGATCTCTGCCACCGTTTGCTTCTGCATATACCTCTCTTAGCTTTTTCAGTAATTGCTTATTACTATAGATTGCATTAAAGAATGCTCTACTTTTGCGAGGTAGAAAACGAAAGATAAATCTCGGAAAGATAATTTTTGCATTATCTTCATAGAAATTGGCTAACTCCTTAGCAGGAATACCCAATGCAAGACCTATTGCAAGGATTGCTCCTGTAGATGTCCCACAAATAAGATCGAAATGTTCATGTAGTGGTTTGTCTGGTTCTTCCTTTTGTAATTCTTCCTCTAACTCGGCCAGGACTTTGGCAGGGATAAGACCTCTTATCCCTCCTCCGTCAATAGAGAGTATTTTGAATTTTTTATTTTTCTCCATATAACTGTTATTTTAATGGTGTTCCATAAATAGCTGCCCAATCTGGGCCAAATTGACTCGATATGCATCTTTCAAGCGAGATGCTTAAGATTGAGCATATCCTTTTGGCATCATCTCTTGCTTCTGCCGCCGTCTTTGTCTGATGTAAAAGAGTTGTGTTTGGTAAGTGTACGTCAAATCCTTTTTGATCTTTGAAAACCTGTTTGTAACCCAATTCAAACATCTTTTCTTTGAATTCCCGATGTTTGGAAGGAATGTCGTAAGTGATTATTATTGCCATATTCTAAAAAATTTACTGTTTAAAAATGGAATTATCTTTCTAGAAAACTCCGAGAATTTATTTGGACTTTTTTACTGTTTCCTTTACAGTTGTTTTTGGATGCTTATCCGCGTAACTTTTTGTCACGAACTTCCCTGTCCCTGCATCTCTATATGTTGCCATTTTCTTTGTCATTTTTTATACACCTCCTTTCTAATTTAATTACTCCCCATAGAGCTAATTTCATGCCATGTGAAATTTTAGCGATTTTAGCTTGTTTTTGTTAATAATTATTTCAATATTTGATTTATAATTATCAAAAAATGATATGAAAACATTAATTTCATGGATTGCCACCATGCATGATTTTACCAGAAACCCGTCGAAAAACCAGATTAATGGAATCAATGAAAATGGCCCTACTTTTAATTTTCACAAAGATTTCTTTGACCATGACAGACATATTATTTTGTCGTCGGAGAAAGGAGATAATCCTGATCTATATGTGGAAAAACTAAGGACTGTTTTAAGCGTAAAATATCCTGGTCGAACTATTGAGACTCGATATTTGGACGTTACAGATGTAATTGATATCCCTCAAATAAAAACCAAAGTAGAAAGCTTATTACTTAGGGAATGCAAAGACGATGACATAAATATATTTTATTCTCCTGGCACCTCTGCAATGCAAATTTCATGGTACTTGATTCATGCGTCAGGTTTGTTAAACACTAGATTATTTCAAGTTCGTCCCCAAAATCATTCTAAAACTGGGAAAGCTGAATTGTTACAAATGCAGATTTTAAAATCCACTATTCCTAGTGGAAGTGTGATAAAAGAAGAGAGTGTCGTAAAACATAAGGAAGAATATTTAATTACAGATACATTAAAAACAATTTACGACAGAGCTGAAATGATTGCTAAAGCTGATCAAGTAACAACTTTAATTTATGGAGAAAGCGGCACGGGGAAAGAACATTTAGCGAATTTTATACATCAAAATTCAGTAAGAAACGACAAGTCGTTTATCGCCATAAATTGTTCTGCATTTACCGATGAGTTACTTGAATCAAGATTATTTGGTCACATGAAAGGGTCTTTTACAGGTGCAGTTGCAGACCATAGAGGGTTACTCGAAGAAGCTCAAGGCGGAACTATCTTCTTAGATGAGATAGGTGATATTTCCCCTTATATGCAACAATTACTATTGCGTGTTATCCAAGAAAAAAAAATTCTTAAAATAGGAGACACGAAGGAAAAAAAAATTAATGTTAGAATAATTGCCGCTACAAATAAGGATCTCCCTATTCTCTGTGGGCAAGGAACATTTCGCTGGGATTTATTTTATCGTCTTGCTGTGACAGAGCTAACTTTACCACCTTTACGGGATAGAGGTATGAATGAAAAAAAATTATTAGTTGATTTTTTCATAGAGTCTAAAAGGAAGTTATTTAAAAGATCAAAAAAATTACGTTTGGAAAAAGATGTAAAACAATTTATATTAAACTATCCATTTCCAGGGAATGTTCGTGAAATGGAAAACTTAATTGAAAATCTTTATGTTTTTAATAATGATATTGTTTTACACGATTCCTTACCAGCAAGACTGCTAAATCCTACCGATGAATTTAAGTTAGATTTAAAAACGGCAGAAAAATTACATATCATAAAGGTTCTTAAAATAGCAAAAAACAAGCAGCAAGCATCAAAGTTATTAGGCTGTGTAATAAATACGTTAGAGAAGAAAATAAAGGATTATGAAATAAAAATTGATGATTTTTGAGTTTAGGAAGTATCCCATAAAGTGTGTAAGAAAAAAAGTATTAGAGTATGCGTAGACCTTAATACTTTTTTAATGTTTTTACATATTTTACTAGATTTAATTTAAAAAGTTTATTAATTAAAGTTTTAAATACGTCATCTCACACGATTTACATTTTCTTTTGGTTTGATCTAGGTCAGCAACGTTAAAGCGACCTTCGATTTTTTCAAATATGTCTAATCCTCTGCCTAATGTTATTTTCCAACCATTGTTTGCAGCTATAAAGCGATCATGGTGATTTTCCATTCTGTAGGTTAAATTTATACCAAGATCAGTTACACTTTCTTGGAGTTCCTCGAAATAGCTTATGGAATCACTTAAATGGGTTTCATCATTCCATGAAACAATTTCAAGATTGACTTCATCTTCTAATGCTTTATTGTTTCCTAACATCATGCAGAATTCTAATAAATTTTTAAACTGATAAGGCATCCTTATATAAGGATCTTGAATAGTAATATTTTGTGCCCCTTTTAAATAATCTCCAAATAATTTTTTATAAGAAATTCCAGTTTGATTGTCTTTCAAAATCGTTTGATGTGGTTTTAAATCTAATGTCGATTTGGTAGTTGAACTAATATCTGTTTCCTCTGAATCAGAATCCTCTTTGACTTGAACAGCAGCTTTATAATTTAAATTCTCTAAAGTTTCAGGATATACATCTTTTCCTGATTTTTTAATAGTGTATTTGAATTCGACTGGTTCTGATTTAAATGTTTCATCAATAATGTACAATTGATCTTTAACTCTCTTTCTTCCTTCGACACAAAAGTCTAGTAGCTCAAGTAATTCTTCGTCAGCCACCACTTGGTTTGGATATAGTAATTTAACCATTCCGGAAACTGATTTTCTAATAGCTGTTTTATCTCTGGTTGTTAAAGAACCGTCTAAAGTGATTTTATCATCGAGTACAGAAGAGAAATCAAACTTTCTTAATTCTCGTAATAATTCTGCCAAATAATCCACAATAAAACCATATTCTTTAGAAAATACAGATGATTTTAAAATACGAACTTCCCAACCAGGAATATACATATGCATCCTATCCAAGAATGCTCCTTTAATATATCCGTCAGGGATGGATTCAAATAGATGGGAGTTCTTTAGCATGTATGGTACATTGTGTTTTGTATTACCAACAAAAGCCATCGATGCTGTAGCTTGATAAGTTTCTTTTCCTCTATTAAAACTTTGATTTGCCATGTAGTTTTGCATGATCTTGACTAAATCACCATCAGTACGTTTACCTCCCTTTTCTTGCTCAAATTCATCCAAAGCCACAACATCCCAATATCCAACTAACCCAATTTTGTCACCATTGTTACTTACAAAGAGTCTAGCTTTAGAAACATCACCACCAGAAACTAAAACACCATGTGGGGATAGTTCAGAAAATATATGCGATTTACCAGTTCCTTTGGGGCCTAGTTCTATAAAATTATAGTTGTTTTCTACATGTGGAATTAAGCGAGATAATTGAATAAATTTATCTCGTTTGTTAAACGATTCCGGATTTAAACCGATGCTATGCATCAATAAATCTAGCCATTCCTCTGAAGTAAATTCCTTACGTAAATCGATATATTCGTTTAAATTTACATTTGAGACCTGAATAGGTTTTAGATCAGCAATTATCCATCTCATGTTAATGTCATCTTCATGAGAATAAGCTAGAGTTACGATAGACCAAACACCACCACCACTTAATAATTTTGGATTATCAATTACCATTTTATCTGATATAGGCACTTTACGTAATCCCAAATTAGCAAAGTCAGCTTCATATATATTAGCTGATTTATCATTTAAAGTAACATTGATTTTATCAATTATCTTATAACTACCTGAATTTCGAATTTTTGCTTTTACAATTTCTGCATCAGAACGGTGGACGTAATTATCCCGAATGACATTTCTAACTTTTTCGATTCCAGATTGAATAATCTCTTCATCATCAATGGCACAATTTTGGCCTAATAAATATTCCAACACATATACAGGTACTGGATTGTTACCTTTTACCAATGCTGTTAGGTCTTTACGGACTACTTTCCCTTCGAAATGTTTTATTATTTTTTCTTTTAATTCCATAGTTATTCTAATTAGAAATCCATTCCCATTAAGGTGCTAATTGTAATCAAGTCGTTTAATACTATTGGATTGAGTTTGTTTTTGTCTTTAGTGTCGAACGCTTTTAAATAACAAAATGCTGCTTTAGAACCGATTGTGTTCAATGTTAAAATGATTTCAAACACCCTTTCTTTTGGGTTGTTTGAGGTAGCATTACAGCTTAATTCAATTTCATTGGAAAGCAATTCCCCTTTATCATTGTATAGACCTATGGTGACCTCAAGACTTTTTAATTCATTAGACACCGGTTCGTTTTGAAGTACCGAAATTCTAATATTTCCTGTGATAATTTTATTGACGTTATCTATTCTTCTGAAAGAAACTGTTTCCGTAGTTTCCTTTTTTTGTTTGTAATATTTTATTACCGGTGTTATTAATTCTTGAATACTGGCACCACCATGCACAAACTGAACTCCAATATTTCCTTGTCTACGATATCTGTTAATAGCTCTTGGAATAGCAATTTTCAAATCGGTATCAATGTTTGTTGTGTTTTTCATATCCAACACATATCCATCAGGTTTGCCTTCAAAACTATCACTAATTACAAAACGAGAATTGTCTTTGATGTATCCATTTGCTTTTGGCAACTTTTCTCTGTCATTTTCTTTTAATTCATTGTAGTTGAATAAAAATCCGTGATCTGCAGTCACTAAAACATGAGAAATATTCCAACCGTATATTTTTTGGATCAGTCTTTTTATTTGTTCAACTACTTTTGAAGTTTCTTCAAATGTTTCTTGTTCTGTTCTTTTTTTATCACCTATGGCATCCATCCAATCGTGGTAGATGTAGACTAACTTGTTTTTGATAAAAAACTTTCTACCAGTATCTCTATCAAATTTTATAATTTCTGCATAATCTATAGTAACACTATCTGGAACCGCTTCCTGTAAAATGGCTTGTCGATACTGGCTGTTTGTTGGTTTGCCATTGATTTTATATACTAAATCCTGTTCCCCTTTTTCGACAGTAATTCCTTTATTAGGGAGTAAGTTTGACATTCCTAAATTTGTATAGGAAGGAATTGAAGCTAAACAGGGCTGAATAGTTAAGTTGTTTTTACTGTCTGCTAATAAATCATTGTACAATTCGTAACCCAGTTCGTAACGAAATGCATCCGAAATAATTATTGCCATTTTATAATCAACATCACCTAAATTATCTTGGTAGAAATTGAATTGTTTATTGCAATCAATTTGATGGAAGTTAAATTTATTTTCTTCCAATACTTTTTGCCATTCGCTATTAAAGTCTATTAGAAATCTATCGTATTTATTGTTAAGTGTTTCAAAAATGGGCAATACTATTTTTTCGTACTCTTCTAAATGGTCTCTTATTTTGTCAAAAGCTACCACTGCTTTACGGTAATTGAAATCTACTTTATGTAACTCTGTCGTGTATTCTTTTATGTAATCCTCTGATGTATTAAAGCGGAACGATTTATAGCTTTCAAGGATACCATACATCGAAGCTGTAAAGTATAGGAACTCTATTTGATCCTTGGTAAATTCTGAAATTGTTTCCTCATTTCTCCAGCGAATACATTCCTCTTTTGTTTTCAATGCTTGAGAAATCACTTCACTGTATAATGTTTTTATTACGGTGTCCATCATTTCTTCAGAATAATAACCATATTCTATTTCGGTGCCATACCATTTTAATATAGCAATAGTATTTATTTTGCTGCCTAGTGTATTAAATAGTTGCTCAATTGCTTTGTTAGTAATTTGATTATTCTGCCATGCTTCAAAAAATTTCAGTAATTTATAATTGTCGGCTGTGCGTTTTATTTTTAATGAATTATAAGTGTCCGAAGCCATAACTTTAGTAGCATTGCCTACTAACACATTATATTTTAATTTTGTTATCCAGTTGCTTGCCGCTTCTATGGACAGCATTTCTTCTTTAGTGTCCAATAAACTATTGAACCAGTTGATTAACACACTCTCTAATTCTAATTCTTTAAGGTTCCCATTTATTTTATTGAACTTGTTTTCGTCTAAAGCTAATGTCAACCATTTGTTCATGCAGTTGAATTTGTCTTCTACCACATTAAATTCCAATGAAATGGAGATTAATCCTTTTTTTAAAGTATCCTCGCTAAAATTTTCCGGATCTAGTATTCGAGCCAATTTTTTTTTATTAGCTTTTATTTTTAGGAGTTTGAAATATTTATTTATTAGATTTGAATGTTGTTCTTGTAACCTGAATTCTGTTATAAACTCCGAAACCTCATCTAGTTTTAATTCGATGTTGGCGGACAATAAATCTAGTAAAGGATATTTTTTTACTTTTTCACCTTCAGGTTTTGCAAAAGGATGGTAGAGAAATACCTTTAAGTTACTCCATTCCATTTCCAATTTATATTTTAGATCAAAATAATTTTGATTTACTTCAATTACTTTTATCCCTTCTTTTTCAATAGCTGTCAATTCCTCTCTTTTCGATCCATCAGCATCGAAGTAGAATAGTTTATTTTTATCACTTTTTGCAAGTGTCTGAATTACTTTGTCTGCAAACATTGGTGTTAGTTATAAAATTAGATGTGATTTACTAATTTGTTCCATAAAGTCATTTTTTACTTTGGCTTCTTCTGCGAATGTTGCCCATTTCCTGACTACATCATTAGTTTGTTGTATAATTTGGTTCGCTTTTTTAATGTTCATCGATTTTGCCAGAATTAATAAATCATCTTTTGTGATGTCTTTTCTTTTTCCATTAATACTTAAATTGTGCTGGCTTACCCAAGTACTTTCTGGGCGATAGGCAAAGCAAACATCATAAGCAGGAGTCAATTCCCAATTTTCATTTTGTTTTAATATGAAGGCAAAATTTTTGGTATGATCATCACAATTTCTAGCAATTACATTAAAGACCATTCTTCTAAAAAGCTGTTCCGCTTGCGGATAAGGTAATTTTAACAACCGCATGGTTTGAAATAATTGTTCGTAGCTAAAACTTGTTATTTGATTAAAGTCATAATGTTGCATCGCGCACAGTGTTTGGATATGGTGTTTGGTATCGCCATCTTGTCTATCAAAACGTTTGGTCATAAAATGCGCTCTACCATTTTCTTCCATCAATCGACATTCCATCATTTCTATTTCACAAGCTTTTGCCATTAGGTAATACCCCATTTCAATTCTGCCATAACCTGTGCTTTCTCCAAATTGAATATCACTTACCGTATCTAGTTTAATTAGCCAATGTTCAAATCCTTTTGGCGCATTGGTTTGTCCAGATTTTACTTGTCCAGTTTTTTCATTGTATGCAATAATTGCTTTAGGACGAGCTCCACCCGCTGAAGTTCCAATTTTAAGAATGTCGAGCATGGCTTGCTGCTCGTCTTTGTTTAAATTGGTTTCAAATCCTTCTCGTTTTTGAAGCATTTTTTGCGAGATATTTACCAAGCTATCTACTTCGATATCAAATGCTCTTTTATTGACTTTGAATTGTGAAGGTTCAAATTCAAGTGCGCCCATACCTCGTGTTCCAATGAAGCATAACATTTCAACAGGATTCATACTGTTTTCCGGACGACCATTTTGTGCTAACCAATTGTTGATTAATTGGTTTCCATAGTCATCAGGAAGTACATCTGCTAATAAACCAGGTAATCCTTTGAATGTTTTTATGTCTTTCAGTTCCGGAAATGAGAAGATTCTTCGACTGCTCCCTGTCAACGGCATTTTCAACGGTGCCAAATCCCAATTTTTTGTTATGAATTTAGAGTCATATTCAACACTTGCTATTCGGGTTTCTACATTCCAGGCTACAGCACCCACTGTTTCATTCCATATTTTTATAAAAGCAGTTGTAATCATTACCAGTCTGATTTTTTTGAATTATCAGTATCATTATTTCTAGCACGTTGTCTTTTTTGTTGGTCCATTTTTGCTAGTTCAATTGGGCTTACTTGCTCTTGAATTTTGAAAACGTCCATTATATAAAGTAAATCCAACACTCTTATTACCTGTAAAAGAGTAGGTACTGTAATTGTTTCCCCTTTTTCGAGTAGACCTAATGTTGATCGGCTTATGTTTGCTGCATTAGCTACCTCTTCTTGAGTTTTATTTTGTGCTAATCTATGGTGTTTTACAAATGCTCCAATGGTTTGTGCCAGTGCAAAATCACTCGATGCAACCCAGTCAATGTATTGTTTATCATCCATAAAGTGTCTTATTTTGGTTTAACGACTGATATATCATACAAATTTAGTTATTTATATTTAAATAATTGCTATTACAGATTTAAATTATTTTCTCTCACCAGTCCTAAAGTCATATATTTCATTTTTTTCGAGATGCCCCATTATGTTATCTACCTGAAATTTCAGTTTTTGATGTCTTGGGTTACTTGGATTAAAAGCCGCATTTGTTAGAAGATTTTGATATCTCATATCAATTTTATCCTGTGAGCAGCAATTATCACACTTATCACAGATATACCAACCATTAGGGCATGCTTTTGATATTCTAGTGTCAATTATATTAAGACATCTCCAGTTAAGACAATGTGTTAAGTAGACTATTTTATGATACTCATCGCAATTAGAATCTGTGCAGTGAAATGTATTTACTCTGTAAAAAGCAAATTCAGAAGTCTTTGCATCACGCATTAATTTATTGCATGAATTGCATTTTAATTTTTCCAATAATCTGTTAACCCTATTTATGACAGCAACAAATCGATAATATAGATCATTATCAAACTCAATTTTTAAAATTTTGATGAAGTCCCTTAAAGTATATCTTTTCCATTGGAATGGGTTGTAATCTTTTTGACACGGACTATAGCATTTACTATTGCAACACCAATAAAAATTAGTTTTTAAGTCTTCGTCAAATTGGGATTTTGTCGCATCGCAAAATGTTAGACCATCAGGTACTCCATAATTTTCAGTATGAAAAACATTTCTTTTTTTAGTCCATTTGAAATTATAATAAACTCCATTAATACAAATTGATTTATTTTCTCTATTTAGAGAGTAATTTTTTCCCTCAATATTTATCAAATTATCATTAACTGAAAATTCATGACCGTTAATATTAATAAACCATTCTTCTTTTTCATTCGCATTATAACTATATGCTTTCCATGTCCTTCCCCCGCATTCATCTAATAATTCATCAATTTTTATAAGCTCATCTACATTCTCATTCAGTCGTTGACTTACCAATTCAAATATGGTTTTGTCATTAATGAATTGATTATTTACTTTTAAGGTAATCGCCACATACATCGCTATCCTCACATCAAGGCTCAAGGATGGATTATTTGCCAAATTTTGGAATTGTATGAACAATTCTGCAGTAATCAGCTTTTTATTTAAGTGAATAGATGAAAATATTTTTTGTAAAATTTTAAATTGATTATCGTTTGGGCATTCCTTTAAATAATCAATTGCCAGATCAAGTTCAATCTCATTAATTGAATCATTAAACCATAAACTAACTTTCTTTGGATTTGAAACTAAGTCCTGTAAGTAATAAAAGAACTCATTTTTTTCCTTAGTGTTATCATCAAAATACACATGGAATTTTATTAGCTCTTTAAAATAGTCATCATCATCAGGATTAAGAAATTTGGGTATAAAACTTTTTACAATCTTGACATTTTTTGTTTGATCATGTCCTTCTAAATTATGTTTTAAAACATCTAAAACACTTATTTTAAGGTTATAATCGGTCTTGCTGCTTATTTCATTAATGCTCTTTATTTTATCTTCTTGGCTAAATGTATATATCCCATTTACTTCTGTTTGGCTAGGCTCATGGTATTTATAAGCGACATTGATTTCATTTATTATTTTGACAAGTTGCAGTATTTCATTTAAATCCTCTATATGGGTTAAATATTCAATAAAATTATCTTTTGAAAAATTGATTGAAAAATTGCCTCGTTCATTTGTATAACCATAGTAATTATTTTTATGAAAGTAGGAATCGTAGAACCAAATTGCCACTCTATATTTTAGTGCTAATTTATCTTCGACTTGTTGTATTTGGAAGCCGGGTGTTTCTAGCGTTAATAAAAATAAATCGCAAAATGACCTTAATGAATTATCAAAATTTAACTTATTATATTGGGCTAAAAAATATTCGTTGTGAAATTCTGATGGTGCGTTTATGAAATCGTTACGGGTTAGCTTATCTAAGTGTTTATAAATAAAATCATTTGAAGGTGTAAAATATTTGAATTCTTGCCAATACCTCAAAAGGATTACATCGTCTAAATTCTCATTGATTATTTCTATGGCTTGCCTTTTTTGATTTCCAATCGAATTCCTTTTCAAGAGGCTCAAAAAGCTATTGAAGTAATCACTGTCATTTAATTTTCCCTTATCCTTTAAAAAGATGTCAATATTTTTCATGAACAACGACTCGATAAGTTCATTGTAAAGATTTGTATCTAATAACACATATATGCATGATTTAATATCTGAATATTCACTTTCAATTACTTCAATATAATCTTCTATTTTCTTTGAAATAATGCTAAAACAAATATCCTCTCTCTTATGCGCTTTTAATATTTTTTCGAGCAAATTGCGATCAATACTTTTATAATTATCCAAGAAAATGGCATCTGGAAAATCATACTCTTTTGAGTATTTATTGTGTAATAATGTATTACTCTGAATTATTGGATGATGTTCGCATTGTCTCCAAATGTCAAATAAATATTTTTCCTCTATATGGGAAAGATAATGTTTGAAAATTTCGATTATAACCTCACTAGATTCTAGACTGGAAACTTCGTTAGTGCCATTATCTGCATTTACACTTTTAAATTTCAGTTTGTTGATTATATTTCTTGTGATTTGAAACCTTTTTTTAATTGTTTCTATTGAATCAAAATTATATTCATCAAAATCATTGATAAAAAAAACCTTAACAATTTCGGGGTCTTTATGACGTAGCAACTGAAAGATTGCATAATCAAAAATACTAATATCTCTATATTCTTTACGTATGTATTCATTTCCCCATCGGCTTTTCCCTTTTAAGGTCAATTCTAAATTTACTTTAGGGTCATTCTCCTTTAATGACATTATGTATTTAAAATGCTCGTAGGTTTCCGGCTCTGAAACATTGAGTGCTTTTTTCCCTTTTTTGTCTTCTCCAATGTCAAAAAAAACAGCTTTTGCTTTTAGTATTTTTTCCGGTTTATTTATTAATTGACTAGAATGAATAAAGACTTCATTACCATCAACCGTTCCGATTACTCCAAATCCTTTGTCATTATTAAACCATTTTATAAGTCCTAAACTCTGCATATTGAAATTTTTAGATCATATTAAAAAGAATTGTTCAATGAAGGTAAAACTTCGTTTTGCCTGTAAAAATTGTACAGTAGTAACGCTTCCAGATAAGAAGGAGGTGTTTGATTATTAGTATATAGAATGTGAAATGTTAATGATTCTAGATTATTGTTTCGCATGAAACTGAACAGATAATCATTTGTAAGGACATCACGACCATTTACTTTCCCTCTCGTAGCTACCAAACGATTTTCAATAGAATGAGACCCTATTTGTCCATTTGTTTTCATTTTACCTGCCATTCCTATATAAATAATTTCAGCTGTTTGGGAATTCACCCAAATATAGACACCATAAGAATTAGCTTGTATTTGTTGCCGAATTAACTGATTGTATAAATTTCTTC
Organism: Flavobacterium adhaerens; assembly: GCF_040045115.1. Lineage (NCBI taxonomy): Bacteria > Pseudomonadati > Bacteroidota > Flavobacteriia > Flavobacteriales > Flavobacteriaceae > Flavobacterium > Flavobacterium adhaerens. The sequence continues at coordinate 99,066 of NZ_JBDLZX010000011.1, read as the reverse complement.
CATTTGGTTGTAGAAACAACTGATGAGGCACCTTAAAAGCTGTATTGTTATCAATATAATCATTGGCAATCTGCATTATTTCAGGTATGGTCATATCTTATTGACTAAAATATTATTCACTATAAATTTCAGATTCTTGCTCTTCTATACTAGCTTCTAGTATTTCCACCATTTTTATATTCAAAATAGTATGAATTTGCTCCACTAAGATTGTTTTTCTTTTTTGATAAAAGTCTTCAAAATTTAAGATATCGAGTTCTGTATCCTTTGGGATGTAATTGTCTAAACAAAATTTAGAAATATCGGCAACATTTTTCTTTCCCGTGCCATCTGAACCATGCAACCAGTCTATAAATGGTTTAGCATTTTTAGATTCATTTTGTCTTCCTTCCATTAATTGAAGATTCGGCATGGTGTCTTTAATTTGTTGCCAAGACCACCATTTCTCCTGAGGTATTAGAGCATCTTTTAATTTTGCATCTGAAAATCTTGAATCTGGATGGATGTGGTCTTGATGAAAGTATATTTCATTATATCTCAAGTTAGGGTATAACAGAGATAGTACAAAAAATGCATTTGCCCCTTTCTTATATTGCATAAATTCTTCAATATCCTCAGAAGTAATTTTTAATGATTTACTTGCAGGTAATTTTAGTTCCATAAATTCATCAATAGGAAAATTCACATTCTTTAATACGAACGTTTTACTTCCTTCTTTTACTTCTGCCCTTAAAGCATTTCTAAAACTTGCAATTACTTGATCTCCTTGACCCCCGTATACATTTTTCAAAGAGGAGTGTAATAAATATTTTCGCATCCCTAGCTTGCTACTTTCGTTATTATTTCCGCCTTTCATGTGATGATAGGCAATAATTATTATTGCATTTTGAGAAGTTAGTACACTACCATTAAAACCATAAGAAGCTATTAAATCAACTGTTTTAATAAGTGCCGATTTAATATACTCCCAATTGTCTTTTATTAGTTGAACATTCTCTGATTTAAATGAATTTACTTTAAATAATACTGGCAAATCAGATAATACCAAACAGCAACGCATTAGGAAATCATTATTGAACCAAAATCCATCTCCTTTAGCATTTAGTTCTTTTAAAAACGCTTCTATTTCATCTCTACCATCTTCCCAAGTAGCTACAATAGTCGAAAAAAGTAAATCTGTTTTAGATAAAATAGTTCCACCACTATTTACACGAATGAAAATTTGAAGAATGTCATCTAGGTCATCTTTAGTTACCTTAAAATAATTTATTAAAGGTTCTACGGTTCTTTTGTGTAAATCTCTCAATGCTTTTTTGACAAATTTCTTCTGTTCATTGAAAGCTTTTATTTGATTTTCATCTGTTAGTATTTCCAGTATTTTGTCAAATTCATTATCAATATCCGCATCCTCGTTCCATCTGAGAACAGTTCCGATTTTAAACCAGCAACAATATTCTGTTTTATGTTCTTCATTTTTACGCTCTACTTGTTTGGCATCTTCTTGGGTCAAAAATCTAAACTCAAAAGATTGTTCTCTTTCTATATCGATAATTTTACCATCAGTGCTGTCTTTTTCCTGATAGGGTAGTGAAAGTAGGTTTAGGTATAAAAACGTTTCAGGATAGGCATAATCTTGTAAAGATTTGTGATATCTCAATCTTTCGCGGTGTGAACCTTGTAATCCTAAATAAAGAGAACTTAATCTTTGTTGCCCATCTAAAACACCAATAATTTCCTGATGAAGGAAATTACTATTTTTTCTAACATTGTTTGGAGTTCTTTCATCATAATTTTTCAAAAAATTATAAAAAACATACTCATAAGCTTTTGTAGCTTTCAATTCCCAAAAAAGAAATGAACCTATTGGATAGTTACGCATTAGCGAATCGAATAAATGTTCAATTTTCCATCTTGGCCAGACAAATTTTCTTTGTATCGCCGGAAGATAAGCTTTCTCAAACTCTATGTCATGAACTATTTCTTTTATACTTTTACTATGATAACTCATTATTTTTTGTCTTTTTTAAATCTTAGCAACTGCTCCTTCAAACTTCTCATAATTAACACTCACACCATCATCCAAATCAAAGACGATTTCTTGTAATGCCAATGTTTTTAAAATTTCGTTGTAATCTCTGCATTCCAGTTCCCAAGCGCGGAGTTTGTCCAGACGTTTGAGTTCGTTTTTACTCAAGTTGGTTTCGTTGGCTATAGCTTTTGCAATTTCTTGTTTGATCCATTCTTGGTGTGGATGCAAGTAGTTTCGTTGTATTTTGCTTACGGTATATTTGTCCATTCGATGCATGTACACCAGTACTTTGAAAGCTGCAGTGTTGGGTTTGCTTGGGTTAGAACTGAACAACCAATAAATAGGTTTCTTTTTGTAACGGCTGGTATGGTCTTTCCAGAATTGTTCGTTGAGGTATTTGTCTAAATCTACACCCAAACACTCGTTGATGAAGTTGAGGTTTTCGGTTAAGGTTGTTTCGCCCCAAAGATCATGAATTAGGTTTTTGATGCGTACCAAAGCATCGTCTGGGAAAGCACCTTCGCTACCCATAATTGGAATGATAGCATCCTCATCAATGGTTAGTGGTAAATTATTAATTGATAATAAGCTTTCTCCTTGTGAGGGAATAACATAGTCTTGCAGTTCTTCTTCTGTCGGATTGGGATGCGCGATGTGTAAACCAGGTTGATCTAAACGATAACGCCCCATAAAAATCCCAATGCAATAACTGATGAACTGATTAATAACCTGATCTTTTTTTATAGGAAGTAAGACTGCATTTTTACCTTTAGATCGAAATGTAGTTTCCAATTTTTCTAACTCTTTGCCATTTAGTTCTTCTTGCAAAATGGTAATGTCTTTTAAAGCAACCTCGGGTGTTAGCTCTTCCTGCAAACCATAAATATCTATAAAAATGCGGTTGAGTTCTTCCTCATTTTCATGCAATTGAAAGAAGTTATTGGTTACATGGTCTCGCCATTTGTGATAGGCATTTTTTAGTGAAGTACTTTCATTAAGTAATGGGGATTTTTCAAAATCCCATGAAGTTTCAGACCTTGAATAATCCCATTTTGACAATTTAATATTTTCTAATCCAATATTTTCAATTTGAATATTATAAATGGAATTTGGTAATTTTTCAATATCACTTTTTGTAATATTTAGTGTTGGATTTATAAGATTAATTAGATTGTCTGATAGTTTTGAATTCAAAAACGCGAGCAAAATAACATTTATCTCTGAAAAAACAACGGGACCACCATTTCCGTATAAAACTCCTTGTGGTACAATCCTAAATGAAGATTTATAAGATGAAATCATTGTCCAAGTAACTCCACTTTTAAAGTAATATTCTGAATCTCTTAATCGATGATCATGACATTGTTCTTTTATTTCCTTGGCTTCATTACAAAGATTTATAACATTTTCAAAATTACCATACCATTTCCGAAATCCGCCACCACGTGTTAATGGATACCATTTTTTATCAATATTTTTTATGTCTTCGTAGGAAGTAGCTTTAGAAGAAAAGAGATTATTATTAATCTCAAACCAAAACTTTATAAATATGTTATCTTTTCCTGTTCTTACGCCCGGGCTTGAGAACGAGTTATTGCCAATACTATCGTTTTCAAATAAAGAAATTATTTTTCCGCTCACCCAGTAAGCAATCGGGCTACCAGGAATTTTTTCAAAGTTTTCTTGAACAATATTTGGATAGCTATTTTTTCTATTTAAAAAATTTGTTTCTTTTTCAATATTGTTTCTGTAATCCACTAATCTAAAATAATTGGCAGATTTTATTCCTGTACCATTTTCTAAAACAAAAGCTGTCGATTGTACAACTTCACCGCTCAATTCTTCAAAAGTTCTTGGTCCGAGATGCAACATATTTAAAATGCCATAATTGTCAATAATGTGTTCCCGCAATTTTTCATAAGATGATAAAAACATCCAGGAATGTTGGTTTATCATCCCCATTAATCCGTTAGAAACATTAAAAGACAAACAAACTTCCATGAATACTGCAAACAAATCTGATTTGGATAAAGGGTATTTACTATTTACATAATTTTTCAATTCTGAATTCATATTACTTTGGACCATATAGGGCGGATTGGCAACCACTGCCGTATAGTTTTTAGTCACTACCAATACCACTTCTAGAAAAGGCCTCAGATTGTTCCATAAATCCTGTTGTAGGAGGTCTAAAGTTCCTGCTAGAGCTTGGGTATTCCAGTCGTTTAAACGTGTGGTTATAAAAGTATGTGCTTCTTGTGAAAGTTCTATTTTTAAGGCAGCACCAATATTTTTTCCTTGGTTTAATAGTGTTAAAGCTTCCTTAAGTTCAATTACATAAGTGGCACCTTGTGGTGTTAAGAAACTTTGTAATTCCTGGAGTTGAAAATGGTGGGTTTCTGGAAAGCTATAAATGTGTGGTAATAGTAATGGATTGTTATCTGAAGCTTTTAGCACTTCGGGGTAAAATTCTGCAGCTTTTAACAAAACAGCAAAACGCGCCAGTTGCATGGCACGATCGTCGATGTCTAAACCAAAAAGATTGTTTTGTAAAATGCTTATTACGGCATTCTTGGCCGTGTATCCTTGTTCGCGATACATTTTGAACAAGAGTTCAAAACCAGTTACCAAGATGTGTCCGCTTCCTGATGCAGGGTCAATGAGGGTTAAGTCTTCTAAATGGTTGATGAGATTGCTTTTTTCTTCGCAATGACTGTCCACCAAATATTTCATATCCAGTTTTAGGGATGAAGTTTTGTCAAAGTCGAGATAAATTTTACCAACGGTATTTTCTACCATGTATTTTACAATCCATTTAGGTGTAAAGATTTGTGTTGCTGCCGGAATGTCTTCGGGTCTGGCTTTTATGTTGGCTTTGAAACCTTTGAAAACATCGTTTTTTTTGTCTGATATGTAGAATTGGTATAACCAACCTATGAGTTCTACTTCTTTGTATTCGGTATTAGTAATTACGTCACTGTTTAGCAAATCGATAATGCCGTTGCGTTGCAAAAGGTTGTTGGGTAACAGGATTTCGGTATAGTCATCAATACGGCCGAAAACATCGTGCAAAAGTATGTTGTTATTGCACAAACGAGTCAAGAGTAAACCAAGTGCTTGTTCTTCCTGATCATCAACCAAATACTGTTGCAGCAGGTCGATGTATTTTTGTTGCTTTAGTTGGTGTTGGCCACGCTTGGCATTTTGAACTATTTGTGGTGTTTTAAGTTCGGCAGTATAGGTTAATGTTGGTTGAATGTACCCTCTTTTTTCTAAAATATTTATTGCCATTAAACGATTGAACCAGGTATAAGCAGCTTCTTCAATGGTGTCTTGGACTGCTTGATTGTTGGTGAGTTTGGTTTTTAGTTTTTGCCATTTTGGAGGAACGCTTTCATCATTGAAAACGTTTCCACGAAACAGGTATCCACCAGTTGTAATTTCTACTGTTTCTGTATTGTTTCCGTTGGCGTCAAAACCCCAATATAAAAGGCGTTGTTTAACGCCTTCCATTAAAATTAATCTTGCTTGTTTGGCAAACGATTTTATGTTGTTGGTATTCAATGTTTAAATTTTTAATAGTTAGAAAAAACAACCCCGCCCTTTGGGCATCCCTCCAGCGGAGGAGAATTTAATTCAGGAATATTTTTTGATTTTTGGCTAGTTTCACCATCAGTTTTTCTCTTAATTTAGTAATGTATTCTTCCAATTGTTCGGCTGTTTCAATTGTGGTTGGCGGCATTTCGTTGGCTACATTGATAGTCACACTTTGCTGGTATTCTTTGCCTGATTTTTTGGCTTCTGCTTTGGCTTTAAAATCTTCTAGAATTTTAATGTTCTCGGTTCTAAAATCATTAATTTTTACATTATAGACTTCTAGTTGGTTGTAGTTTTTCTCTTTTTCAATTCTATTTATAAAAATTGGATCTGTCGTTAGATTGGCTTCCGTTATGCCTAATTTATTTTTATGTTCTTCAATTTCCTTAAATACTTGTTCGTATAGTTGCACAGTTTCTGAACGTAAGTCTTTAATCTTATTTTGCAGTGCATCATGAATTTCTTTGTATGCCTTTTTCATTTGAGGCAATCTGTCCCAAGGTTCTTTGTCGTTCTGTATGTATTCTGTAACTGATTCTGCCCTAACTTGTTCTGTATCATCAAGCGCAGTGAAATTGCTTTTATTGTCACTGATGAATTCTTTTATTTGCAGATACGATCTTAAGTTATGCTCAATAAACTCTACTACATACATGTATTGATCCCTATCGATTTTCAAAGCAGTTTTATTTTGCTTTACTAATTCCAAAACTTGTTCCTGGTCGCGTGCTGCATATAATTCTGTTAATCCTTTGTGAAATTTTTTAAGATGTATTCCAAATGTATATACCTCATATTCATCTTTTAATTTGTTAACTTCTAAAAGTTTGGCTGCTACTTTTAGTTTTAACTGATTGATTGCTTCTTTTAAATCAGAAGAGTTTGCAATGATATTCTCTGCAAATATTTCGTGGTTTATGGTATGAATGAACTCGTTTATTTCGTCTTGCGAATGTGCTTTTTGGTTTAAAATTAGAATAGAATCGCGTTCCCGATTGTTTAGTCCTTTATCTACAAATTGTGTAAAATCGATGCTGTCATTTTTCCACTCGAAACGTTTTACTCCTTTTTGACCAATTTTTAACAGAATATCTAATGTTGCAATATCTTTCCAGCCGTAAGGTGCTTTTTCGAAGTTCTTCACTACATCGCCTACATTAGGATTTTCACCCATGAGGTTCATTTTATTTACTACTTCTTCTTCGGCAGGATCTAAACCAGTATTGGCTTTGATCTGTTTGGATTTGGCATTATTGACTAAATCTGCATTGGATTTGGCATAAGCATTACTCAGAGGATGTTTTTTATAGGTTTCCTCTAAATGTTTTTTGATAATATCCTCTAAACGACTTGTTGTATTGGCACCGCTCAATTGTTCGGCTGCTATAATTTGTTGGTTGGAGACTATGCTCGTGTTCAAAAACTTTTGCTCGAAACGTAATTTTATTTCGTTTAATAGAATTAAATTATTAATTCTAAAATTGTTTAATGTTTCAACTCTAGTTCCTGTGGCATTAGCCGAATTATTAACTATAAATTTTTGAGTACGGACGTAATCCTTAACCTTCTCTTTTAAATCTTTATCAACGTTGAACCAATCACCAATCGCAATGACCAAGTCTTGAGCGGGACTGCTGTATGCCAGTTGCTGAATATCACTAATATCAAAAACAGAAAATTTGATTTTAAAATCTCCATTTCTGATGATTTCTTTATCATCAATACTTATTGCTGCTTTAAAATTTCTGTTTCCGAAAAAGTTGATGTCTGGTTTTGGTTTCAGTACTTTATCAATAATATCTTTGTAGAAATAATCCAGTCTGTCTTCACTATTAATTGAGGTTGTTTTGATTAATTGTGCTACATCAATTTCATCATCTTTAAGAAAACGGTATTTTCCTTCGCTTACTTGTATGATGTTTTTTTCTACTAATAATTCTAAGATAGCAGTGACTTGTTTTTGAACTTCTAGTTTTGGTGTATCTACCGCATTCATTAATAGTAAGGCTAAATTTTCGACTGTAGCCGGAAAGTTAACTCTATGGCTTTCTCCTAAATTAGAAATCATAAAAAGTGTATTGACTACTCTTCTCGCAAATTCCGTTTCTTTAACTTCTTTTATATTATAGGCTCTGTCCAGTATGCTACGAGCAATGAATGTAAGGTTTTTATCGAACTGATCATTAAAGAACAAATCGAAAGGAACAAAATAACCTACTTGTTCATCTTTGCATTTTTCAGCAGTGTAGTGTGTAATTCCTAGAATAGAACGTTCCGTATTTTTCACTCCCTGACCTACATAACCCACATTACTGAAACTTTCAAATACATCAGAAATTAATCGGAATTGGTACGGAACAAAAGGATAAGTTAGAGTAAAATCATTTATGTTTTGGAAATTTTCATACAGGTCATGATTGAACACAAATTGGTTGTCAATAGCTCCTTTATTTTTTTTATAGTATTCCGAAAGTGTTCCAATACCATCAGCTTTTTTTTCTAAAACCCTTTTCTTGGTAATGTAGGTTGCGTCTTGACTTTCTAGAGAAATAATGGTTTCAAAACGACCTAAAATTTTACCAAAATCACCCGTTTTAGTGTCAGTGGTATCAATCAAATTAGATAAATCCTGTTGGGCTGTACATACCACCCAGATTTTGGTTCCAATTTTAGTTCCAATTTCTTCAACAATAGTTTGCAGATTGAGTAAAAGGGCTGTATTAGAACCAATGTACTGTGAGACTTCATCTAATAAAAATATCAGTCTATAATTTTTGGGTTTGTTTTTTAGAAAATCTTGAAATTCTTCTATTAAAAATTCAATTGTATAGTCTTGGTCTTTATCTTTTATAGCATTTTTTAAAGAATCTACATCGAATTCAGAATTACAAGTGCATGCAATTTCCAATACTTTATTTAATGAAGATTTTACAAATCGCTGAATATTGATGCCTGCCCAATCTTCATTAAATTCTTTCTTTATTTTTTGTTTAAATTCCTCAAAGCTTCCTTTGTTTTCTAATAGCTTTTCTAAATAAAGTGCAAGTGCTATGTTAGAACTATTGAAGCCTCTAAATGAATTCAATTGATTTAAGAGTACTCTTGTAATACGATCTTTGGCATCTTTATTCCCGGAAACCGCGTCAATATTAAACATGATTTCTTCGATTTCAAAAGCATCCAGTTTTTTTTGAAGCAAAGCCAAAAGATTAGGATTTGGTTCTTCTAAAGCTCCAATATCTTTAACGGCTTCTTTGAATTTTACAAAAGCTTTTTCTCTGTATTTTTTATTCAGGCAATAGAATAAGTATTTGATAAAATGTGATTTTCCACTACCATAATATCCGCTAATCCAAACACCTGTTTTTCCTTCTTTTTTGTTAGCTATAACATCTAAAAATTTATAAACGTTTTTAGTAATGCCTGGTGTGAATACATATTCTTCAATCTCCTGATCAGTGAAATATTCTTCCATTTCACTAACCACTACGGCAGGATTAATTGGTCTGGTAATTTCTTTATCGTAAAGTTCTTTAATTGCTATCATAGTACTATTCTGTTGCTATATATTTGTTCAAATGGTTGGCTCTGTAAAGGTTATCATCGTTCAACAATCCAAACATATTGTAATTATTGTTCTCGTAATTACCGGGATAGAAAATAATTACTTTGAATTCTTTGATTAGTCGTTCCGTATTTTTTAAAAAATCAGAGACTCTCAAATAGGGATAAGCGGTACCAAATCCATGTAAAATGAGATACACTTTTTTATCGTTTTTTACCGCAAAATGTGCTTTCACTTTATTTTCAAAATTTGTATAAAAATTCCCGTCATTAATTTCTTCTAAAATCCAATCTAAAGCATCGTCTGGATCTTCTTTTTCTTTTTCTGTAATTAAATCGAAAAGCGTTCTGCCAGAGAATTCTTCAGTTTTTAAAAAGTTAATCATTTCCTCGTACATATTTATAACTAGACATTCTAAATAATTGTTTGGACGTTTTAACTTTTCAATCAAAAAGGCAATTTCTTTTCGCATTTCATATTCAGCTTCCGGATTATAAGTATAAATATATGCGGGAAAGAATAAATTTCCAGTTCTGGGCTCTTGAAAGCCACGGTCTGACATTAGGTTATATAATTTATTGCTGTCTAATATCATTATATTTCTTGTTTTTCAATGTCATTTAATAATAACACGTCCATGTACCAATGGTCACCAACTTTATTACATTCACTAATAACTGAATTTCTGATTTGAATTTTTTGAATTTTATTTTTATTTACCATTCCTAAATCCACAAGCATTTTTATAACCACCTGTCCGCATTTGGAAATCGATTTTTCTGTGATTTTTTCTAATTCAGGATGAAAGTCCATTTTTCGATATAGGAAGTTTTTAAAATCGGAAACTTCCAGTTCATAATCTAGGTTTTGCCATTTGTTTAAAACAATTTCCAACATGAAATGCTTAATTATGGGGTAGCATTTGCAGATACCATAGAACAATATTAGATTTTTACTGTTTATATCTGAAACTGAAAATTGATTTATTAAATTCTCATTATTTAAAGCAAGTAGCCTTTTTTCGATTTCATTCTTCAATCTTTTTTTTGAACTTTCAGCATTTACAGGAATTACGTTGAAATCAATGGTTTCATTCCCCTCTAGGAAATTGTCAATATTATTAATTGCTGATATAAACGCTTCCGTTTCTCTTGTAAGAAGAGCGCCAGCAGTAAATGCGGTACTATATTTAATTTTTACGTCTACCATTTAGTTTACCACACTATTATTATCAACCAAAAGTTCTTTTGCTTCTATTTCTAAAAGTAATGCTATTTTGTATAATTGTTCAATACTGGGTTGCCTTCTATTCTGAACATAGGAATTAACCATATTATAGCTTTTGCCTAAATTTTCAGCTAACCAAGTCTGTGTCAGTCCTTTTTTCTCTAATTCCAATTTAATTCTATTCATTTGAAAAAGTTTAAGGTTTAAAAGTAAAATTTTATATTGTATATAACAAAATATGAGATAGTATTTTGGGGTAAACTTTATCTTTTGTCAATTGAATTAGAATTAAAAGTTATCAAATTATACATACTGCGCATACGTGAACGAACCCGATACCCATAAGCGTTTTCCAATTCGGATGCCGATAAATTTGTGGTAATGTGAGTTACTGAATTGTTTTCGACAAACTGCTCGTAGCGACTGATTAGAATTTCGTCCATTACATTGCAATCGTTCCCGAAATGCTTGATTTTCTGTTCGACTCCTAAATCCTCGAAGCAATAGCCCGTTAAACGAAGTTGTTGATTTGATTTTTCAATGTATTGCTGTAAAGCTTCAAAATTTTGGAAATAATAGTAATCAAAAACTATTTAATTCTTTGTGCTAACGAGAGTAATAGTATCGGTGAGATTATGGTTTGAAATGTAATCCAAAACAAAGTGTTCCGCCTCTTTTTTATTCTCGGGGGAGGTAGAAAATGAATTAAGGTAAAAGTCTTCATTTTCATCAGCAATGTGAATGATTTCAGTGTACTTCTTAGCAATTAATGCGCCTTTTAATTTCAATACTTTAAGCTCGTCACCGTTGTCAATTTCCTTTCTCACACGGAGTTTAATAGTCTTGTCCATTTTGTTGGTTTTTTATTATTGTTGCACCATAAAAAAAATATCTGAAACAAAAAAGAGACCCCGTCTAGAGTCTCAATTTTGGAATTAATTCGCCTTCTGTAAAGGTTATTTTTCTTTTAATAATTTTTCCAAATACTCGACTTTATCTTTTTCAGCCTGAACTAATCTTTCGTAAAGTTCTACAACTTTTTCAAGAGGATTAAAAGTAAGATGACTACAAGAATTTAATATGTGCCCTTTATTGTCGTAATAATTATTGAAATAATTAATCACAGCATCTTCCGAAAAATTTTTAATTGCTTCAGGTGTTACACCAAGAGCTTTTGCAACTTCCATAAGTTTTTCTTCATCTATCGTTTCGCTATTCTCCATAGCAGATATCGCCTGTTGGTTTGTTCCCAAAGCCTGCGCCAATGCTTCTTGCTTCATGTCTCTAAGTTCACGAATACGGCTGATTTTTCGCCCTATATGATTTGGTTTTGTCAATGTGCTCATAGTTCAAAGATAATAATGTAGGAATAAAAAAATAAGCAATCCGTAAAAAACATATTTGGTACTGTATTATACAGACCAAAATGATTCGGTACAGTACTCATTCTGATTTACTTGCATGTACTAAACAAAAATACAATTTTTCAAATAATTATTAACTAAAAATTTAAAATTATGAATGCAATTGAATTTTCACAGCAAAAAGAATTGAAGGAAGTAATTACAGGCCACATTGGAACATCTGCTATTTATTGTTTTGGCAGGTATGCAACAGCTTATAGTTCCAGCAGGATGCTTTATCCTGAAAAAGGGGTACAAAAAGAACATAGTCATTTATACCTCTTAGTTTTTGTACATGAAACCAAAGAGAATGCAGGCAGTGATATAAGTGATAAGATAAACGCAACGACTCAGGGTTCTTTGACCGCTACTGTTCTTATACACCACGTACAGAGTCTTAAAGACCTCTGCCAAGACCAGCAGTTTTTCTTTTGGCAGATCATGCAGAACGCAGAGTTGTTATTTCAGGATATTAACAAGCCTCCTTATTTAAATATTAGCGAAACTCCAAAAAGAAATTTAAAATCCACATCGCATTATGTAGCATGGAGGAAGAATAATATTGCTACAATCTGGGGCTGGGTATATAACGATGATGATGCTTCCAGTTCGGATGAAGTAAAAATGTCCGCACTTCATCAAATAGTGGAGCAAATCTGTTTGTCTTTGATCCGTGTCTTTATAGGCTACACTCCTAATCATTTTGCATTGGAGTATTTATTTAATCTCTGCGAATACTTTACGACCATAACTGCAGATTTCTTTCCCCGCCAAACCAAGGAAGACAAATCCATATTCAAACTTCTTAAGCAACAGCCCAACACGTTGCGTTTTAGTAAGGCTAACGATGTTGATTATTTATATTATCAGGTAGTGGAAGAGAGATGCAAAAATTTTAAAAACCAAGCGGAAATTTTGATACAAAATGAAATGAACCGACAAAATGAAGTGGAAAATGAACCCGAGAAAACCGATAAAGAACCTGTATAAATTATGAAAAAGAATAGAATATCTTTTGAATCTATTTTTTGGGCAGGTCATGAGATTAAAAGTTCTTCTCAAGTGCTGGAGGCTTTTTTTGACTTTGCCCATCTTGATTGCTATAAAGAGATACTGTGTGAAGCATTTTTATATGTTCATAAAAAGAAAGTGTATAAAAAAGATTATCCTGGACAGGTAATTGTTTTCTATACTGCTCTGCGCTCTTTTCTTAAAGTCTGTTTTCTTTTGCAGTACAAAAACAAAAAATGGAAAGTGAAAGACTCATCTGACTGTAAGTCAAAACTTCATTTGGGTTCCTTGACAATGGAAGAGTATGAGAATCCTTTCCTTGTATTTAAAAAAGCATTTGCCGAGAAAACCATTGATGAATTCGAATTCTTCCTATTTGAAGTTATACACCTGTCACTGTCTCGATGCACCGAAGAATTTGATTATGACTTGATCACACCCTACATCTATTTAATCAAAATGCTGGATGCAAGCCAGCTTATACGTGATATAGGGATTGAAAAGGTCAAAAATAATGTACAGCCTTAAGATAACATATCCGTCAACGGAATATAATATCTGCACAGTCTCAACTGTAATAACAATAAATTTTTTAATATGAAAAATAATAAAAACGTTAAGAAAGAAAAAACACTTGTAAAATCAGTAGATCAGGCAAAGATAGCATTGCATATGCTCCTGCAGAATTCAAAAAAGAATCTCGAAAGCGGGATTTCAGAGCTTCTCGATAAATTGAAAAATCCAAAGCTCGATTTATTACTTGACAGATATCCTGACCTTTTGCAAGAATACGATTTGGAAGAATTACTTTCAGGTGATCTTGAAATCGTTGATGCGGAGACACAGGATGTAAAGACAGCAGGACTGCTGTCGTGCCTGCAATTACTGATACATTTTTGTTATGAACTAAAAGAAAATCCAAATCCAAATGATAAACGTTTTGACAGTCTCAGGTATATTTTAAAATCGATTACCTGCTCCCAGTTCATACACGAACTGCTCTTTGTTGTTATAACAGTGGTCGGAGCCGACTACTACCAAAAATTTCAGCAGAGAATTAAAAACTTAAATTTTGATTCAGAAAGTGCAATAGAACTGGAAAGCGATCCTGAATTGCATGAACATATTGACTTGATGACATGGTTTGCGCTGGTGAGGCTATTTTTAGAATCGGTTTATACTTATTTCAATAGTCCTGATAAAAATCTTAAAAACACGACATGATGAAAACTTCAAACAGTCCGCTAGATAAATTATTAATCGATTTAAAATAAAGATTATGGAAAAAGATAAAATCAAATTAAACGAGTTCATAGAGAACCCAGAGCATTATTTTGTACTGCTAAAACCAGCATTAGAAACAAGAAATGATATACACATTATTGAAATAAATGTGGAAGGATATAGAGACCTGTTTTGTATGATAATGGATTTACTTAAAACAGCAAAATTTGCTTTAGACGGAATTGAAGTCAGTATTGAAAATACAAAAAATACTGAAAGATATGTTGGAAGTCTTTTAAGAATAATAGAAATGCTGATTCCATTGGAAGAAGCGGAATTACTGGATATGGTTTACCTAAAACATTTAAATGAAAAAAATAAGAGTGATTCCAATTAACCTGTTTTCAATTGTAATTTTAATAAAACGGCGACTTTGGAGACGTTTTCCAGCCCCCTGCAAGGGCAAGTTGTTTTGAGATGCTGAATTCATTTCAAGCATCTCAAAACACAACTTGCTATTTTCCTGCGAAAATATTATTGATAATGGTTTTTAATTGAAAGGGCTTGATGCCCTTTTTTTGTTTTTTCGGTAATTTAAAAAGTGATTCACCCTCAAACACACATAAGCTTACAAATAGTTTCGAGGATGATAATAAGTTCCTTTTGTTTAAGGTTGTTAAAAACAACTTACCAATACACGCAGTATCGTTTGTTTTTGCAGTTTGTTAGCTATTGAATTGTGTAAAGTATCTGTAAAACTATAAAAGCAGTAAGGCTGTTTTTACATACATATGCTTTTACATGAATACGCTTTTACATGCAAATGCTTTTATTTGAATATGCTTTTACATGCAAATGCTTTTACGCATAGGCAAGAATACATATTTGAACACAGGTACATATTTGTATGTAAATATTTAAGCTTTCAAATATTGCTGTATGTGCATATTTAAAGCCATAAATTTAAATTCAAAAGAAAACAGAAAAACCGTAAAAAAGAAAAAGAAAGCAATTTAAAAGGGCTGGCAGTAAACTTAGCAAAAGGAAACGGAATAAGTCCCGTAAGGGTGGCTGGTGAGGAACGAGCAAGACATTATGCCGTAGTCTTTTGCTAAGTTTAATGCCTGGCCTAACTTCGTTTTCTTTTTATTTATTTGTTCGTAAGAATGGCTTATAGTCTAAAAACTAGATCCAGTGGTAGGGTTTATCCTTACGGTTAAGATAGCAGTACATCTCTTCCTTTTTAAGTTCAGGAAAAAATTTTAAAGCCTTGTCAATGGCATAATTAGGAAGAAAATAAATTTCGTCACGAATCGCTTTTACCACCTTTTCAAGGCCGTAGAAACGAACAATTTCGTTGATTTCTTCCTGTCCTCCACGCTCTACGATACGGGCAATAATAGTTTTATAGGCTCTCTCAAAGTCCATTGCATCTATGTCGAAATCCCAAAAAAATACTGGGTTTAGATTTGGGATTGCCTTATTTTTTTTAACTCGTGCCATGTAGTAAATATACGATTTTTTATCTTTTTATTCAAACGCTTAGCGTCTAAATCCACGTCCTTTATTGGGTGGAGGAATTTGATTTTTTGATTCAGAAAATAAAAGGGAAGGATTGAAAACTGCTTTTTTTAGTCGCTGAGTCATTTTGTTCCAATTGGTTTCTTTTCCTTTGATGAGTTTAACTTTTTCAATTTAATTAATTATTTCCCAAGTAGCTTGACAACAGCCCATAATAAAAAAGTTGTTTGATGGGCTTCATCTTATGATGAGGCAAGTTGATGTTTTGTTTAGGCGTATACAGCTGGCGTTTCATCATGTAGACATTGGCCTATCATGACCTGTGTTTGTACGGTCTTTGGGATTTAAACACTTTCGATCAGATCAGAATGCCTTTCAGTCACGAAATTGTTATTGATCGCAAATCACTTAATAATAAGATGATGATGATATGAGTATAAAGCCTCTACGTAAACTTGATAATGTCTGATATAGCGTAATTAACTGCTGAGTAAGATGTGTATTCAAAATATCATTTAGCATTATATAGAGAGATTGTTGAATAATAGGAGCTGGGCATATTAATATTAAAGAAAGAAGATAATAAAAAAGAAAAAGATAAACTTACTTAAGAATATTACATTTGTGTAAATCTATATATGTGTAAATCTATATATGTGTAAATAATAGTGAAAAAAAATAATTATGATCAAAACTTATAATATGATCCACCAGTTTAATTTAATGAAATAATTTAAATTCTTTAGAGGAGTCCTTAATTTTATATTACATTGTATCTATATGAATGAGTCTGAATTTCAAAATCGAGTAAACGAAATACTAAGTAAATTATTACCTACATTTAGTAAAGCTGAGATAAGATGTCAAAGAAACTTTTCAATTAAGTTTGGACATCACAATGTAATTGTTGATGGTAAGGAGCCTACAAAGTACTCTAAGAGAAGTATATATGATTTACTTATTTATATTAACGAAGAGCCTATTATTTTACTGGAATTAAAAAAGCCCGGCTTGGCGTTAACTAATGAAGATATTAAACAAGGAATATCATATGCCAGATTAACTGAGAAAATAACCCCCATTACTATTGTAACTAACGGTAGTGATCATATAATTTATGATACTATTAAAAATGAACCTTTTAGTGTTTCGCAAATTGACCGACGTTTTTTGGATCTGGTTAAAACTAATCTATCCATAGCAGCGGATGAAATGCGTAATAGTATAGAAACTATAATCCAAAATGACCAAGGAGTTTTATTTGAAATAATTAATAGTATATCTGCAAACTCTTTTGATAAATTGACAGGCACGGTAAATCAATTTGATAAGCCAATCATTAATTCATTTTGCGTACCAAGGTCAGTACTTTCTGATCTCACTCTAAAGGTTGAGACTGATAAATTCATTTTGTTGACTGGCGATGCATTCGTTGGCAAAACTACACTTATTTATCAATTCTTCAAATCAGAAAAAGAAAAAGGTAATGCAACATTGTATATAGACTGTCAAGATATTTTTTATTCCTTGTTTAGAAAATTATCTCATTTCCTTTCAGGCTCTCTTAGCTATCCAATTGATGATACTAAAGTTCGTGAGTGGTTACTTTCAAGTTTTCACACGCAAGGCACGAAAAAGATAAATGTAATTTTTGATAGTTTAAGAATTGAGGGAGATCCCGACATCTCACGTCATATTATCGAGCTAAAAGATATCTTTCAATTTAGTGAACAAAGAATTATTCTCTGCACTGACACATCTAATTATCGATATTTAGTTAAACATCCTGACAGAAATTCACTTACATTAATTGGAAAGGAATTTAGTCGTCAAAAAGTTTCAAATTTTACAACTGATGAGTACTTTAAAGCAAATGATTTTTTACAAGAAAAATATAGTTTAGGAATTTTGAGAGGTGGAGTTTATGCACGTGAATTTAGAACTCCCCGAATATGGCGATTAATAATTAGTGATGCTTTAAAAGAAAAACTTTCCGAAGGAGCCATGGGTTATATTGACAGTATTCCTAGTATTGCTTTTCTTGATTTATTTACGAACAGTATTCAATTTGATTATCAAACAGTAATTGATTTTAGAAAATTCACTCAAGTCTTTGTTGAAAGTATTGCAACACTCAAAGACAAACCGGAATTGAGGTTAATGGCTTATAATTTAGGAATTGTAGAAGAATCCTTTGCAGATCAATTTTTAGATGAAAAACTTATAAAAAGATTACTTAACGCAGGATTCATTGAAAAAAGACCTGTAGGAGACTATAAATGGGTTTATGTTCCAAAGCTTCCAGAGCTGATTGCAGGTTATAGCATTGAATATTTGAAAGAAAAATTTATACCATTATTTAAAAGTAGTTTAGATGTAGCATATAGCACTTTTCTTGAAACATGTGAATATTTTCCATATGGGGAAATGGTTGCAGCGAGAGTCTTATTTGATATTGGTAATTCTGAGAATGAAATGGTATTTTCCCAAATTATTAACAAGTTAATAAATGACGAACCGACGGTTGAAGAAACGGATAGTGAGAAAATGCTTGGGATGTATTACGAAGGTATTGGAGATATAACAATTAAAAGCGGAGAAGGAATTCAGGATAAATTTTTTGGTAATGCATTTCCGTTTTTAGTACTTGCCCATTTAACATATATGAATTTTGGAGACTATTCCGATGATCCACACTTAATAAGATTTCAAGTGATTGGGAAATTAGGAAATAGTAAAATTGTACAGAGGCGAGCTGATCACATCTTCTTTCATTCTGGTATTGTAATGCTTGAATCCGAAGAGCTTGGTGCTTTTGTTGATACCAAAATTGGTATTGTTGAACCTATTGTTCTTTCGATGAAAGCGAATCTTATGCATTATCCCGAACATTTTGAGAAATTATTCAAAGCTGCAAAAATTAATAAACTATTTCCGTTGCTACATCGAATGTATATTGCTGCAATTAATTCTTATGAATTTAGTAACAGTAAAGTAGATAATATTTGTGACGAAATAATAAAGGAATATGAGAATGATTTATTATACAGGATGTTTGCCTACGCAGATTTAGGGTTTGACGTTTCAAGAGCTGAATTTAGAAGGCTTTATAAAAGATATAGGAAGTTTGCGAAAAAGTAATTCTGTTAAATTTTTTAAGGTAAAAAAAATAAATATTGCGTGAGTTTTATTTTACTTCAAATTAATAATTAATTAATCGGAATTATTATTGCATCCCAACTGTCAATATTGATGGTTTGCTAATTTTGCACATATAGAAAAACAGAGTGTTAATACTTCGATTTATTAGCATAGCCCGCAATAAATAAGCCAAAAATAAAAACTCCGCATAAAGCCTCTGAAACCATGAAAATTTTATAATAGCCATCTTGAAATGGTGCAAAGTCACCAAAACCCAGTGTACTGAACATAATAATGGAAAGATAGATAGAATTATACAAATCATGATTTATGGTGGCTATTCCGCTAAAAAAATAAAAAACGGCGTAAAATGTTAAAATTATGAAAGAAGAAATCAAGGTGCGGAAAGGTCGCTCTCCGAACCCCCAAATAATACATGAAAAGGAGTCAGATGCTATTGCCCCAGCTTTTTTTATATTCTCAACAATCAATGGCTTGGAGTAGTCAAATCCCATTTTATATAGAAGCCTAATCGGTCGTTTGTATTCTATGCTGTTTTTATTATACTTTAATTCATATATTCTTTCATTAAAATAGGCTTCACCCGCTTCTTTTCTGTGTCCATTATTTTGATAGAGAACTCGCAGCCTCTTATAGTTATGCATTATATTTTCATATGTTAGTGCAGCGCCTGAATACCAATTTTTCTTAGGAGGTACATAGACTAGATTATCCGTTTCAACACGATTGAATGAAAAAGAATGCATTGGACAATCATCGATCACGAAATTTAACAGCGTTGAATTTTCTATGTCAGCGTGAAACAAGCTACACTTAAGGAATGTAGTGTCGCTAAAACGTGAATTTTTTATCTGTAATTTTTCAAAATGACACCCATAGAAATTAGTGAAATTAACTGTACTATTTTCAAAAATTACATTTCTGCAGCTGGAAAAGAAAATATTTGTTTCGGTGCTAAAATGATGATGGCCTTTGACGTGGAGAAAATCCAAATCAGCAAAATCTAAATTTACATGGGCCGTTAAACCCCATCCTTTGATTTTTGTTCCGCCCAGTTTTAAAACAGGGATGCCGGGTGCAACAAATGTATTTGATGCTGCTGGAGAATCTGGCGCGTTAGTTAAGACAAATCTAAAAGTATCATGGCTGCTGTATTTGCTTTCAATGATATTTTCTTTTCCTAGTTTATTTTTAGCCCATCTTAAGTAAGGTATAAAACGGTATTCAACTGCTGTATCACTTTCTGATTTAGTAAGAAGCCTTTTATTATGAGCTTCATTTTCTATTGGGACAAAGAAATAATGATCAAATCCCTGTTCGGTAGATTTTACCAGTATAGTTTCTGTATCCCAATAAAAAAAACCACCTGGTTTATCTGTTTTTAATATGAAATCAACCGTAAAATTAAATTCTATCAGCCATTCGTCAAAGTGAGGAAGAGTTTTTTGAAAACAGTTAAAAAGTTTAAGCAGATCGTTTTCTCTTCTCCACTGATTAAAATCATCAATGCTTAATTTCCATAATTCTTTAGGTTTCATATTTCAAATTTAACTGTGATGGGTATTTTTGAAGATTTCTATTAATTTCTGGCCAAGTAATGTTTTTACAAGTGTCAGTATAATTGGCGAAGACCCGCTTTGAGTAATTGAGGTCGCATTTTTGGAAATCTCCGCCAATCCGCTTCTTAATAATCGGTCTAATATTTTTTGATCATCTGGTTCTTTCAGAAAATCATATAAGTCGGCAGAATGGCTTATGTCAATAGCATTTCCTAATCGTATGAAATCATCAAAGAGTAATGTGCCTTCTATATATGATGAAAAACATTTAGCTAAAAAGTAAGGCTTGTTCAAATCACTGAATCTATCTAATAAAAGAATTACGGCTTCTCCCGTTTTCTTTTTTACAGAATCACTTAGCTGTATTTTTTTTTGCATAATGGTTTTTTCCAAAGAAGTCAGCTCTGAATATTCAAGTAAAAATCTTTCAATCTTTTTTAAAAATATTCTGTCGCTGATCGATTTTACGGTAAATCCTATCTTAACTGCTGTTCCAATAATTGGAAATTCTTTAATAACCTCATTCTCGGTAAAAAAATCAATACCATACTCTAAAATATCAGCAGACCCATCTATAAGATTCGAATTAATTTCATCCATGCCATTCTTTTAATCAGATTGAGTTGCTAAAATAGCTAATATTTTTATATCATTTTCTTATTCCTATATCCAAAAGCATGGTGTTTTCATGAATCTGCCTGATCTTTATCGAATGCTGATTTCCTAAATGGGTAAGTATGGCTTGCTCGTCAAAATCTTTCGTGGTGAACAGATCCAAATCGATACTTAATCTATGGCCAATCATTAGACTGAGAGCTGTTCCTCCTACAAGGTTAAAATCTTTCAATTTTTCATCTTTCATGAGTCTTTGAAGAAGTTCCCACATCTCCTTGGTGACTGTTTCTTTGTAGAGCATAATTTCACGTTTTTCATGAAAATAATTCCCAAAGCGGAGCACTCTTACATACTGTCCTGTCGTGGCTTTATTTGACGGAGGTTGTCCTTAAAACGAAAATCCACATGCGGAAATAATAAGCCAAATGCTTCCACATCCACCAATATTTAGATGTCATTACTAATAATAAAATATTATTGGTTTTAAAATTCTTTAGACTAAACCAGTAGTAATAGTTATGGAAAGCAACGGCAAAACCACCCCGCATAAAGGAGGCAGGCATCCCAAGAAAGATCCCGCCGTTCACCGCTATTCCATAAGCCTTACGGCTGATGAAAATGCCCGTTTCCTTTCCCTCTATGAAGCTTCACGCATGGATGTAAAGGCGCATTTTATTACCGCATGTATTTTCCAAAAAGGAATTACGACTGTAACGGTTGACAAGGCAGCCATGGATTATTATATGCGCCTCACCACTTTATTCGGCCAGTTCAGGGCTGTAGGAAATAATTATAACCAGGTGGTAAAAATACTGTACCGCAATTTTTCCGAAAAGAAAGCCTCGGCGTATCTCTATAAACTGGAAAAACAGACTGCTGAAATGGCGGTGTTATGCCAAAAGATTATTCAGCTAACGGAGGAGTTTGAAGCAAAACACCTGAAAAAATGATAGCTAAAATAGGAAGAGGAAACAACCTGTATGGCGCATTGGCATACAATCAGCTTAAAGTGGAAAAAGATAATGGACAGGTTTTGTATACCAATAAGATAATTCAAACCCCAGATGGCAGTTATACCGTCAGCCAACTGTTGCGATCTTTTGAACCGTACCTGCTGGCCAATCGAAAGACTGAAAAACCAATATTGCATATATCGCTGAATCCTGATCCGAAGGATAAAGTAAGTGATGAACAGTTTGAAGAGCTGGCGCAAAAGTATATGCAGAAAATGGGTTACGCTGAACAGCCTTTTGTGGTATTCAAGCATACCGACATTGATCGTACCCACATCCATATCGTATCGGTTTGCGTGGATGAAGAGGGAAGAAAAATATCGGACAAATTTGAAAAAAGGCGTTCGATGGATGTTTGTCGTGAACTGGAAAAAGAATATTGCCTGATATCGGCTATTGAGAAAAAGCAAAATCCCCAAAATCAAATATTCATACCTGTTGATTATAAAACTGGGGATATAAAGAGTCAGATGGCTTCGGTAATCCGTCATTTGCCAAAGTATTATAAATTTGAGGGTTTCGGCACCTACAATGCCCTGCTTTCCCTTTTCAATATTACAGCCGAAGAAGTCAAGGGCGAATATAACGGAATCTCAAAACAAGGACTGGTATATTTTGCATTAAATGAAAAGGGAGAAAAAGGAAGTAATCCCTTTAAGGCTTCGCTATTCGGTAAACAGGCAGGATATGTTCAGCTTCAACAACACTATGCCCAGTCCAAAGAATTGTTGAAAAATGAGCCTTCCAAAGCTTTGCTTAAGACAACCATTGAGATGTCCTTTCAGGAGGCATCGGATGAAAGGGAATTCAAAAAACGGTTGTTGGAACGAGGAATTAATACCGTTGTAAGACGAAATGGCGAAGGGAGAGTTTATGGAATAACCTTTGTTGACCATAGTTCGAAATCCGTGTGGAATGGTTCGCAATTAGGCAAAAACCTTTCGGCTAACGTATTCAATGACTGGTGGAATAATGGAAATAAAATGGAGCAGTCTGTACAGGGAGATCTTGCTTCCAAGAACAATGCCACTATAAATGAAGAGATCAAACAACCACACAATCTGTTTGACTTTTTGGTTAAGGAAGAGATGTCTTACAGCCACAAAGAAGACAATCTTATTGAAGTATTTGGAGGATTATTGCCCAATGCAAAAGCAGATGACTATGATGAAGAATTATTTGCCGACCAAATGAAAAAGAAAGCCAGACGCAAAAAAAGATAGTACATACTATCAATTTAATCGCCGGCCTTTTTGGTGATTCACGACAGAGGAGTGATTCATCAAATTGGCTGTACCGTTTTTAAAAAAATGAAGGCTTTCCCGACTAAATAGGAGGGAGTGCCTTTGTTTTTTATAACTGTTTCCAATTATTTCTTTGAGACTAAGACAGCCAAAACGCTTCTTAGGAGAATTTGATAGTATGTATTTTTTTTGGGATTGGTTAATCTCCCAAAGGGGTGTGTTTGACACAAGTATCTGCTTAAATTAAAAGGTAAATCGTAGCATTGCAATTCAAGTAATCCAGATGAGGGAATAGGGGAAAAGTGATCGAAAAAAGGAATTTAATTTGATAGAAACTAACAATCTTTTATTATATTTGAAGAATATTAAGTTGAATTTTGTTCTTTAAAAGAAAGGTTGTTTTCTTGTAGAAAGCACTTTAAGATACTGAGGAGTGTTTTTGGATATTAAAATGATTTTGTGGCACATTCGTGGCACACGAAGTTTAAAATTTCAGAAAATATTATTAACACGGGGTTTTTTGGCAATGGTTCGAATCCCTTTCTCTCTGCTGATTTAAATTTCAAAAGGTATCAAAACCTCGAAAATCATAGTGTTTTCGAGGTTTTTTCTTTTAGTAGCCTTTCAAAATATTCATTCTTTATCAAACGAAAAGGTTCAAAATCGAGACCCTAATATTTTACAAAAATTGGGTCTCGCTAAATAGAAGAGTAATAGTAGTTAGTTGTCATTCTCATATGGTGATGATGTACTAATTCAATTACTTATACAAAATTTGAACATCTTGTTTACTGGCAAGCCTTGCAATAAATTGATGTATCATTTAAAGGTTACCAAAATGAAAGAAAAAATAACTTTGCATTTCTATGCGAAATCTACCAAGGCCAATACTAGAGGATTATTGCCAATTTATGTTAGGCTAACAGTAGAAGGTAAAAGATTCGAATACAGCACCAAAAAATTCATTGACTCTTCCAAATGGTCAAATGAATTAAGCAAAATGAAAGGTAATTCAGAAGAAGCCCGTTCAATAAATAGTTTACTTGATTATACTAGGAACCGAATTAATGAAATACAGTTTGAGCTTCTAAAAGAGTCAAAATCCATCAATATCGATGAGTTCAAAAACAAACTGTTGGGTGTCAAGGAGCGGGAACGACTCCTCATCCCAATTTTCGAAGAACACAACCGAAAGCTCAAAGAGTTGATAGGATTGGAATACGCAGCCGGAACCTATGAAAGGTATGTCACTTCATTGAAACACACCAAAGATTTCCTTTTCTGGAAATACAGTTCAACCGACATAGCAATTGAAAAAATTGACCATGCTTTCATTACGGAATACGAATTCTATTTGCGCAGCGAACGTAAATGCGCCAACAATACAGCCGTTAAATACATCAAGAATTTTCATAAGATAATCAATCAATGTTTGGCCAATGGATGGCTTGATAAGGATCCGTTTGCCAATTACAAATCCAAAGTCAAAGAAGTTATTCGTGAATTTCTTGATGAAAAGGAAATAGAAGAAATTATAAATAAGGATTTCGGTATTGAACGATTGGAGATAGTACGAGATATTTTTATTTTTAGCTGTTTCACCGGTTTGGCCTATATCGATGTGCAACAGTTGTCCCAGGACAATATTGCAATAGGAATAGATGGCGATAAATGGATTTTCAAAAATCGACAAAAAACGGACACCACTTCCAAAATCCCTTTGTTGCCGATGGCAATGACAATCATCAAGAAATATGAAAATCATCCGTTATGCGTCAATCAAAACAAACTGCTTCCTATTTTAAGCAATCAGCGAATGAACTCTTATCTAAAAGAAATTGCAACACTTTGTAAAATTAAAAAGGATTTGACTTTTCACATTGCCAGACATACCTTTGCCACAACAATTACCTTAACAAATGGCGTTCCTATCGAAACCGTGAGTAAAATGTTAGGGCATACTAACCTGAAAACCACTCAGCATTACGCCAAAATTTTAGATAAAAAAATAAGTGAAGACATGATATTATTGAAAAATAAGTTGTCCTCAAAGAACAAAAGTGTTGAATCTGTTAAGACCCTTTAAACTTGGCTAGTCTTCAAAAGGAATATAGGATTAATAGAAATATAATTTCGATTTTTGATTGCTTGTTAGTCATCAAAAACTGCATATTCACTTTCTGAAGATCATTATTCGCATTTGCAATTTTTATCGTTTTTTGATTTTTTGAATTGAATGAAAGTTGTTGCCTAGATACAGATTACAATCCTTGAAAAATACGGCACTTGATTTTGTACTTGAATTATTCTCAATGCAATAATCATAAAAAAAAATGAAAAATTATTGATTACATATTATTTATTGCTGGTTTGTTTTCATGAAATAAAAGTTTAATTTTACTTTCTAAATCATGTACTCCCTTCTTAACTTGTCATCACATAATAATCCTTCCTAATTATTTGACAGGTTGTTCCAAAGAAGGTATTTTGAGAACTCATTTTTATTTACATAAACTCGCAATTTCATGTATCAATTTGTAAAATATATTTTGATGTGTTTTTTAGCATCAGTAAGTTTAGTTTCCTGCAAACAGGAACAAGGGAACAAAATTAAAGTTGGTTTTTCACAAGCAATGACTACTGATGACTGGCGAAAGCAAATGAACAGCTCCTTAAAAATTGAAGCTTCATTGAGGCCGGAAGTTGATTTGACTATTGCAGACGCCAATAATAATGTAGAAAAACAAATAGAAGATATTGAGAGATTTATCTCCAAAAGAGTAGATGTTATCATTATTTCTCCAATTCAATCAAAACCTTTAACAGCAGTAGTAGAAAAATCAATTAAAGCAGGGATTCCTGTACTTGTGGTAGATCGAAAAATAGAAGGAGAGAATTACACTGCTTATTTAGGAGCCGATAATATTGAAATTGGGAGGATTGCTGCCCGTTACATTATTTCACACAGTAAAGGCTCTGCTAAAATTATTGAAGTTGTCGGTGCCAGTGGTTCATCGCCAGCCTACGAAAGAAGTCTTGGTTTTAATCAAATTATCAATGAGAATAAGCGATTTAAGGTTGTAAGCACTATTCAGGGAGATTGGGAAAAAGAATCGGTTAAAGCGCCCTTGCAGAAAATTCTTTTACAAAATTCTGATGTTGAATATATTTTTGCACACAACGACCGTATGGCTTTAAGTGCTTGGGAAACAGCAAAAACATTAGGTCTGGAAAAGAAAATAAAATTTATTGGAGTTGATGGTCTGAATACTGTAAATGGCGGAATTGAACTAGTAAAAAGCGGGGTTCTTGACGGCACAATTTTATATCCGACCGGTGGAAATGAAGCTTTAAAATTAGCTTTAAAAATATATAACAAAGAGTCCTTAGCCAAGAATAGTATTCTAAATACCATTGTAATTGATCAGAATAATGCTGAAATCATAGAAAGTCAAATGGATAAGGTTGATCAGCAGCAATTGGTTATTGAATCGCAGCAAGGAGCAATTAACGTTCAGGAGAAAGAATATGCCTCTCAGAATAATCTGGTTCGCTTGCTGAGTTTTTTTCTTGTTATTATTTTGAGTTTGACTTTTTACAGTATCTATTCTACGATTTCTATATCCAGAAAGAAAAAGCAATTGGAAAAAATCAATCAAACAGTAATTGATCAAAACAATGAAATTCAAGAAATGGCAAAAATTGCTGCCAATAGCAATGAAGCTAAAATGAATTTTTTCACGGGACTTTCACATGAATTCAAAACACCTATAACTTTGATCATGAGTTATGTGGAATCATTAATTGAAAATGAGAAAATTAAAGGAACCTCCCTTATTGATGAAGTGAAATTAATCCATAAAAATTCGAACCGATTGTTGCGATTAATTAATCAATTATTGGATTTTAGAAAAATTGAAGAACAAAAATTCACGTTAAGGGCTTCAAATACTAAAATTTATGATTTTACAAGTGATGTAATGACAAATTTTAGAGGAGAAGCTGCACGCAGAAATATTGATTTTCAGTTTATTTGTAAAAACAAGAGCCTTGAGTTGTTTATAGATAGAGGTTTGATGGATAAAGTTTATTTTAATTTGCTTTCAAATGCTTTTAAATTTACTCCAGATAATGGAAAAATAACTATTTCAATTGTAGAAAATCAAGATAATACGGTTAAAATTAGTTTTAAGGATTCTGGAATTGGAATTCCTGAAAATGAATTATCTAAGGTTTTTAAGCCTTTTTTTAAGGCTTCTAATAATAGTAAAAACAGTTCTGGAATTGGACTGTATTTATCAAAAGAGTTTGTGCTTTTGCATAGAGGAACCATTGAACTAAAATCAAAACAAGGCAGTGAGTTTGTGATTACTTTGTTAAAAGGCAGCAAACATTTACAATCTTCGGAAATCATAAACAAAACGGAGAATCTAAACTTAACCCCTAATTTAATAATTGATGTTTTAGATATAGAATCTGATTTTAAAGAAGAAAGTATTATTTCGGATTCTGAAAGACACTCTCTTTTACTTATAGAAGATAATTTAGATTTAGTTGCATTTTTAAAAGGCAAATTGTCTAGTGAATATGTGATTTATACCTCCGATGGAAGTGATGCTGTTGAAAAAGCAATGGAAATTATTCCGGACATAATTATTTGTGACATTAATTTGGTAGGAAATGATGGCTATGCAATTACCAAAGTATTAAAAAAGGATTTGCGTTCATCACATATTCCGATTATTATTTTAACGGCACAAAGTAATAAGGAATCAGTTTTAAAAGGACTGCAAAGTGGTGTCGATCAGTATTTGACTAAACCTTTCAGTTTGTCAATACTGAAGCAATCTATTTCAAGTTTGCTCTTCAATCGTGAAAAATTACGTTATTACTACACAAATAATATTTATCGTATTGAACCTGAATCTAAATTTGGAAACCAAGAGCAATCCTTCATTACAAAAATGAATGATATTATTAAGGCGAATGTTGAGAATCCTAAATTTTCAGTAGAAGATTTAGCAGATAAAGTTGGTGTTTCCAGAGTTCAGTTATACCGAAAGGTAAAAGCAATTATCGGAATTAACATAAGTGATCATATCAATAATGTTAAATTGGAAAAAGCGGCAGAACTTTTGAAGTCAAATGAGATGAATATTTCAGAGATCGCATACTCCCTTGGATTCTCTTCCCCAAATTATTTTTCTACAGCTTTTAAGAATAAATTTGGAATTTCTCCTAAAGAATACAAAACGTTGAATTAGTTTCGTTTTAAAATAGTTACATTTTTGGTATCATTTTCGAACCTGATGTAACACAATTGAAACTACAAGGTTTTCGTAAATATTTTTTATATCTCGTAAAGGCTTGTAAATAAAGGGGTTGTTTTGTAAATACCAAATCATCAGTAATTGTAGAAATAAATTGTAACATCATTAAAAATAAGTTGTTTTTTTTGAGGATATCTTAGCAACAAGTTTTTAATACATGTACAATGAATAAGATATTGATTTGGTCTGTTACTGCTGCACTGGCAGGTTTTCTATTCGGTTTTGATACCGTAGTTATTTCTGGAGCTGATAAACAACTTCAGGATCTTTGGCATTCATCTGATGCTTTTCATGGTTCTGTTGTTATGGCAATGGCGTTATGGGGAACGGTAGTTGGCGCTATTTTCGGGGGAATACCAACTAATATAATAGGTCGCAAAAAGACTTTATTTTGGATTGGTATTTTATATTTCGTGTCGGCAATAGGCGCTGCTTTCGCCAACGATCCATTTGTTTTTGCCGCTTTTAGATTTATTGGAGGTTTAGGGGTTGGTGCTTCTACCATAGCCGCACCCGCTTATGTATCAGAAATTGCTCCTGCTGATAAACGTGGTCGATTAGTAGCTTTGTATCAGTTTAATATTGTGCTGGGAATTCTAATTGCCTTTATTTCCAATTACTTTTTAAAAGATATTGGAGAAAATGCCTGGCGTTGGATGGTGGGGGTTCAGGCTTTTCCATCTGTTATTTATATTCTTTTCATACTTACAATTCCGGAAAGCCCAAGATGGTTGTTGGCAAAAGGGCGTGATGAAGAAGCGCGTAAAGTACTGTTCTTGGTTGATCCGTCTGCAAACATCAAAGACATCATGGATGATTCAAGTGATAATGGTGCTGCCAAGCATGAGAATATTTTCATGAAAAAGTACCGTTTCCCGTTGCTATTGGCTTTTTTAATTGCCTTTTTTAATCAGTTTTCAGGAATCAATGCTTTTTTATATTATGCGCCAAGAATTTTTGAAGAGGCCGGTCTTGGTCAAAATACAGCTTTATTAAGCAGTATTGGCATCGGAATTACGAATCTTATATTTACTTTGATAGGTGTTACATTAATTGACAAATTAGGAAGAAAGTTGTTAATGTACATTGGATCCATTGGATATATTATTTCGTTAGGTCTGGTATCGGCTTCTTTTTATTATAACTGGGGAGGTTTATCAGTTCCTATTTTTCTTTTCTTATTTATTGCATCGCATGCAATTGGTCAGGGTGCGGTTATCTGGGTTTTTATCTCTGAGATTTTCCCCAATCACATTCGAGCTTCAGGACAAGCATTTGGAAGTTCTGTACACTGGGTTTTGGCAGCCATTATTCCGTCTTTAATCCCGATGTTATTTTCTGAAATTGGCCCCGAAGTAGTATTCCTGATTTTCACTTTGATGATGGTGTTGCAGTTGTTATTCGTAATTTTTATGATGCCGGAAACCAAAGGAATTTCTCTTGAAGCATTAAGCGAAACTTTAACCAAAAAAAATATCAAAAAAAATGAAATTAACGAAACACCTACCGCTCACATTTTATAGTGCAGTTTTACTTTTAATAGGTTGCGGTAAGCCATTTACCGTAGTTGCGCAAACAACTGCAGTTTCTTCACCGGTATCTGATGAAGAAAAAATGTACCGTCCCAATTTTCATTTTACACCGAAAAAAGGGTGGATGAATGATCCTAACGGAATGTTTTATGCCGATGGAATTTATCATTTGTTTTATCAATATTATCCTGATGGAAATAAATGGGGGCCAATGCATTGGGGACACGCTATTAGTAAAGATATGATCAGATGGGAAGAACAGCCCATTGCGATTTATCCGGATAAAGACAAATATATTTTTTCGGGAAGCGCTGTTGTCGATATCAATAACACATCAGGGTTAGGAAAAGGAAAAGTGGCTCCAATTGTTGCCATTTACACCCTGCATGATATGACCAAAGAAAAGGAAGGAAAAATTGATGTTGAGCAGCAGGATATTGCTTATTCGAACGACAACGGTTTTACATGGCAGAAATTTGAGGAAGGAAATCCTGTCGTGAAAAACCCTGGAATTCGTGATTTCCGCGATCCAAAAGTATCTTGGGATGAAACACACAAACAATGGATTATGGTTTTGGCCGCTCAGGACCGAGCGCAATTCTATAAGTCAACAAATCTTAAAAACTGGGAATATCTATCTGAATTTGGAAAAGAAATTGGTGCTCATGGAGGGGTTTGGGAATGTCCGGATTTCTTTCAGATAAAAGTAGAAGGTACAAAGGAAACCAAATGGGTTTTACTTCAAAATTTAAATCCCGGAGGACCAAATGGAGGTTCAGGAGTACAATATTTTGTGGGCGATTTTGATGGAAAAACGTTTACACTGGATCCTAATTTTACCAAAAGAGTAAATCAAGAGAAAGCTGTTTGGGTAGACTACGGAAGGGATAATTATGCAGGAGTAACCTGGAATAATATTCCAAGTGCAGATGGAAGAAGGCTGTTTATTGGTTGGATGTCAAATTGGGATTATGCACAGCAGGTTCCGACAACTACATGGAGAAGCAGTACAACAATTCCGCGCGAACTTAAACTGATTAAAAAAGGAAACGATTATAGTTTGATTAGCAGTCCGGTGAAAGAAATCAATAAATATGTTTCCAAAGCAATTAAAGGCAAAAATATAAAGGCTAAAGGAAAAGTTGTAATTAGTGAATCCAAAAAAATAGATTTAACTCAGGCTATTTTGAGTTTTAATTTAAAAAACTTAAAAAAAGACACTTATGGTTTTACACTTTCAAACACACTTGGCGAATCATTGACCTTTGGTTTAAACACTGCTGAAAATCATTTATTTGTTGATCGTTCAAAAGCCGGTAAAATTGATTTTTCTGAAAAATTTGCTTCAGCGATAAGTAAAGCACCGTTGGATGGATCTCAAAAGGAAGCGGCCTTTAAAATTATTTTAGATAAAACATCAATTGAAATATTTTATAACAATGGTGAAAAAGTAATGACAGAAATCTTTTTCCTAAATAAGCCATTTACCTCAATTTCTGCTTTTTCAAACGAAGGAATGGAAATTTCTAATCTCGTAATTAACCAATTAAATATTAACTAAAAACAAAACCACTAACCATGAAAAGTAAATTTATTTATTTTCTATTTTTCTTCTTTCCGGTGCTGATGATGACGGCGCAGGAAAGCGGAATTAAAGGAACTGTAACTTCGTCAGATGACGGATTGCCGTTGCCCGGCGCTACTGTAACAATTTCAGGGACAAATAACAGCACGTCTACCGATTTTGATGGAAAATTTTCCTTGCAGGACGCTACTCCTGATGCAACACTTGTTGTTTCTTTCGTAGGCTATGCCACGCAAACGATTTCACTTAAAGGTCAAAAAAGCATCAATATAGTTTTAAAAGTTGGCAACAATCAATTGAATGAAATTGTAGTAACCGGTTATTCCAAACAAAAGAAAGCGGATATTACCGGATCGGTTGCCATTGTGAACGTAAAAGACATCATGAAACAACCAGAACCCAATCCAATTAAGGCTTTGCAGGGAAGAGTTGCCGGAGTAAGAGTATCCTCAGACGGTTCGCCTAGCGGAGGAAATACAAAAGTGGTAATTCGTGGTGTGGGAACCTTAAACAACACAGATCCACTTTACGTAATTGACGGGATGCCAACGAAATCAGGAATGCATGAATTGAATCCAAATGACATCGAGTCAATCCAGATTTTGAAAGATGCTGCTTCGGCCAGTATTTACGGTTCCAGAGCTTCAAATGGGGTGATTATTATTACTACCAAAAAAGGAAAAGAAGGTAAAATGAGAATCAATTTCAGTACTTATACTTCACTTTCCGATTACTCCAGAAAATTGAGCGTGATGAATGCCAACCAATTTGGGCAGGCGCTTTGGCAGGCCAATATCAATGACGGTTTAGATCCGAATAACAATCACTTGAGTTATCAGTTTGATTGGTCGGTAAATAATAACAAACCACAATTGAACAAAGTTTTAGTACCGGAATATTTGGATGCGGAACGAACCATGAAAGCATCCAATACAGATTGGTATGATGCGATTTCGCAAACCGGAGTTGCCAATTCTTATGATTTATCGGTTTCTAATGCTTCGGATAAAGGGAGTTATCTTTTTTCAGCTGGCTATTATGGAAATGAAGGTGTAGTAAAAACTACCGAATTTAAAAGACTTTCTGCCAGAATGAATAGTTCATATAAATTTTTTGACGGCAAATTAGTTATTGGAGAGAACTTCACATTTAACCGTACCAATGAAGTTACTGATCCTGGCGTTCTGGATCCTGCACTTCGCGCATTGCCAATTATTCCGGTGCATACCGTTGATGGAATAGGATGGGGAGGACCAGTTGGAGGAATGAATGACAGACAAAATCCGGTTCGACTTTTAGAATACAATAAAGATAATCCCTATAATTATTTGCGACTTTTTGGGAATATGTATGCTGACGCCGAAGTAATAAAAAATCTTCATATAAAAACCAGTTTTGGGATTGACCACGGGTTTTACAAAAAACGTACTTTACAAAGAAGCTACAAATCGGGTTACTTACAAAATGACCAGACATCTGTAACAATTGACCAGTCTGTAAGCGATAAGTGGAATTGGACAAATACGGCTATTTACAGTTTAAAATTTGGAAAGAGTAATTTGAATTTGATGGCCGGAACCGAAATATATAAGGACATTTTTGATACTACCACTTTGCGTAAAAATGACTTCTTGATCGAAACTCCAGATTATATGTATCCGGATGCAGGAACAGGAGAATCCTTTACAAGCGGGACTTCTACTTTGTATTCGTTGCTTTCTTATTTTGGAAAAGCGGATTATGATTTTGATAATCGCTATTTGCTTTCCGCTACAATTCGTCGTGATGGTTCTTCTCGTTTTGGTAAAAACAATCAATTCGGAACGTTCCCATCAGTTTCGGCAGGGTGGAGAATAAGTAATGAAAAATTCATCCAAGATAATGCTCCGGTTATTTCTGATTTGAAATTAAGAGCAGGTTGGGGACAAACAGGTAATCAAGAAATTAGCAATACGGCTATTTACTCACTTTATTTGGCAAGTTATGCTGGAGGAAGTCCAACATGGGCAACTTCTTTTGGTACCGCTTATGATATTGCAGGGAATGGAAACGGATTACTTCCTTCCGGATTTATTGCCACTCAGTCAGGAAACGATGATTTGAAATGGGAAACAACTACGCAAACTAATATTGGTTTGGATTTTGGATTATTCAAACAAAAATTAAGCGGTTCGATAGATTATTATATCAAAAAAACAGAAGATATTTTGGTATTGCCTCCTTATTTGGGTGTAATTGGTGAAGGAGGAAACCGTTGGGTGAATGGTGCTTCGATGGAAAATAAAGGATGGGAGCTTACTTTGGGTTACCGCGATGAGACTTCATTTGGTTTGAAATACGACATTTCCGGAAATATTTCGGCAAACAAAAACAAGATGACCAAGTTGCCGGATGAAGTGAAAAACAATTATGGAGGAGACGGGTTGAACGATAATATTTTAGGACGTCCTATCAATTCAATGTATGGTTATGTGGCAGATGGATTATTTAGAAGTCAGGATGAAGTGGATAACTCGGCTATTCAAGATGGAAAAGGTCTTGGAAGAATTCGTTACAAAGATTTAAACGGAGACGGTGCTATTACCGACAAAGACCGTACTTGGATTGGTAATCCAAATCCTGGATTGTTATATGGGATTAATTTAAACTTAGCTTATAAAAATTTCGATTTTACAACTTTCTGGGAAGGGGCTTCGGATGTTGATGTTATCAACTATACCAAGTATCAAACTGATTTCTGGAGTGTTGACGATGTTGGTTCAAATAAAGGAACACGACTGTTAAACGCTTGGTCAGTTGATAATCCAAATTCAACTATTCCAGCTTTAACAACCGTAGATAGAAATGCAGAATCAAGATTTTCAACTTATTATGTTGAAAACGGTAATTATTTAAAACTTAGAGTTTTACAACTTGGATATACCCTACCAAAAGACGTATTGAAAAAAATGAGTATTGAAACCTTCAGACTATATCTAAGCGGACAAAATTTACTGATTATTGACTCTAAAGGATTCACAGGTGTTGATCCTGAAAATGCAGGATTTGGATATCCGCAGCCAACGACATTTACAGTAGGTCTTAATTTTACTTTATAACAAATTATTGAAAATGAAAAAAGCAATATACATAGCAGGGTTTTTAGTGATGGGTTTATTCACTTCCTGTTCCGATTTTTTAGAAAATGAGCCCCGAGGAGTATTATCAGAAAAAGATATTGTAACGCCTCAATCGATAGAAGGATTTATGAATGCGGCTTACGCACAATTGGGGAATGACCATTATGATTCTCCTTACAGTTTATGGCCATTTGGGAATGTTCGTTCAGATGATGCTTACAAAGGAGGAAGTGGAACCAATGATATTCAGGATTTTCATTTTTTTGAAGTATCGAATAATATCCGAACAGATTTCGGCGAATTGGATTCTTTTTGGTACATCAGTTATGTTGGGGTTTCCCGAGCAAATAAAGCTTTGAAAGCCTTAGAGCAAATTTCAGAATCGGATTATCCGTTGAAGAAAACCCGCATGGCTGAGATGCGTTTTCTAAGAGGGCATTTTTATTTTATGTTGAAGATTATGTTTAGAAATGTGCCTTACATTACAGAGGACATACCAGTAGAAGATTATAAAACTATTTCAAATCAAGCGCTTTCAAATGAAGCACTTTGGGATAAAATTGCTGAAGATTTTCAGGCAGCAGCCAATGATTTACCGGAAACGCAACCGCAGGTTGGGCGCGCCACTCAAAAAGCAGCTTATGCCTATTTAGCAAAAACACGTTTGTATCAGGCTTATACACAGGATGAGTCGTTTGCTGTCACAGGAATAGATCCAAAACATTTACAGGAAGTAATTGCGGCAACAGATAAAGTAGTCGGAAAAGCGACTTTAGAGCCTGATTTTGCTAATAATTTTTTACCTGGAACTTATGAGAATGGTCCGGAATCGATTTTCTCAATTCAGTTTTCTGATAATGATGGAACGCTATATGGAAGATTAAACTTTTCGGATGTCCTTTCGACACCTCAAGGTTTAGGATGTTGTGATTTTCATAAACCAAGCCAAAACTTAGTAAATGCATTTAAAACAGGTGCAAATGGTTTACCTGAATTTGATACATACAACGACCAGGACTTTGATTATAAAAATATAGATGCTACTACCGTCGATCCAAGATTGTATCATACTGTTGCTATGCCAGGCTTACCTTATAAATATGATCCTGAATTTTTATATGTCGAAGCATGGGTAAGATCTCCAGGTACTTATGGATATTATGCTTCTTTAAAAGAAAATGTTGCTCCAAATTGTTCTTGTGTGGTAAATATTGATCCGTTTTATGGAAATTCAAAAAACAGAATACAGATCCGTTATGCAGATGTGATTTTGATGCGTGCCGAAGCGTTGATTGAACTTGGAAGACAGTCGGAAGCTTTACCATTAATCAATCAAATTAGAGAGCGAGCTGCACAAAGTACAGGAAGATTACCATACGTAAACAACTTTAAGATCAATACATATGTTGACGGAAGCAATTGTAACTGGACACAGGAATTTGCCCGTAAAGCTTTGCGTTGGGAACGTCGTTTAGAATTGGCTATGGAAGGAAGCCGCTTTTTTGACCTTGTTCGTTGGGGTGTTACCGATCAGGTAATGAATGATTTTTATGCTAAAGAAAAAACTAAACGCACCTATTATCAAGATGCCTTTTTTGATGCGCATAAAGAAGAATATTGCCCAATTCCATTGAAACAAATCAATTTCAGTCAGGGATTGTACAAACAAAATAGAGGTTATTAATTATTTTGAAAATCAATAATATGAGAAAATATATAAATAAGTATTGGATAAAAATAGCTGTAGTTTTGGCAATTATTTTTATGGTTACTGCCTGTGAAGACGGTTTTGAAAAAGGAGGTTTTGATGTGAGTTCGCCATCAAATGTAGTTTCTTTTAAACTAAACGGTGTTAGCGGAACTATTGATCAGGCTACAGGGAAAATTAATATTGAAATGCCTTATGGATCTGATATCACGGCCATTAAACCTGAAGTAGTTTTAGAAGTGGGAGCAACTTCAAATCTTGATTTGAGTACACCAATCAATTTTACAGATCCGGTAAAATTTAGAGTAATTAATGGAAACCTGTATAAAGATTATACGGTAACGACAGTAGTATTGAGCCCAATTAAGAGTTTTACCATTAATGGAGTTTCGGCAACAATAAACGATGTTACTAAAACTATTACCATGACTTTACCTGAAGGGACTAATTTAAAAGAACTACAGCCAATAATTGAATTAACTACAGGAGTTTCTATTTCGCCAGCATCAGGGACCATAATTGATTTTACTAATCCGGTGGTTTTTGCAGTAATTTTCAATGGCGAAAGTGTTGATTATACGGCTACTGTGGATGTACCCAGTTCAGATTTAGTAGTAGCATTTTTAGGAACTGCAGCAACAAGATCTGGAATTACCAATATGGATGAAGTGACTGCGTCAAACTGGCTGTTTGAGAATTTTCCGGGTGCGAAGTACATTTCATTTGATAATATTTTAAGTGGTGCCGATTTAAGCAAAGTTGATGTGATTTGGTGGCATTTTGATTCAGCTACAAATTTGCCTTCTGTAGCTTATAATCCAACTGTTACCGATGCTTTGAAAAATTTCAGAACAAATGGAGGGAATTTACTTTTAACTTCTTTTGCTTCGCAATATGTAGATGCTTTAGGGATTGTTCCGTCCGGAAAAGGGCCAAATAATGTTTTTGGAGATTTTCCTCCAAACGGATTTGTAGATGGAAATTCCTGGGGAATGTCATTTAAAGGTCATGAAAATCATCCTATATTTCAAGGATTAATCACTTTTGAAGTAGGGAAAGCCAATTTACTTCAAAGTGGAACTTTCAGATTGAATCATACTGCATGGTGGTTTTTGCCGGAATGGGGAGGGTATATTAATGGAGAAGGATGGAGAAACCAAACCGGAGGAACCAACTTGGCGAGTGAATCTTGGGATGATAACCTTGATGGTAGAGTTACAATAGCTGAGTTCCCAAATTCAGCAACGGATAAAAATGTAGTCGTGATTTCAATGGGAGCTTACGATTGGTATAATGAAACAAATAGTAGTGGTGTACCGAGTCAGGCTAATGAATTTATTACAAACATCAAGGCTTTAACTAAAAACAGTATCAAATATTTAGCTGGAAAATAATTCAATTTGAATTCGATTAAAATGAAATATAAAAATATAATAACGATTGTTTCTGTTTTCCTTTCACTTGTTTCGTGCAGTCAGGAGGAAACTTATATTGGAGGTTCTATTTCAGGAGGAGAGTCTGAAATAACAAGTATTTATCCTGTACCGCCTTCACAATGGATGGGAGGGAACGAACCGTATTACAGTGCAGGATATACGGGAGATGTTATGCCTTTTTTCGACAACGGAAAATTTCATATATACTTTCTCCATGATGCTCAGAACAAACCCGCCGGAAAAGGATTCCATGATATTCATGAATACTTAAGCACCGATTTGGCTCATTTTACCTATCAAGGACAGATGATACCTTACGGAAAAACAACAGATCCTGATTTTGCCATTGGCACAGGATCAGTTGTAAAAGTGGGAAGTGTTTACTATTTCTATTATACGGGACACAATGAGACACCAGAATTTGTCCATACGAATGCCAGAGAAAGTGTATTGTGTGCTACTAGTTCTGATTTGAAAAATTGGTCTAAA
Organism: Flavobacterium adhaerens; assembly: GCF_040045115.1. Classification (NCBI taxonomy): domain Bacteria; kingdom Pseudomonadati; phylum Bacteroidota; class Flavobacteriia; order Flavobacteriales; family Flavobacteriaceae; genus Flavobacterium; species Flavobacterium adhaerens. The sequence goes on along the minus strand of NZ_JBDLZX010000011.1, from coordinate 60,697 downwards.
GTTTCTTCTTTTAAACTAACTGCACCAGCTGGATATTATAGTTATGATTTTAGGGATCCGCATGTGTTTTATAACGATGAATTAAAGAAATATTCGATGTTAGTAAGCACACAAACGGAACCTGGAAGAAAAGCGGTTCTACTGCATTTTACTAGTACTGATCTAGCTTCAGGGAAGTGGGATGTTCAATCTCCTATTTATACGACAACTCCTGAAGAAAATTATTTGATGATGGAATGTGCAGATATTTTTAAAATGGGTAATTATTGGTATTTGTTTTTCTCCGAAAATTGGAGCAATGCAAAAGGAACTCATTACCGAATGTCAACATCGATTAATGGGCCTTGGATCAAACCAGAAAAGGATATGATTGACGGTGAATATTTTTATGCCGGGAAAACAGCTACTGACGGAAGCAAAAGATATGTTTTCGGATGGAACGCCAGAAAGACTCCAGAAAATGATTTAGGAAATAAAGATTGGGCAGGAAATATGGTTATTCATCAGTTAATGCAAAATTCTGATGGAACTTTAGGAACTCAAGCACTGCAATCAGTACAAGATTTGTTTTCTAAAAAGACTGTTGGTGCAGAAGTAGATGCAACGTCTGGAAATGCAAATGCAAACAATGGAACTTATACTTTGTCAGGCTCAACAGAAAAAGCAATGATAACGTTTAAAACTATTGGTAAAAAAGCAAAAATAAAAGCCGAAGTTACATTAGGAAAAGCAAATGGAACAGCTGGATTTGTTTTTCATACCAATGATTCCGGTAGTTATTATAAAATTATTTTTGATATTGCTCAAAATAAAATTGTTGGATATAATTCAGCTTCTCAGGAAACTACAAGAATTCCTTTCCAGTTTCAAACGAATACAAAGTATGATGTTGAAATAATTACTGAAGGAAGTGTAGTTGTACTTTACATTAATGGGAAAACAGCTTTAACAAACCGTATTTATGGTAGAGACAAAAATAAATGGGGATTGTTGTCTGAAGGACAAGATGCAGTGATTACAAATCTTCAGATTACACAACCCGAATAATATCAAAGGGATTTATCGTAATTCCATTGATTATTTGTGTACAAAGTGATATTAGATTAAGAAGTTATAGGGTAAGACCATGCACTTACCCTATAACTCATTAGAATAAAAAAAAATGAGTAAAAAAAATAATTTTAAAGCGGTTTGCTTTGGAGAAGTATTATGGGATGTGTTTCCATCTCATAAAAAAATTGGAGGAGCTCCTTTGAATGTTGCATTACGCATAAATTCTTTTGGGGTAGATACAACTATGATAAGTCGAATTGGTAAAGATGAAGATGGAAATGATATACTGTCATTTTTACAAAGCCAAAATCTCAGTTCAGATTCAATTCAAGTTGGAGAGGATTATAAAACGGGAGTTGTTAATGTAATGATCAATGAAAAAGGGAATGCTTCATATGATATCATGTATCCTTCTTCATGGGATAAAATAGACCTGTCGAAAGAGACACTTCAGAAAGTTTCGGAATCTGATGTGTTTATTTTTGGAAGCTTAATCTGCAGGGATGAGGTTTCCAGATCAACATTGTATACTTTACTGGATAAAGCCAAGTATAAAGTCATGGATGCCAATCTAAGAGCACCATATTATACAACTGAGATACTTGTTGAATTGATGAATAAGGCAGATTTTATTAAGCTTAATGATGAAGAATTATGGGAAATAAGTAAAAAAATAGGGTCTCCGTATAATTCTTTTGAACAGAATATCAAATTCATAGCTGAAAAAACAAATACGAAACAAATCTGCGTTACTAAGGGAGCATTCGGAGCTGTTTTGTACTATAATGATAAATTTTATTATAATAGTGGCTATTTTATTAAAGTAGTTGATACGGTTGGTGCTGGGGATTCTTTTTTAGCTTCATTAATAGTAAGATTATTAAGAGGGAAGTCACCTCAAAAGTCATTGAACTACGCTTGTGCAATTGGAGCATTGGTGGCTGGGGAAGAAGGAGCAAATCCGAAGATTTCTGAAAAGGTAATTAGTGATTACATGAAAATTGAGAAAAAAGAAAAATAATAATAATAATTCATGATTCTAGTAATGCGTTTTGTTTAATTTTTTGAATTACTCCAAGGGTTTTATTATTAGTTAGGATTTTATTTATTTCTTCGAATTTCCCCTTAGCATTATAATTTAATAATGTTTTTTGATAGTGATAAAAAGCCTGTAAATCTTATGATTTACAGGCTTTTTATTTATGTATCAGTGCAGTCCTGGAATAAGTTGACTTTTTCAACATTTATTACGTAATCATAAAAACAGTTGACGGTTAAAACGTATACAAAAATCTTAGATAAAAAGATAAGTGAGGCCATGATTATTCTACAAGCAAATTCGGTCAAAACAAACTAAATCAACCTAAAAACATTCTATAATTGCAGTTATTTTATTACAAATTAGTTTGTTTTTGTTTTAAATAGACGTAAGAAATTACAGTTAAATGTTTTTATTTTGTAGGATTAATTATTTAGTATTTGAAATGAAAGTATTGCAGCAAGTATTGCAGGATGAGTTTTTGCAGAAAACGAATGAAATAACTAATCTGAATACGAACCGAATAAGCTGTTGCAAAGTATATATATTATGGGCAGAAGCTAAAATCGCCGAATTACATGATAAGTTAAAAGACTATGACTTCGAAACCGAACAAGAGGAAATCAATTTCTTCAAGAAAATAAAGCCTTTTGTCATTTCAAAACTCATATTTGAAAAAGAAGTTTTGCGTATTGAAACCGACAAACCACATGGAAAATTACAAAAGCGGAAATATTTTGAACAGGAGTTGGCAAAAATTTCCAATTATAGACAAAAGGATTTCAAATTTTATCAATACTATCGTTCGGATAATAAAGAATCTGATAAAATATATTTCACAAGGGCAAGTAAAAAGAACATATTTGAAACAGAATGCTTTTTGTTAAGTTCAGATCCTAAACTTTCCACTTGTTATGATTACAAAGTTGCTAAAATTTTAGCCTTTGATGAGCTAGTTAATTATCTTGAAAATCAAATTATTTCTTTAAAAAAAAGGAATAAGCTGCAAAAGGAAGATATAAAATCCAAAATGAATTGGTCCGGTACCAAAATTGATTTGATTGAATTAATCTATGCTTTATATTTTCAAAAGGTTATTAATAACGGAAACATCGAACTTAAGGAAATTGCTAAAGAATTAGGAAGTCTGTTCAATATTGAACTCAATGAAAATATTTATCGTTTTTTTACTGACATAAAAAACAGAAAACAATCCAAAACAAAGTTTATAAATACGCTATCAGACAATTTTAATGTAAAAATATTAGAAGAGGATTTTTAGAGATTTTAATTGATTTTAGTTGTTTTATAGTAAATAGAATCACAAGTTGGACACCTTGTGAAAATACCTAAAAATGGCCAAAAATCACCCAAAACAGGGAAGTCCTAAAAACGGGTTTTTGGGGATGCAGAAAAAAAACACCCTTGTAAATGCTAAGTTTTAGCGTATTTTGACATAAAAAAACACCCAACTTGGGTTCACCTTGTGAATTTTTTCAAACCAATTGAAAGTAATTTGTTTTGTAATCATAACAACTCAAATCATGGATCTAAATGCTAGAAAACTATTCCCGGAAGTAGACAATTTAGAATTGTTAAACTACCAGTTAATCACCAAAAAAGATTTGTTGAATTTCAGCAAGCTTCTCTTTGAAGCACTTAAGGATGCGGCTAATGTCAAAGCAGAAACTCCGCAATGGCTCAAATCGTCAGAAGTCCGTAAACTGCTCAAAATCTCACCCGGTACTTTGCAAACCCTTCGCATCAACGGTACACTCCAATACAATCGGATAGGAGGTATCTTATATTACAAATACGATGATATTAAGAAACTGTTGGAAAAATAAATGAGACATCTTAAGTCTTAATTCTATAATCTTAATACTTGAATTATGAATTACATCAAACACCTTACCGGATTCTTCAATAAGTCTAATCAGGATAATTCCATCAGCCCAACTCATATTAGTTTGTATCTGGCCTTATTTCAAAGATGGAACCTCAACCGCTTTAAAAATCCAATCATTATTTCGAGAGAAGAAATGATGACGACTGCAAAAATTAAATCAAAGGCTACCTATCATAAATGTATGAAGGAATTGCACGATAGAAATTACATAATCTACAAACCATCTTTTAATCCCTATGAGGGGACAGAAGTCATTTTACCCGACTTGTCCAATAGTTGTTCTGCTGATGATTATAATGCTAGTTTAAATTTTGAACGAAGTAAACCAAAATATGAACCTGCAAAAAAACTAACGAGTTCAAATAATGAACAAAGCAAACCAAAAAATGAATTGCCCACGGCTATTGAGCCTAGTGAAAATAAGGGGAGTTCAAATATTGAACAAAATAAGTCTAAAAAAGATGAGGTTAAAAATCAAACGGGTTCGGAATCAAATACCAGTTCAGATTTTGACTTAACCACACCAAAAAATGAACTTTTAACCCCTAAAAACGATAAAAATACCTTAACCAGTTCAAAATTTGAACGAAGCGAACCAGTAAATGAACTTCCAAAGCCTCTAACCAGACTAAAAAATGAACGAACCAAACTAAAAAACAGTCAGCTTGATGAACAGGTTAATATATATAATAATAAAACATTAGAAAACAATAATAAAACTATATACACCCGGGAAAAAAAAAGAAGAAAGCAAATCAGATTTTATAGCTCCCACTATTGAATTAGTCAAAGAGTTTTTTCAGGAAAAAAAAGTAAGCAGCATTGAAGCCGAAAAATATTTCAATTATTACAGCAGCAATGGATGGAAAGTAGGAGGGAAAACCCAAATGAAAGATTGGAAGGCAGCTGCCCGAAACTGGATATTAAACCTGGACAAATTCAATCCAAAAAAAGAAAGCAATAATTTGAATCCAAAAAACCTCAACGTTTCAAATTCCAAAGACTATGCAGAACCACTTTAACCTTCAGGACACTTTTGAAATAAAAAATAATACTAAAATCTACGACCCTAAAAAATGTTTTCTATTTTTAGAACAGCAAGGTAAAAAACGTTATAATTCCAATTTTAAAATCGACACCAATGACATTCCGATTATTTACAAACTATTGATTTATGCCATACAGGACGAGAAAAGTGCTTTTAAGTTAGGAATCGACCTCAATAAAGGAATAATGCTTTCGGGACCAATTGGCTGCGGCAAGACCTCGCTAATGCATTTGATAAGACCCTTTATGTACGCTAAAAACGACTATAAAATCATTGCTACTCGGCATATCTCATTTGAATTTGCTAAATCGGGTTATGATTCTCTGGCGCAATACACTCTGAAATCAATTCAACAAAACCGATTGTCAGGCTATTGTTTTGACGACCTTGGAGCCGAACAACAAATTAAACACTTTGGAAATGATTGTAATGTTATAGCCGAGATTCTAACGAGCCGCTACGAGCATTTTGTTGAGAACAATGCTATAACACACATCACGACAAATCTTTCTGCATCCGAAATAGAGAGGGTTTACGGGAATCGGGTTAGATCAAGATTGCGGCAAATGTTTAATCTAATAGCTTTTGAGAAGGAGGCAAGGGATAAACGATGAGGTTGAACATTCATAATCCCCTCTAATACATCTATAAAGTACCCAATAATTAAACGAGGGCAAATTTTACCTACAACAGTAAAACGAGAGTAATTTTTTTATATATTTACACTTGAATATGAGACAAAGGCAAATAACGCCCTTGTTCAAAAACAGTACGATGGACACCAAAACGATATATAATCCAGAAATACCATATAACAGTTTACCGCTATTACCGCCACAAGTGGAAATAGAGAATACGCTCATATTAAAAAAAACAATTAGTGCCAGTAGAGCCTTATCAGAGCTTAAAGGTGCCATAACTAATTTGCCCAATCCAACGCTTTTTATTGATACCATCAATTTACAGGAAGCACAAGCGAGTTCGGCAATCGAAAATATTATTACTACCCAGGACGAATTATTCAAAGCCTCAATTACGGAAAAGAAAAATGAAAATCCAGCCACCAAAGAAGTAATGCATTATAAAAATGCTTTGTGGTATGGGGTAGAGCAAATTGAAAAAAGACCAATTCTAACAACTAATTTGTTCATTGCCCTAGTGCAAATTATTAAAGAAAACCAATCAGCTATTCGCAATGCACCGGGTACACAATTAAAAAACCCGCTAACAAATACGGTAGTCTATACGCCTCCGGAGGGAGAAAATGTCATTAGGGAACAACTAAAAAATTTAGAGGACTTCATCCATGCCGAAGATACCATAGACCCATTGGTAAAAATGGCAATCATACATTATCAGTTCGAAGCCATTCACCCCTTCTTTGATGGAAATGGACGTACTGGAAGGATCATCTTGTTGTTGTACCTCAAACTAACAGGCTTATTAGATTTGCCAGCATTGTTTTTAAGTAATTATATCATGCAACACAAGGCAGAGTATTATACCAATTTAAAAAAAGTAACCGAAGAGGGTAATTGGCAGGATTGGATTATGTACATGCTCGATATGGTAGAGCAAACCGCTTTAAAAGGCAGAAACCAAATTACTGAAATAGAAAATTTGATGAATACAATGTCGGCAGAAATACAGCAAAAATTGCCAAAAATATATTCTAAAGATTTAATGGAAGAACTATTTCGATTACCTTACACTAAAAGAAACCAATTAGAAAAAGCAGGTCTGGGAAATCTAAAAACAGTAGGGAATTACCTCAAAGAATTAGAAAATCAAGGCTTTTTAAAAAGCGAACAACTAGGCAAAGAAAAACTATACCTCAATTTCAGATTACTGGAAGTTTTGAGAGGGAAATAAAAAAAAACAGGCTTTTTAAAGCCTGTTTTTTTAGTATAATTAAGAAGGTTTCTTAATGTCCTCCACCAATTTTTTGATCAAAATTAATACCTTGATGTCTTAAAATGCCGCTTACTTTCCAGGCATAAAATACCAAATAAGAAAAGCATAAAACACCAACAATATAGCTGTTTTGAATACCAATATTTTCAGACACAAAACCTTGGAGCCAACTGATGATACCACCACCACAAATCATCATAATAAGAAAACTACTTCCTTGACTAGTGTGTTTTCCTAATCCACTTACTGCTAAGGTAAAAATACAAGGCCATAGGGTACTACAAAATAAACCAACGCTCGTGAAGGCATATACACTTACAATTCCGGTGGTTCCCATTCCAGTTAGTAGAGCGACAATTCCTAAACTAGAGAAAATAAGCAACATTCGGGCAGGATTTCCCTTGCTGGTTATATCGGCGGCAATTAATACGAGAATAATTAATCCATAAATGTAGAAAGGAGTTAAATCATGATTGGCAATTGCATTTACAAATAAAAAAACAACAAATGCTAAATAGGGGGCAACAAACCGCAGAATCTTTTGAATACTAATAACATCACTAAAAACTTCTACAGCTCCCGTCCAACGGCCAATCATTAAACTAGCCCAATACAACGAAATGTAAGGGGCGATAGCTCCTATTTCAAATCCCAATTCGTTCTCCATATAAGAAGGTAAATTGCTGGCTGTAGATACCTCAACACCAACATATAAAAAAATGGCAAGCATCCCTAAGAGTAGTTGTGGGTAATATAAAGCCGAATTTTTAGAAGAAGCAGTATCAGCTGGAGATTCTTCAATTGTTTCAGGATGTTCAGGCAAGGAAGAGAATTTCAACAATAACGCAACAGCTAAAAAGGCTAACCCAAGTACTAAATAAGGGATTTTAACACTTTCTACACTCAATTCAGTATTTCCAGACGCAGAAGAACCAAAAATGGCAAAACTTACTATTAGGGGGCCAATGGTAGTTCCAAAATTGTTGATCCCGCCCGCAAGGGTCAATCGTTGAGAACCTGTTTTTATAGGTCCTAAAGCAATAGCTAAAGGATTGGCAACGGTTTGTTGCAATGAAAAACCTAAACCTACAATAAATAAACCGACTAACATTAGTGGATAGGATCCAGTATTAGCCGCTGGATAAAACAACAACGTTCCTAATGCAGATATGATTAGGCCTAGTGCCAACCCGTTTTTATAGCCAATTTTATTCACTAAATCTTGTTTCAGTAATAAAGAAAATCCCATATAAAGTAAAGAACCTACGGTATAGGAAATATAAAAAGCAATCGATACAAATTGGCTTTGACCTTGGGTTAAATCAAAGGCTTTTTTAAATACGGGAATTAAAATGTCATTGCTGGCTGCAACAAATCCCCAAAAGAAGAAGACAATTACTAAAGGTATAAATTGCCCCCATTGGGTTTGTGTGTTTTTTGAAGTCATTATTTATTTGATCAGTATTTTGTTTAATATTATCAAGGAATTATCCTAAAGTGGGATAAGTTTTTGAATTTAATATGTAATGAAATTTCTTTATTTTGAAGAATTAATTGCTATCTGATAATCAAGGCCAGTATCGGGTAATTTTATATAAACTATACCTTGTTTTTCATCCCAACTATAAGATAGTTTTTCAAAATCCGTAAGGCCCTTTTCATTTAGTATTTCTGTTTTCTCTTTTTTAATTTTTGAAGTATTTATTAATACGCTTTTAGGTCTACTATTCGCGTGTAATTTTACAATGTAATTTCTGGAAGCTGCTGGTTTATAGCCTTTATCCTCTCTTGCATTTATATGTATTGCAAAGCCTGATGAATTGGCTAGGGCAGTAATTTTTGTTTTACAAAAAACATCTTTTTCATAATCCCTGCTTTCTCCATCATCTTCATATAAAACAAAGGAAGATTCTTTACCAATTTTATCAGGATAAACATCAAAACTAACAGGGTAATTAGGTTTTTCATGTATATATTGCATCACTGGCATACTAGGTATAATAGCCCCTTTTTTCACAAACAAGGGTATCACATCTAAGGGAGCCTCAACCGTGATCCATTGTTTCCCTTTATAGACAGTCTTACCATCATTATAATTAATCCATTCTCCCTCTGGTAAATAGAGTTTTTTGGTGACAGCTCCTTTTTCAACTACTGGTGCGACCAATAATTCACGACCAAATAAAAACTGACCATTCAAATCAAACGTTTCACTATCATTAGGATATTCAAGAAACAAAGCTCGCATTAAAGGCATACCAGTATCATGTGCTTCCCGGGCATAAGTATAGATGTACGGAAACATTTTATACTTTAATTCGATGGCTGTTCGGGTGATATTCTCAGCTTCAGTGCCGAAAACCCAAGGTTCAACAGCATTACCACCTTCATGATGTGCACGACTCAGAGGATTAAAAATACCAAATTGCATCCAGCGAACATATAATTCTGACATCGCATCATAATCTTTGATATCGCCACAATAACCTGATATATCAGAAGTCCAAAACGGAATGATACCCATCCCGGCAGAAAGTCCCACAGGAATCTGATTAGCAAATTGATTCCATCCTTCAAGTACATTATTACCATTTCCTGAATCTCCAGACCAGCCAAACGTATATCGTTGTAAACCTGCATAAGCAGCTCTTGTCATTTGAAATACTCGCTTATTAGGATTATGCTTGTAAAATTGTTCGGTTACAACTTTATCCCATGTAAAGCCATAAACATTATGAATTTCATCATGCATCCCTAAATTATGTTTCATATTAAGTCGGTCAGTAGCGTCTTCATTACTCCAGGCTGGTTCGCCCATATCAGTCCAAAATCCGCGTACACCATCATTTAATGGTTTTTGCTGATAATTCCCCCACCAGTCAGCTACTTCGGGCTTAGTAAAATCAACTACCCCGCAATTCCCGCCCCAAGGCCATGGCATATCATAACTCTTACCTGTACGGGCATCAATGGCAAAATACCCCTTAGAATCAGCTTCGTTCCATTGTTTTTTATTGGCTTGAGAAATAACCGGATCTTGAGAAACAATCATTTTAAAACCCTGATTGCTTAATTCTTTTACCATTTGTTTGGGATTTTGATAATTACTTTTTTTCCAATCAAAATCCTGAAGTCCTTCAACCCAACCTATATCTTGGTAAATAATATCACAGGGTATTTTTCTTTTTCTAAATTCGGCTGCAATTTCTTTGGCTTGATTCTCTTGTGTATAATTCCCTCTGCATTGCGAAAATCCTAAAGCCCATTTTGGAGGCATGATAGGTTTTCCTGTTAGGTCTATATAATTTTTTATAATTTGTTTGAAATCATTCCCATATATGAAGTAGTAAATCATTTCACCTGAAACAGCTTCGAAAGAATAATAATCGTTTGATTCACTACCAAATTTAAACTCGGTCTTATAAGTATTATCAAAGAAAATCCCATAATGATTGGAGCTCATAAAAAAGGGAATACTTTTATAAAGAGGATCTTCGTTTACACCATAGCAAGGCTGATCACTATTCCACATTTTGTAACTTTTGCCACGTCTGTTTAGTGTTCCCGCTTTTTCTCCAAGACCAAAGAATTGCTCATCTGATTTTAGTGTTTTGTAACTTGCAATATGTTTGTTGTTTTTTACATATCCCTTTTCTGCATAATCTCCAAACAACAACTTTTGATATTTATCAAATACCTGCAATTTAAATGGGCTTTTATTAACTCTTATCCTTAATTGTTCCGTAAAAATTTCATAGGCTGAGGTTTCTTCATTTACGTTTACATTGCCAGACCAACCTAGATCTTCATTAATAACAGCAAATGATTCATTGGTGCGTTTAAAATTTCCATCGACTGAAATCCATATTTTTAATACTTGTCCGCTACAAAATTGCAAAAGTACTTTAGCATTGTTTTCACAATTAAAAATTACTTTATTATTGATTGTTTTATAAGAAATACAATTACCAAGAGTTTGATTTATAGTTCCTGAATTTTGTGCACCAAGTGGAATCTGAATCAATAAAAGTATTAGAATCAAATAAATTGATTTTTTGTTCATAATTCAAGCTGTTTTTAATAAGTGTTAGTTTTTTATTTCAACAAGACTAATAGCATATCCTCCACCAGGAGCAGAAAATTGACTCAACTTAGTTTTATTGGTCACTTTCATTTTACGAATGGTATAAGCCTGTGGATTGGTTTGATAATGTGCATCTTTAGCATCAGCATAAATAGTAGCTGTGTATTTTTTGCCTTTTTCTAGGAAGCTGAAATCAATGTTTGAAGTACGTGGTGTTTCTCCATTTACATTTCCTAAAAACCAATTATTAGTTCCTTTGGCTTTTCTTGCTACTGTAATATATTGCCCCGGTTCAGCTTCCAGATATTTGCTGTCATTCCAATCTATGGCAACATCCTTAATAAATTGGAAGGCATCTGCAAAACGTTCATAATTTTCAGGAAAATCTGCCGCCATCTGCAATGGACTGTACATGGTAACATAAAGTGCCAACTGGTTTGCAATGGTAGCGTTTACATGCGAACCATTTGTAACATCCATTTGAAAAATTCCCGGAGTGTAATCCATCGGGCCACCAATTAATCTTGTAAAAGGCAATATGGTAACGTGATTTGGATGATTTCGCTCACCTCCAAAAGCCTGATATTCGGTGCCACGAGCAGCTTCGTTTCCGATAAGATTCGGATAAGTACGTGCAATTCCTGTTGGACGCACTGCTTCGTGTGCATTTACCATAATTTGATAATCTGCTGCTTTTTCGATGGCATATTGATAATGATTATTCGTCCATTGACTGTAATGCGTTTCACCAATTGGAAGTATATTGCCAACATATCCGCTTTTTACGGCATCATATCCATATTGTTTCATCAACTTGTAAGCATCATCCATGTGGCGTTCATAATTGCGTATAGATCCCGAAGTTTCGTGGTGCATAATGAGTTTTACTCCTTTAGAATGCGCATATTCATTCAATCCTTTTAAGTCAAAATCAGGATATGGTGTAACGAAATCAAAAACATAATCTTTAGCATGACCAAACCAATCTTCCCAACCAGTATTCCAGCCTTCTACCAATACGGCATCAAATCCATTTTTTGCTGCAAAATCGATATATCTTTTAACATTTGCATTATTGGCTCCATGTTTCCCGTTAGGTTTCGCTTTTGCAAAATCAGTAACGCCTAATTGTACCGCAGGGAATTCATCAGTATAAGACCAGCTGCTTTTTCCTGAAATCATTTCCCACCAAACACCCACATATTTTGTCGGTTTAATCCATGAAGTTTCTTTGATTTTACTTGGTTCGTTCAGATTATAAGTCATTTTTGATGCTAAAATAGTACGTGCATCATCGCTTACAATAATAGTTCTCCAAGGCGTATTACAAGGCGCTTGCATTTTACCTTTATCTCCATGTGAATCAGGAGTTAACCAGGATTCAAAAACAAAGTTTTTGTCATTCAAATTAAGGTGCATACAAGAATAATTGATTAAGGCTGCTTCATGCAGGTTGATATACAATCCATCGGCACTTTTCATCATTAAAGAAGTTTGCACACCGGTTGGAGAGAACGAAGTTTGCGAAACATTTCCTGTTGTGTATGCTTTTTCCATTAAGCCTTTTATTTCGGAAAGTTTTGAAGTGGTATAATTGTATTCCTGAGTGTCATAATCTCCAGGAATCCAATAAGCAGTATGATCTCCTGCCATTGCAAATTGTGTACGCTCTTCTTTTATAGTAAAATAGACTAGGTTTTTTTGTTGAGGAAATTCATATCGAAATCCAAGACCGTCATCAAACAAACGGAAACGAATGATCATTTGTCTGTCAGTTCCTTTTTGATTCAAAGTCACTGCCAGTTCATTATAGTGATTACGAATAGCAGCAACTTCTCCCCAAACAGGTTTCCATGTTTCATCAAAAGTAGATGTTTTAGTATCAATAACTGTAAAATCATTGAGTAAAGATTTCGAATCATCTTTAAGATAAAAACCTAACTTACTTGGTTTTATAACTACTTTATTTATATAATTCAAACTATAACTTGGTGTACCATCACTTTGCAAGGAAAATTCCATTTGCAATTTGTTATTGGGTGATTGTAATTTTTGTGCAATAGCTGTGTTAAAGAATGACACAGCTATTAAGGTGATTAAAAAAGACTTTTTCATTTTGTATTGATGATTGATTTAGAATAATAGAAGGAGTCTACTATTTGTTTGGATTATTAATATTCAACTACTATCATTCCCCAATATTGGATAAAAGGAACCTTGAAAACAAGGTTACTTCCTACCTGAGAGAAAGTAAGTTCTTTTGAAGCCCCACCATCTAAATCAGGTGAAGCATACCATACTTTAGAAACAGGATTTGTGTTAGCTAAGTTTAACGTAAAATTTTTCTTTGCTTGAGGTACGGTTTGTTCCCCATTGGTATCACGCCAATTTAAATTTGAAGTATTCGAAAAATTAATCAAATGGAGAATTTGTTTGTTTGCTAAAGATTTTCCAATTACTGAAACAGTAGAGGCTGCCGGAGGCCAATTTTTTAAATTAAGCTGACCATCCCCTGAATTTACTACTGGAGAATTAAAAGTTCCACCTTCTCTTAAAATATTCTCATAAGCAACCATAAAGTCGTAATATTTTAGAAGACGACTTTTTAATTCGCCACTCATTTGCAGATTATTATTTGGGAAATATTCTTTTGCCAACATGTGCTCTCCTAATTCCAAATGCGATCCTCCAAAAGCAAAGATTACAGCATCAGTAAATAATACCCCGGGAGTATTAAAAAATCCTGCTGAATTTGCTTTATCATAATTCATATAAGCCGCTAATACAGTATTAACCTGATCATTAGATAGGGAATTATTATACTTAATAATATCAGCCAAACTCTTATAAGTATTGTTTGGATCCCAGACTTCAGTATAAGCAATATCTACACCTGAATCCAAAATATTAGATTGACCATATTGATTAACAGCATTTAAAACCATTTTTTTGTTAGGAAACTTGGCTTTTAAATTTTGAAGAAATGGAGTAAAGGTTTGATTAATTTGAACTGTATTTCCATTATAATCATATACCGTACCTCTGTCACCCAATTGATCTAAATGCCAACCATCAAAATTTAAATTGTTGTAAACCAAAGTAGTTTTATCAAAAATATAATTCTGCCAGTTTGTATTTCCCGGATTTGTAACATAGATATCACTTAACCAACCTGGTAAAGGATGCTTGTTTACATTAGTATGGCTGTTGTTGTTATAAATAAGCCATTCAGGAGAAACTCCGTCAGTGGCATAATCATTCCAGGTACCATACAAAAGATTGTAAAACATGGAAGCAATATTTTTGTCATGCCCTTTGTCAATATACGCTTTAACGGTATTGAACGAAATGTTTCTGTTGGCAATGTCAACCCATGAAGTAGCAGGAACATTTCCATTCATTTTCAATGGAGCATGATGCTTGTTTAACCAATCGTAATACTGAATAGCATTGATGTGAAAATCCTTTAAAAAATCCAAATGGTTATTAATTTGTGCATCGGAAACATTTCCAAAATCACTCAGGAAACCATATCTAGGGAATTTTGTCCAATCAGAAGAAACATCAACTGCTATCGTTCCTGCAATAGTTTCTACATTATCGTTGGATTTATATATTTCAATCATGTAACCTTTATAATCAGTTGCCGGAGGTGTCCAGGTCCATGTTTTACCACTCATTGGTTCCTCCTTGATTACGGTATTTAAGTGTTTGTATCTTGCAGTAAAACCTGACAATGTTTTGTCGGAAGTAAAAGTAACAATCTCACCGGGAGCATATTTTGCTTTGTCGGTTTTTAATACCACTTCTGCAACCAGTTGATTTTCTTCAGGAATATAATTGAATGTATCTTCAGGTTTCGTACAGTGTAAAAAAAGCAATGCAATTAGCACTAAAAGACAATTATTTATTTTTATTAGTTTCATATATGTAAAATTTATTTATCAGAGGTCATATATGTTATCGCCTTCTATTTATTGGTGTTTGTTTGCAACAAACTCACTGTTAATGGCGATTTCATAAAAGAGAATTTAGAATTAAAACAACAGTGTCATTAAAACAATGACACTGTTGCAAGAGACAAATCAATCTCTATCTAATTAATTGTTATAAGCTGTGTATCTAAGTTTATGGAAATTGTATGTATTCCGGCTGTCTGCACTTTCCATTTATTGTCTGGACCATTATTACAACCATTATTAATAATATAACTACCATCTGATATAGACTGGTTAGCTGTTGCTGCATTAATCCAATCTCCATCGCACCAATCTCCTTTGAATTTCGAAATTTTAAATTCTCCCACATTTAATTGACCTGTAAATGTATAAACACCGTTTGAATAGGTCATAGGAGAAGGAGTACTCATATTCCATCCATTAGGTCCTCCATCACCAATGATGTATAAATTTATTTTTTGAATACTAATGGTATTATTGGCTGTGTTTAAAGTAATTTTATATCTACCAGCTTCCGAGGAAGAAACTGTCCATTTATTATCCGGATTACAACCTGAATTTTGTTCTACATCTGTCAAAGTTAAAGCCTGACCATCCGTTAAAGGACGATACCATTCTCCACACCAGTTCCCAGTTGAACCAGCTAGAATTTTAAAACTTCCAGCACTTAAATGCGCTTCATAAGTAAAGATGAATGGATTGGAACTACTTTGTGTAAAAGCCTGTGGCGAATCTATATTCCAACCGCTAGGAGATGCATCGCCAACAATGTAAATATTAGAAAATGGCGGAGCACTTACTGCTTCAATAGAAATAGCTAAGTCAAATAAATTTACCGTTACTTTATATTGCCCTCCTTGGGTAATTTCCCATTTCAAATCATCACCACTTCCAGCTATATTATGTACTATTTTAGTCGCATCTGTAGCGTCACGTGTATAAAAATCCTGACACCAGCAGCCATCTCTGCTTACCGGTAATTTAAACGATCCTGTGCTTAAAGAACCTTGGTAAACAAACACTCCAGGATTAGATGTTGAAGGAGTCATTTCAATAGCATTAGCAATATCCCAACCGTTTGGTGAAGCATCTCCGACCAAAAATAATGTCTCCGAAACAGGTTGATAAGCGGTCAAATAAAAAGGAACTACCGAAACTTGTGGCTCTTCTTCTAAGCCGGCAACCGTTGCAATAATTTTAGCTTCAAAATTCTGAGACACTCCTGGTGTAAGTCCAAAAGTATTTAGCAAAATAAAGTTCAAATTCTTAACCGTCAGTGACTGTGAAAAAACATTGACACCTAAATCATATTCCACTGCATTCGCAAAGTTATTCTCTGCTTTATCAATTTGTAATTTATAACTAATGGAAGCACTAGTTCCTTTATTGGTTCCCGTAGTCCAATTAAAAGTCAATTTATCATTCTGTTTGGACTCCTGAAGTACTAAATCCGAGTGGGAAACCGTCAGTTTTAATTCGTTGTTATACTCAAATATGGGGTCAGACAAGGTATCTTCACAAGATGTATTTAATAATGCCATCAGTAAGGCACTAAGTACATAAACTGTTTTTATAAAAATATTCTTTTTCATACTACTATGTTTTAATATCCAGGGTTCTGGGTTAAATTCGGATTTCTGTCTCTTTCTATCTGAGGAATTGGAAATAATAAATGTTTCTGAGTCGCATTTGTTTTTCCTATCGAATGCAGAAAATCAAGCCCATACTGTCCATTGTTTACACGTATTAAATCAAACCATCTTTGTCCTTCAAAAGCCAATTCTATTCTTCTTTCGTGCAAAACAATTTCTCTAAACTGCTCTTTGCTTAAACCAGAAGCAACATTTGGAAGTCCAGCACGGTTTCTAACTTTATTCAATGGAATTTCAGCTTGCGCAGTTTGCCCCAATTCATTTAACGCCTCCGCTTTCATTAAAAGAATACTTGAAAAACGTAATATTGGGAAATTCATAGGACTATTATCATAGGAAGCGGAAACACTCAATGGAATCAAAAACTTTCTCACATTGTAACCAGTAGCTGAATAGGAAGCCTGATAGGACTTCCCATCAAATTGAGGCGCTCCGTCGTACAGAACTGTTATGTCTTTTCGTTTATCGCCTGTTTCATAATTATCGAAGAACTCTTGTGTTGGTTGATTCCATCCATATCCACCACCTACAAAATTTGCTCCTCTTGGCCCCATAAATGGACTCGTCCACGAAGCTTGATTTTCATTACTCCAAAAACTATAACCTCCATCACTAGCATATTGCACTTCAAAAAGAGACTCGACAGAGTTTTCTGTATTAGGGTTAAAATTGTCAACATAGTTAAGATTTAACCTAAACCCAAGGCTTTCTACCTTAGCTGTAAGATCTACTACTTTTTGCCAATTGTTCCCAAGTGTAAGATAAACTTCAGCTAATTCACCTAATGCAGCTCCTTTATTGGCTCTACCAATGTCACTGCCAGAATACTCACTTTTATTAGGTAACAATGCAGCAGCGTTTTCTAAATCAGAAATAATTTGTTGATAAACCAAATCTTTGGAAACCCTAGAAGGGTATAAATCTGTATCAGAACTTCCTGGCTCAGTAATCAAGGGCACATCACCAAAATATCGCACCAAAATAAAGTAGTAATGAGCTCTTAAGAAATAAGCTTCCCCCATTGACCGGTTTTTTATATTTTCATCAATCGCTAAATTCGGAGCTACCTTTAAAACAGTATTTGCCATCAAAATTCCCGGCCATGGGCCTCTCCAAATATCCAAGACACCTTGATTGTCAGTTGTAGTGGTAAAATTTGCCATATCTTGTGTTTCAATACCATCAGATCCTCCTCCTGCTCCTACAATGCTGTTTCCTGCCATGATATCAGAGGTCCACATTCGCATATTGTATAACTTAGGCCATTGTAAAGGTTGATATGCACCATTTACAATCGTGATTAATTCCGTCGCATTTGTCGGATAATTGGATGTATTAATTGTATCCAAAGGAACTTTGTCTAAAAAATCATTCGAACATTGTGTGCATGCAATAATTGCTGCTACAAAAGCTATTTTCTTTATAAATTTCATTTTTCTTTATTTTTAAAATCCAACATTTAAACCAAGAGAAACTGTTCTTGTTAAAGGATAAACATTATTATCTATTCCATTAGTTGAAACCTCTGGATCAAAACCTGTATACTTTGTAAATGTGTATAAATTTTGTCCTGACAAATACACTTTTACATTATCGAAAACTTTTTTACCAGCTGGGTCTAAAGGAATTTTATAGGAAAGTGTTATGTTTTTAACTCTCAGGTAAGATCCATCTTCAATATATCTGGATGAAGCTCTGTTATTATTATTTGGATCACCATAAACAGCTCTTGGCATGCTGTCACTGGTTCCAGGAGCGGTCCACCTGTCTAAAACAGCCGTAGATTGGTTCGTGGTAATTGACATTGCTTCGGTGTAAAGCCTGTTGGCATTAAAAAGGTCGTTTCCATAAACCCCTTGCAAATACAATACAAAACTAAAATTGCCGTAGTTTACAGTATTGTTTAGAGATCCTGAGAAATCAGGATTTGGATTTCCAATAAAAGTTCTGTCCGAATCGTTAATTAAACCATCATTATTTAAATCTTTAAATCGAATATCCCCGGGAGAAGTACTATTACTTGATGAAGATCCTGGAACTTGTATGGCATGATCATCAATTTCCTTTTGATTTTGAAAAATCCCGTCTTGTACATAGCCATAAAATACATTAACTGGATATCCTTCTTGAATTCTGGATACATTGTAGTTCAATCCTAGACCTCCAGTGATCAATGGAACATCACCATTCAAATCAATTACTTTGTTTCTATTTACTGAGAAAACAAAATCAGAGGTCCATGAAAATTTTTCTTTTAGTATATTTTTGGTATTGATTACCAGTTCAATTCCTTTATTTTGAATTTTACCGGCATTGATGTACGGAACATAAATATCTGAATAACCAGAAGTTACCGGTACAGTTTGAGGAACCAACATATCATTGGTGTTTTTAATATAGGCGTCGAAAGTCACATTGATTCTGTCATCAAAAAAATTTGCATCCACTCCAGCATTGAATTGTTCCTGCGATTCCCACTTTACATTTGAATTTGGTAAAACTGTTGGTATAGCTGCGCTTACATATGAATTATTGAAATTATACAAGTACGTATTGTAATTTGAAGAAAACGAATAATTCCCTATCTCCTGATTTCCAGTAATTCCATACCCTAGTCTTAACTTCAAATCATTTATAACTTTTGATTTGAAAAAACTCTCATTTGAAATTCTCCATGCTAGTGAACCTGACGGGAAAGTTCCGTATTTATTTCCTTCACCAAATCTCGAAGAACCATCACGTCTAACAGTACCCGTTACGTAATATTTGTTTTTATAATCAAAATTGGCTCTGGCAAAAAAGGAGAATATTGACCATTCTGAACCGCTTCCGTGTAAAGTTGCTTGGTCAATTCCATTATTTAAAGTTTGTGTGTTCTCACTAGGAAAATTCTGAATGGATCCACTGATGTATTCAAATTTATTCTCTTGTGCACTTGTTCCTACCACAGCTGTCAAATTCATATCATTAGTAAAACTTTTTTGATAGGTCAACGTATTGTCCCAAAGCAAAGTAATGGACTGATTTGATGATTCAGATAAATAAGCATTTTGACTAACTTTGTTATCCCACGCATAAGAAGGAACCCAAGTTCTGTTTTTCCAAAAATTTGCTTCACCTCCTAACAAAGTTTTAAACTTAAAATCTTTAAGGAAAGTAAGTTCTCCAAATAAATTCCCTTGAAAATTATACCCTCTGGTAGAATTGTCAACAATAGTTGCTTTTCCGATAGGGTTATCTAAATCACCGGAATAAAGAGGTTGCCCGATTGGACCTGAAAAGTCACCATCTTCTCTGTATATCGGTTGTGTCGGTAACGAAAGTAATGCAGTTTGAATATTAAAATCACCCTGATTTTTCACATCATGATTTAATTTTATACTGTTTCCAAATTTCAAATTATTCGAAATTTTAGTATCACTGTTGAACTGCAAAATGTATCTTTTATAACCGGTATTTAGAATCACCCCTTTCTGGTCAAATAGGTTTAAAGAAGTATACGTTTTGGTCTTTTCATTTCCTGCTGAATAGGCTAATGTATAGTCTCTTTGAAATCCCGCATTAAAAAAAGCATCTACCCAGTCTGTTCCTTTGCCTAAAGCAACAGGGTTTTGAAAATCTGGATTTGGGGCTAAACCTGCATTATTTAATATATCATTATGCAAGCTTGCAAACTGTGATGCATCCAAAACATGAAGCATATCGGTAGCCTCCGAAATTCCGGTTGATACATTAAAAGTTAAATTTGATTTT
Source organism: Flavobacterium adhaerens (assembly GCF_040045115.1). Classification (NCBI taxonomy): domain Bacteria; kingdom Pseudomonadati; phylum Bacteroidota; class Flavobacteriia; order Flavobacteriales; family Flavobacteriaceae; genus Flavobacterium; species Flavobacterium adhaerens. The sequence goes on along the minus strand of NZ_JBDLZX010000011.1, from coordinate 40,286 downwards.
CCAACAACTCCTCTCTTTGTCGTAATAATTACAACACCATTAGCACCTCTTGCGCCGTAGATGGCTGTTGAAGATGCGTCTTTAAGAACTTGTAAGCTCTCCACATCATTCATATTAACTTGGTTCAAACCTCCAGTCAAAGGCATTCCATCCACAACAATTAAAGGATCATTATTACCTATGGTACCTGTTCCTCTAATCCTAAATGTTGGATTACTTCCTGGCTGTCCGCTAGTAATTACCTGAACTCCTGCAGCGCGTCCTTGGATCGCTTCACCAATATTTGCTACCGGTTGTTTACTTAAATCAGCTAATTTTACTGTAGATATAGAACCTGTTAAATCTTTTGACTTCACTTGTCCATACCCAATTACAACCACATTATTTAGAGAATTTAACTCCTGTACTAATTTTACTTCTAAAAAATCTTCACCATTTGCTTTTACTTCAATCGTTTTGTATCCGAGGTAAGAAACTACAATGATTGGGTTTTTCTCAGACAGTAAAAAATTAAATTTACCATCAAAATCCGTACTCATACTTTGGTTTGAATTCTTTACTAAAACTGTAGCACCAGGAAGAGGTTTGTTAGATTCATCTAGAACCTTCCCGATTAATTTGGTTTTAGTTTCTTGTGCAATCCCGATAAAAGGAATAACAAGAAAAACTAATAATAACAGGTCGATTTTGGACCTATTAAATAATTTAATTTTCATAATACATTAATTTTGAGTTTAGTTAAAATAGCATTTGATTGGGTTAATATTGAACACAACCGATACAAAAATGCATAAATAACCTGCAGCGAATACTGCTCAAAAAAAGTGTATAGAAAAAATTAGTTAATTTTAAGTTAACAAAGTAATTAAGTACATGATAAACAACATTTTAAACACAAACAATCCATAAAGACCATATAGAAAAAAGTGTGTTTTTTATAATCTTAAAGTGGTATTTTTGAGTAATTTTTGGTCAAAATCATCCTTGTTTATTACTGAATTATTGCGGATTTTTGTTTTATATGCATAAATCGAATTTACAGAATACCCTAAAATCTGCGCTATAATTTCATTTTGTGTAATTCCTAATCGAATTAAAGCGTAGATTCGTAATTCTTTCGTAAGAATTTGTTCCTCTTTCAGTCTGATTTTATTTTCATCTTTCATCAATGAATTGAATTCATTAATAAAATTGGGAAAAAGATTTATGAATGCAGTATCAAAGTTTTCTAATAATTTCTCTTTTTCACGTTTTAAATTATAATTGGAAATATGCTGTTTTACTTTCTCATAATTTTGTTCATCAATATGTTTTTTTATATTCATTATCGAAGAATTAAATTTTTCGAAAATAGCATCATATTGCGTAAAAAATAAACCTAAATATTCTTCTTTAATTTTATTGGCTTCCAGTAATTGTTTATTAGTTTGTTTAATTTCAATGTTACGTGATTTAATTTTTTCATTAACACTCACTAATAGTTTATTACTGTTTTTCAAGTTTTTATGTGCTTCTAGAATAATCTTTTTCGCTTTCTTTAATTTTCTAAATTGATAATAGAAAATAATTCCAAAACTAATAGCTAAGACTAAAAAAGAACTAGTAATGAGATATTGCCAATAAATTCGTTGTTTTTCTTTCTCTACAATTTTAAGAATTTCTTGTTCTACAAGGGGTAATATTGCGCCAACCTGTATTTTTCGTTGTTGGGCGCCGTAAAAGGAAGCGTCTTCGTTTGCTTTTTTGATTAAAATTGAGGCTTTATTCAAATCTCCTTTTTTAAATAAAAGTTCAGAAAGTTTAATAATTGCCAATGATTCTTTTGTAGCGGTTTTAATATCTGAAATTACGGCGTCTGTAAAATGTGTAATTGCTATGTCATTTTCTCCTAATTGTTGGTGTAATTCACCAAGCATATAATGAACTAAAGCTTGATCATGAGGTTGATTGTTTTTTTTTAAAAGAGCATTAAAATCTGAAAGGGATTCATGTAATTTACCATCTTTGGATTTATTAAATGCTTTTAAAAAATAATGAAAAAAAGAACCGTCTTCTGTTAGTAAAAGTGCTCTTTCCCGATATATATGTGCTAAATCTAAATATTGCTTATTAAAATAAGGAGTATTGCTGTATTCTGCCATGTCGCCGTAACAACGTCCTAATATGCCATAATAAAAAGCATCGTAATTGGAATTTTTTTCGTCTATTTTCGAGGGTTCCAGAAAATCCAATGCTTCTTTATACATTCCTGATGACACACAAATATCAGCCAGATTCATATTGGCATTAGCTATAAAGGATTTATTATTTAATTGGTATGCCAAATTTTTAGCCTGAATTCCATAATAAAATGCTGAATCACGTTGAAAAACTTTATAGCGATAAAACATTTCAGTATTCAAATGATAAAGTGATAATAGGTCAATTTTTTTAGTTTTTTTTAAAATTGTTCGAATGCTGTCAATTTCAGCTTTTCTTTCTTTATCATATTTTGATGAATTCTCGATGATATGGATTAATGAATTTAACTTGCTTTCTTGGGCTGATAATGAAGTATAAGTTAAAAATATAATCTTGATTAAAATGTTTAGCTGTTTTGATGGGAATAATTTTGTCATTTCCAATATGAATTAAAATCAATTAAGTAGCATTGTTCTTTTTCTCTAAAAAGAAGAAGATGAGTTGTAATATGCGTGCGTTCTAAGTAAACTCGAAATGTAAATATATGTATTATTATAGCATAATTATTTTAAAATTTAGATGGTATATGTTTGTCTTGACCTGAAAAAACCTGTCTGCATTTGAAGTGAATTATCAAATACAGGCAGGTTAATTAGTTATGAATTAGATTTTCTATTCTAACTCATTTTTTACTTAATTAAAAGTTTTTTTACAATATCAAATAATTCGGTGCACTCATTTTGATAGGGCTTGATAGCCCAGTGTGGATACGGCTTCCGAAAGATGAACAAATCCCTTTCTCTCTGCCAGAAAAATAAAAAAGCTCAATCTTAATAGGTTGAGCTTTTTTTATGATATTTGTAACAGCAATATTTAAAAGTTTTGATACTTTTTTATTTTGGTCTTATTTTAACTCTCACACCAATGATGCGAATCTTTCTTAGTTGTTTTCTTTTTTTGTCGATTTTTAATGGATTTTCTCAGGAAACAACTTTTGCTATAGATACTTTAGTGATTAAACATGATAGCCTTTATCGTGAGGATCAGTTTTATGCCCAGCTTAATTACAATTCAATTATAAAAAAGCCAGAGGATGTAGAGCAAGATAAAATTTCATTTGGTTTTGGGGCAGGTTTTTTGAGAGATTTTCCTTTAAATAAAAAAAGAACTTTTGCTATCGCTCCTGGTATTGGTTTTACTTTCAATAATTACATTCAAAATATGGCAATAACTGGAACAAATAAGTCTCCAGTTTATAGTGTAATACCTTCCGATCAGAATTATAACAAAAACAGATTTGAACAATTAAGAGTTGAATTTCCAGTTGAATTAAGATGGCGTAATTCGACACCTGAGACTTTTCAGTTTTTTAGATTGTATGGAGGTTTTAAGGTAAGTTATTTGTTGTATGATAAATCGGTATTTGATGATAGAGCTCAAAAAATAGTTATAAAAGGGAATAAAGATTTTGAAGAATTTTTATATGGAGCTTATGTTTCCATCGGTTATAGTGCTTTTAATTTACAAGTAGCCTATAATTTTAATTCCCTTTTTAAACAATCAGCGCAAATAGACGGAGTCTCTATTGATATGAATACACTAAGTTTGGGTGTTATTTTCTATATTTTATAACCACAAGAAAAGAAACAGTATTTGAGGGACACTACCTACAAACACACCAATAATTAATTCATTGGGAGTATGCGCTTGCATAATCAATCGTGATGAGGCCAAAAAACCATTCATTAGCAGAAAAAAGGGAACAAGGTATATGTTTCCGGTTTGCATATGAATATTCATTCCAAAAACAAAAACAGTTAGAGCTGAAAGTGCTAGCATGTGTAAGCTAGTTTTAAATTTAATATAGAGCAGCCCCAAAGCGATTAAGGTGCTAAATAAAGCACCTATGAAAAAAAAATGCAATTCGGGATAGTGTTCTAATGGAATGCTTTTGCGGAGTAATAGGATGATTATAAAACTTTGAAAGATTAGCGGAATTTTACGCTGTTCTAAATTGGCTATCATTATAGAATCTACTTTGCCAGTAAAACGTAGTAGATAATACAAAATCATCGGAATCATTATCGTAATAATGGCAATTTGCCAAAAAAAAGGAACGATTTGTTTGAAGTCATAATCGGTACTGTGAAACCAAAAATATAAAAAACAGGCTTGTACTGGTGTGAAAAGCGGATGAAAGATATATGAAAATAGGACAAGTATTTTTTTCAATGTAAAAGGAGTTTGAAGAAAGTAAAAAAACCAAATTTATAAAATTACAATTTTTTTCTCATGCGAGCCACAGGAATTTCCAGTTGTTCTCTATATTTGGCTATCGTTCTTCGGGCAATAGGGTATCCTTTTTCTTTGAGTATTTCGGCCAAAAGATCATCTGGGAGTGGATTTTTTTTGTCCTCTTCTTCGATGGTGTTTTGTAATATCCTTTTGATTTCGAGTGTGGAAACTTCTTCTCCTTGGTCGTTTTTCATTGCTTCCGAAAAGAATTCTTTTATCAACTTGGTGCCATAAGGGGTTTCGACATATTTGCTGTTGGCGACTCTAGAAACAGTAGAAATATCCAGGCCAATCATATCGGCAATGTCTTTTAGAATCATTGGCCGTAATCGGGTTTCGTCACCGTCGAGCAAATACTCTTTTTGATAATGCATAATGGCATTCATGGTTACAAACAAAGTATCTTGGCGTTGTTTGATAGCATCGATAAACCATTTGGCCGAATCCAATTTTTGTTTGATAAACTGAATAGCATCTTTCTGCGAACTGGATTTGTCTTTCGATTCTTTGTAGGTTTGCATCATTTCCTGATAATCTTTGGAAACGTGCAAAGAAGGAGCATTTCGACCATTTAAGGTAAGTTCTAGTTCGCCATCCACAATTCGAATGGTGAAGTCAGGAACTATGTTTTCGGTAATTTTTGAATTTCCCGAAAATGAACCACCTGGTTTAGGATTAAGACGCTCTATTTCGTGAATAGCATTTTTAAGTTGCTCGTTTGAAATGCTGAGTTTTTGAATCAATTTGTCATAATGCTTTCTCACAAAGGCATCAAAATGTTGTTCGATGATGATAGTGGCATTTTCTATAGATTCTGTTGGAGTTTTATGTTTGAGTTGCAACAACAAACATTCTTGCAAGTCACGAGCTCCCACGCCAGTAGGCTCTAATTCATGAATGACGTGTAAGATAGATTCAACCTCTTTTTCGGTGGTGTAAATTCCTTGAGTAAAGGCCATATCATCTACTAAGTCGGTGATACTTCTTCGGATATATCCTGTGTCATCAATACTTCCAACCAAAAATTCGGCAATATCACGCTCTTCATCACTTAGGATAAAAGTATTCAATTGATTGATGAGGTCTTGGTGAAAACTGATTGCTGCTGCAAATGGGGTTTCTTTGTTTTCCTCGTCGTCGCTATAATTGTTGGTTTGTGTTTTGTAATCTGGAGTGTCGTCATCACTCAAATATTCGTCTATGTTGATGTCTTCAGCTTCAATTCTGTCAGCTTCAGAATCTTCATAATCGTCATATTCTTCGGTGTCGTATTCGTCTTTTTCGTATTCCTCCTCTTTACCAGATTCTAGAGCAGGATTTTCATTCATTTCTTCTAATAATCGCTGTTCAAATGCTTGCGTAGGTAACTGAATTAGCTTCATCAACTGAATTTGTTGTGGAGATAATTTCTGTGATATTTTTAAATTTAAAAATTGCTTTAGCATTTGTTTTTTTGTTTAAATGGTTTAAATATTTAAGGTTTAAAGTTGTTGTATTGCTTTTAAACAACTTTAAACAATTTTAAACTTTTTTAAAATTCAGCATTTTGCGGAGTTCTTGGAAAAGGAATTACATCACGAATGTTTGTCATTCCAGTTACAAAAAGCACTAATCTTTCGAATCCTAGTCCGAAACCGGAGTGAACTGCCGATCCAAATTTTCTAGTGTCTAAATACCACCATAATTCTTCTTCATCTATTCCTAAGGCTTTCATTTTTTCGACCAAAACATCATATCGTTCTTCTCTTTGCGAGCCTCCTACAATTTCTCCAATTCCAGGGAAAAGGATATCCATTGCACGAACGGTTTTGCCATCTTCATTTAAACGCATATAAAACGCTTTGATATTGGCTGGATAATCAAATAAAATTACAGGCGATTTAAAGTGTTTTTCAACCAAATAGCGTTCGTGTTCAGATTGTAAATCGGCTCCCCATTCGTTGATAATGTATTGAAATTTTTTCTTTTTGTTTGGAGTACAATCTCTTAAAATATCAATAGCTTCTGTATAAGATACTCTTTTGAAATTGTTGTCTAAAACGAAATTTAATTTTTCTAACAAACTCATTTCGCTTCTTTCAGCTTGTGGTTTTGATTTTTCTTCTTCTAATAAACGACTTTCTAAGAATTTTAAATCATCGGCACAATTGTCTAAAGCGTATTTTATCACATACTGAATAAAATCTTCAGCAAGATCCATGTTGTCATCCAAGTTATTGAAAGCAACTTCTGGCTCAATCATCCAAAATTCGGCCAAGTGACGAGATGTATTAGAGTTCTCAGCTCTAAAGGTTGGTCCAAAAGTGTAAATTTGTCCCAAAGCCATGGCAAAAGTTTCGCCTTCTAATTGTCCCGAAACGGTCAAGTTAGTATGTTTTCCAAAGAAATCTTTTTTGTAATCAATATTACCTTCTTCGTTTTTAGGCAAATTGTTTAGTGGTAGAGAGGTTACTTGAAACATTTCGCCTGCACCTTCGGCATCGGCTCCTGTGATGATTGGAGTATTTACATACACAAACCCTTTTTGCTGAAAATAGTGATGTACTGCAAATGATAAAACTGAACGTACACGCATAATAGCACCAAAAGCGTTTGTGCGCACACGCAAATGAGCATTCTCACGCAAGAACTCCAAAGAGTGTTTTTTGGGTTGCATTGGGAATTTCTCGGCATCAGAATCACCAAGGATTTCAAGTTTGTTTACTTGGATTTCATATTTCTGTCCAGCTCCTTTGCTTTCGACCAAAGTCCCAGTTACCGAAATGGCTGCGCCAGTAGTAATTCTTTTTAAGGTTTCGTCTGGAGTATTTTCAAAATTGACAACGCACTGAATGTTATTGATAGTCGAACCATCATTTAGGGCAATAAACTGATTATTTCTAAAAGTTCTAACCCATCCTTTTGCATTTACTTCGTGAAGTGTCGAGTTGCTGTTTAATAAGTCTTTAACTTTCGTGTGTTTCATTTTAATTTTAGGATTTTAAATTTTTTTGAATTGGGGTAGGAAAAACAATCTGTAATTCATCTGCAAATATAATTCTTTTGTTTTAAATGAAAAGTTAACTAATTGAGTTATGCGTTGCAAAATTGATGGTTTTAGGAGCAATTTCCCGCTATTCGTTGCAATCTTTTTATTCCGATCAAAAATCGGAATAAAAAGGATTTTCACTGCTATCGGGGCTAGGCTTTAGTACTTTTTTCATCTTTTAAGATATATGATTTCCTTGAGAGCATTGTTTTTTTTCATAATAATTTGTCTCAAAATATAAATCCCATCTGGTTTTAGATGGGATTTATATGTGTTGTTCTAATTGTAATTAGTTGTCTTCTGTTTCATCAGGATTTTCTAAAACATGAATTTTGGGTTCGATAAATTCTTGTTGGTTGGCCAATGATTTGTTTAGGGTTAGAACCAAACAAGGTAATAACATTAAATTAGATAACATTCCGAAAGCAAGTGTAATTGCAATCAATCCTCCAAGAGCTACAGTTCCTCCAAAATCGGATAACATAAATACAGAAAATCCTGCAAATAAAACTACCGAGGTATAAAACATACTAACCCCTGCTTCTTCCAATGTAGCATAAACGGATTTTTTTATTTTCCAGTTGTTGCGATTGAGTTCCTGACGGTATTGTGCCAAAAAGTGTATGGTGTCATCTACCGAAATACCAAATGCAATACTGAAAACCAATATAGTAGATGGTTTAAGCGGTATGCCAAAATAACCCATTAATCCTGCAGTAATCATTAGAGGTAATATATTTGGTATTAATGATACTACCACCATTTTGAAAGAGCGGAACATGAAAACCATTAACAATGCTATTAGAAAAACGGCAAACAAAAGCGAACTTACCAAATTGTTCAATAAATATTGGGTTCCTTTTTCAAATACCAAAGCTTTTCCAGTCATAACCACTTTATAGCGGTCTTGAGGGAAAATGGTGTTAATTTTTTTCCAAAGTTTATCTTCAATTTTTCCCATATTTCCAGTACCAATATCTTTCATAAAAGTAGTGATGCGGGCAACTTGTCCCGTACTGTCCACGTAGCTTTTCATGATGTTTTCGTTGGTGTTCTTGGTTCCATTTTTAGCATAACTCAAAATGAAAGCCTGTTCTTGGGATGTTGGTAATTCGTAATAATCAGGATTACCGTTGTAGTAGGCTTGTTTGGAGTATTTAACTAAGTTTAAAATCGAAATGGGTTTAGATAATTCTGGTATTTCCTCGATTGCTTTCTGAAGCTCGTCCATTTTTTTCATGGTAGAAAGCTTCATAACTCCTTTTTTTCGTTGGGTGTCTATCGTGATTTCCAATGGCATTACCCCATTAAATTCATTTTCAAAAAAGACAATATCTTTAAAAAAACCTGTATTTTGAGGCATATCTTCAATCAAACTACCAGAAGTTTTGATAGTCATAGCTCCAAAACAGCTAATTATAAATAGAATAATGGCGACAGTATATACATAACGACGGTTGTATCTAACTGTTTTTTCTATCCAAGTCATGAATTTCTGGGTGTAATTACGGCTCAAATGTTCCAAATGTTGCTCTTTAGGAACAGGTTGATAGCTGTAATAAATTGGAATTATAATCAGACATAAAAAGAAAAGAGCAACGATACTTATAGACGAAATGATACCAAACTCTTTTAGTAGCTCACTATTGGTGATGATAAAAGTGGCAAAACCAGCAGCAGTTGTTAGATTAGTCATCAGGGTAGCGGTTCCTACTTTGGTGATGACACGTTGCAATGCCTTGGCTTTATTTCCGTGTGCTTTGTATTCTTGTTGATATTTGTTGGTTAGAAAGATACAGTTTGGAATTCCGATTACAATCACTAATGATGGTACTATAGCTGTTAAGACTGTAATTTCGTAATTGAATAAACCAAGTAACCCAAATGTCCACATTACTCCGATAATTACAATTATCATCGAAATTAAAGTTGCTCTATAGGAACGGAAAAAGAAAAAGAATATTAATGAAGTGATGAACAAAGAAGCACCAATAAATAGACTGATTTCATCGGTGATACTTTTGGCATTGAGCGTTCGAATATACGGCATCCCTGAAACGCGCAAATCAACACCAGTTTCTTTTTCGAAAGCTTCAATTTTTGGGATAAAATTTTGAAGGATAAAATCTTTACGAGCAACCGTATTTACGATTTTTTTATCCATGTATATTGCTGATCGTATCGTACCTTGTTGGTTGAAAAGTAACCCTTCATAAAAAGGCATTTTCGTAAACAAATCATCTTTAATTTCATTAAGATATTTAGGATTTTTGGTCTTGATTTGATCTACAAAAGGAGCTAATTCAAAGCTTTCTGTAGCTTCATTTTTTTGTATTTTTTTTAAATCACTAACCGATACAACCAAATCGATTTCTTTTTGTGATTTCAAATCGGTCATTAATTTATTCCAAGCTGTAAAAACTTTCGGTGTAAAAAAAGCTTTGTCTTTTATACCTACAACAATTAAATTTCCTTCTTCTCCAAATTCTTTCAAAAAAGTGTTGTATTCCGTGTTGACAATGTTATCATCCGGAAGCAGATTGGCTTCGGTAAATGTAAATCGGATATTTTTCCATTGCAAACACAAAAAAAATGTTGTAAGCGAAATAAGTCCAAGTATTGTGATTCTGTTTTTAAGTACAATTCGGGCTATAAATTCCCAAAAACCCACTTTTAATATCTTTTTCATACGAGTTTTAAAATGGTTGCAAATGTAGTGAAAACAGTTTTATTTCTTGAGAGGTTCTTTGTATTTATGAATGTTAAGGTTGCTTTAAAAATGTGTTTGTTTTTATTTACAATAAGATAATTTGTGCGTTATAAATTATATATTTGAAATTCTCATTTTAGCGCCTTGAAATAAGTAAAATAGTTAATGCTATAAGTATGAAAAAATACAAGAATACATTGTTTTATTTTGGAGTGACAGGAGGGTTTACAGCATTGATCTATTGGATAGTACGTGAAGGTAAAAATCTTGAAGGAAATAAAGTAGGGATCAATACTGGTGCAAATAGTGATTCTTGGAGCGAATTTCTAACTTCAATGGTTCACAATGTTCAAGAGCCTTTGGCTATTTTGTTGGCACAAATTATAATGATTATTCTGGTAGCTCGCCTTTTTGGTTGGGTTTTCAAAAAGATTGGTCAGCCTACAGTTATTGGTGAAATCATTGCAGGAATTGCTCTAGGGCCATCTTTATTAGGGATGTATTTTCCCGATTTTTTTCAGGCTCTGTTTCCGGAAAATTCTTTAGAAAATTTAAAATTTTTAAGTCAAATCGGACTTATACTTTTTATGTTTGTTATTGGTATGGAGCTCGATATCAAGGTGCTAAAAAACAGGGCCAAAGAAGCTATTGTAATCAGCCATGCGAGTATAGTGATTCCGTTTGCATTAGGAATTGGTTTGGCTTATTTGGTATATAATCGTTTCGCTCCAGAGGGGACTAACTTTCTTTCGTTTAGCTTATTTATGGGAATTGCAATGAGTATAACTGCTTTTCCAGTTTTGGCGAGAATCGTTCAGGAAAGGGGGATGCACAAAACAAAGTTGGGTGCCATAGTTATTACTTGTGCTGCTGCCGATGATATTACTGCTTGGTGTTTGCTAGCTGTTGTTATTGCCATTGTAAAAGCAGGAACTTTCGAGAGTTCGATGTATATCATTTCATTAGCAGCTATTTATGTCCTACTAATGATTTACTTGGTAAAACCGTTCTTAAAAAGGATAGGGGAGTTGTACGGTTCTAAAGATAGTTTAAGTAAACCTGTGGTGGCAATCTTCTTTTTGATATTGATAATATCTTCTTATGCTACTGAATTAATTGGAATTCACGCGCTTTTTGGAGCTTTTATGACGGGGGCAATCATGCCAGATGTGCCAAAGTTTAGAACCGTTTTCATTGCTAAAGTTGAAGATGTTTCGGTTATTTTGTTGCTTCCATTGTTTTTTGTTTTTACAGGATTGCGTACCGAAATTGGATTGATAAACGAGCCGTACCTATGGAAAGTTACTGGATTAATTATACTGGTTGCGGTAGTAGGTAAGTTTTTTGGTAGTGCATTGGCCGCAAAATTTGTTGGACAAAGTTGGAGAAACAGCCTTACTATTGGTGCCTTGATGAATACTAGAGGTTTGATGGAATTGGTGGTTTTGAATATCGGATTGGCTCTGGGAGTTCTAACTACTGAAGTTTTTACGATGATGGTTATCATGGCGTTAGTGACCACTTTTATGACTGGTCCCGCCCTAGATCTTATCAATTTTATATTTAAAACCAGTGATAGCACCGAGAATGAAGAGGAAATAGACCAAAGTAAATACAGAGTTTTGATTTCTTTTGGCAATAATGAAAAAGGGAAGTCTTTGCTTCGGTTGGCCCATAGTTTGGTCAAAAAACAAAAAGAATCTACAAGTATAACAGCATTGCATTTGTCATTAAGTGACGAGATGCATTCTTTTAATATGGAAGATAAAGAGAAAAGTAGCTTTAATCCAATTATGAAAGAGGCAGCTACTTTAGACCAAGAGATTAGTACTGTTTTTAAACCAACACTCGATGTCGAAAATGAGATTGTAGATATTGCCAATCAAGGGGATTATGATTTGTTGTTAGTTGGTCTGGGGAAATCTATTTTTGAGGGAACAATTCTAGGAAAAGTAATTGGTTTTACCACTCGAATTATCAACCCAGAGCGATTACTGGACAAATTTACTGGTAAAGAAGGACTGTTTGTCAATTCTCCTTTTGAAGAGAGAACACGACAAATAGTTTCCCGAGTTAAGTTACCAATAGGAGTATTAATCGACAAGGATTTAAAAGAAGTAAACAAAGTTTTTGTTCCAATTTACAAAGCCGAAGATTCCTTTTTGATTGATTATGCCCAAAAACTAATTTATAATAATAATACAATTGTTGCCTTTTTGGATATGAATGGACATATGGAATCTAATTTTGTTATAGAAAGTGCCATTGGTTCTCTGAAACAAAAATTCCCTAAGAATGTAATTTTAAATAATGAATCGATCTTGTACAATGAATTTTTGGCAATGCAAGATTTAATGATTGTGAGTTTGGACAGTTGGATAGATTTATTGAGTGAAAGCCCGGAATGGTTAAGTGCAGTGCCTTCGGTGTTGATTATTAAGTCTTAACGGTGATTTTTCCATTAAATATATTGCCAATTTTAAAAACTTTCCCCAGTATTTATATAGAAACTTTGGGTATGATGTCCCCAAGCATAGGACGCCATGACATTGGTTTTGGTTGCTTTGTCTATTAATAATCGCAATCCGAAACCTATAGCAGGTTGAATGTAATTTAAAATCTCAATATTTCGATCCCGATCACTTGTAGTCGTAAAGCTGGTAAAAACAGTACCGCTCAGTAATTGATTACAGGTTATAGGGAATCGATATTCTGTTTCAAAATAACACAAGTCTTGTCCGCGTAGTAAACCTTGTGTGTATCCTTTGCCGGATCGACTCTGCTGATCCCATCCTATTGAAGGTAAATTTAAATAGGGTAGAGTCCCTTTTGTCAAAAATTGTCCATAAGCCCAAAAAGCCAAAACGTGTTGCATATTAGTTTTGCTCAACGGGATATAATATTTGAGTTCGGTAAACAATATCGAGGTTTCAGGGCCATTTTGGTGTACTTTTAAATTACTTCTATAATTTACATTGGCAAACCATCCGTGGTTTGGATTTACAATGTTGTCTCTAGAATCGTATATCAAATTGGCACTAATTCCTTTTATAAAATATTTTTCTGTGCTAAAACCATGTTTAGTGTTGTATTGATAGTGTTGGGTGAGTTGGTTGTTTGAAACATCTAGATTTTGATCCTTAATATTTGAATACCCATCAAGATGAATACCGCCACCTATAAATAAATTATCGGCCACCAATATAGAGCCTGTTTGATGTAATTTGAAATAGTTGTATTTCATAGGTTCAGCTATAGATTCGATAGTGAAATTGGGTTCTCCCTTTGGAAGAATATCCGATCCTAAGCCGTAGTTTTTTTGTGAAAATTTATAATAACGCCAATCACCGCCCAAATAGAGTTTGTTGTGATGCAATATTAAATTGTTTTTTAAGTCTATTAAAACTTGATTTTTTGTAGTATATGTAGCCATCAAATAGGCTGTCGAGTATTTGTCGTCTGGTTTTTTGTCCTTAAACGTGTATTGGCCAATACCTCCGTAAATAAAGCCATTGGCAGGTTGTACCGAAAGTACTGGCAATACTAATAAAAAATCATTTTTTAGAGGTTTTACCACAAATACTGAATCTTTCTTTTTGAAGAATTCCGGAAGCGATTTAATGGGGCAACTACTTAACGAGTCATTGTCTGTTTGCGCAAATGAGTTTTGACAGTACAACAGTAGCAATGATATTGCTAAAGAAAATACGTTTTTGAAAATAATTTTACGGCTCACTTACAATTTATTATGATTCTTTTTGGGATAAAGAAACAACATTTTAAAAAAAAATCTGTCTCATTTTATAAAAACAAGACAGATTTAATGAATATTTCATAAAAGGATTACACCTTCATTATCTCGGCATCTTTTAGCACTAGAAGTTCGTCAATTTTTTTAATATACGAGTTGGTAAGATTTTGAACCTCTTCTTCTGCACTTTTACAAATGTCCTCAGAAGTGCCTTCTTTTTCTAGTTTTTTGATATCTGTATTAGCTTCTTTTCTTGCATTTCGAATTCCAATTTTGGCATCTTCTGCTTCGGATTTTGCTTGTTTGGCAAGTTCACGTCTCCTGTCTTCAGTAAGAGGTGGTACACTAATGATTATCATGTCGCCATTGTTCATAGGGTTAAATCCTAAATTAGCAATCATAATCGCTTTTTCAATAGGATGTAACATGCTTTTTTCAAATGGTTGCAATGTGATGGTTCTAGCGTCTGGAGTACTTATTTTAGATACTTGAGACAAAGGTGATGCCGATCCATAGTAATCTACAAAAACACTACCTAACATTGCTGGAGAAGCTTTTCCTGCTCTAATATTCAAGAATGCTTTTTCTAAATGCTCAATAGAACCTGTCATAGATTCTTCTGTGCTTTCTAATATGAACTCAATTTCTTCTGTCATAATTATATGATTTGTATTTTTTAGAATGTGGTTGCTTGCTGCGCCTAAACCAAAAAACTATATGTTTACTACCGTTCCTATGTTTTCTCCGTTACAGATTTTTAATAGATTTCCGTTTTTGTTCATATCAAAAACTACTATTGGTAATTTGTTTTCTTGACTTAATGTGAATGCTGTGGTATCCATTACATTCAATCCTTTTTTTAGGACATCATCAAAAGAAATAAAGTCAAATTTAACTGCTGATGGATTTTTTTCAGGATCACAATCATAAACTCCATCAACTCGAGTTCCTTTTAATATTACATCAGCATTGATTTCTATTCCTCGTAATACAGCTGCTGTATCTGTTGTAAAATAGGGGTTTCCTGTTCCTGCTCCAAAAATTACAATTCTTCCTTTTTCTAAATGACGATCAGCTCTTCTTTTGATATAAGGCTCTGCAATAGATTCCATTTTTAAGGCAGTCTGTAAACGGGTTTTCATTCCTTTGTCTTCAAGAGCTCCTTGTAATGCCATACCGTTTATAACAGTTGCGAGCATTCCCATATAGTCACCTTGTACTCTGTCCATTCCTTTGCTTGCCCCAGCTACACCTCTAAAAATGTTTCCTCCTCCAATTACGATAGCGATTTCTACTCCTTTGTCATGAATTTGTTTGATTTCATCGGCATATTCGGCCAATCGTTTTGGGTCTATACCGTATTGTAATTCACCCATTAAAGCTTCACCGCTTAATTTTAGAAGGATTCTTTTGTATTTCATTAGTCAGTTTGTTTTTAAGGTCACCTTTCGTTTGTTGAAAGTAAATTACGCAACCATTGTTTTGATGTTGCGAAATTTGTGCAAATATATACATATTCTGTTTTTTTTTGAAAAAAGAACATCTTAAATATTCAAAATAAGTTTGATTGCCTTTTTTCATGCAATTTATTTTAAAGGGCATGAGTATTCTGTTTAGAAAGTGGCAAAGCAAAAATATACCCAGTTTGCATTTCAATCAAAAAAAACTTTGCTTACCCCAAGAGGGCTTTAAAAAGTATAAGTGTCTTTTAGCTGATTTTCAATGATTTTTATCACTTTTTTTGTCTTATTATGGTTTTAAATTTGTTTCAAATAATAACAGATGGGATGTTGGTATTGATTTTTTCTAAGAAAAGGTTATTAAAATCAAAGAAATTAATAATTCAGTGCGAATCTCTAAAACTTAAATTTAATACAATATGAAAAGTTCTATAGCAACGGCTTTATTTAATAGTTTTTCTTATGAAGAATACAAAGATTTGATAACTCAATTATTGTCTGAGGGGAAATCTACAGGCGCTATTCAGTCCGAAAATTTATTGCATTATTCTACTTTAAATCAAAGTAGGCTAAAGAGGTTAGACAAAACAATTGTCATTTCCCCAGAATGTAGTTTGGTTTTAAATGGATTAGAGAAAGAATATATTTGGGTGGTTATTAGTGAAGGATGGTGTGGAGATGCAGCTCAAATTTTGCCCATCATTAATAAAATGGCAAATGAATCCGAAAAGATAAAACTAAGAATTATTTTGCGAGATGCCAATGAGGATGTTATGAATGATTTTTTGACCAATGGAGCCAAGTCTATTCCTAAATTATTGATTGTTGATAAAGAGACAGGCAAAGTTGTCGATCATTGGGGGCCTAGACCCAAAGGAGCTGTTGATTTAATCCAACAATATCGAGAACAGTTTGGGGTAATTGATGATGAAGCCAAAGCGCAATTGCAGTTATGGTATTTACATGATAAAGGGTTGTCTGTGCAAGATGAAATTACCACCAAAATGTGTGATTTGGAGGAATGTTTTTCGAAGAGAAACCTGTGTTTATAATTTAATTTATTTTTCACATATGCCTTTAAAAAAAATATGTAACTTAGTGATTTGTAACTAGATCTACTATTTTTTGATTTGCTTTTTTTTAGGTGTCTTAAAGGATTGTTTAACAATTAAAAAACAGCGCTATGAAAAAATTATTTGAAAAATTTTATGATTATGTATCGAATTTGATTTTTGGAAACGAAAGTGCAGTTCATTATTAAAAAACTGGTGATTATCAGTTGTAAAAGCCTAAAATAAGACTTTTTTCTACAGCAAAACACATTGTAAATATTCAGGATATTTGTAATGTGTTTTTTTGTTGGTTATTCCTGAGGACTAATGCTTTGTTCGAAATCATTTACATTGACGGCATCGATTACACTGTAGTTGCCAATTTTGGTTCTCCTTAAAACCGTCAAATGGGCTCCAGAATGTAATGCGAGTCCAAAATCATAAGCTAGTGAACGGATGTATGTTCCTTTACTGCAAACTACTCTGAAGTCAATTTCTGGTAGCGCAATTCGGGTAATTTCAAATTCGTGTATTGTGGTCTTTCTGGATGCAATTTCAACTTCTTCACCTGCTCGAGCATGCTCGTAAAGTCGTTTTCCATCTTTTTTGATGGCTGAAAAAACAGGTGGCTTTTGATCAATTTCTCCTAAAAATTGTTTTACAGTCTCATGAATTAGAGTTTCGTCAATGTGCGAAGTATCAAAAGTTTGATTAATTTCGGTTTCCAAATCGTAAGAAGGAGTAGTGGCTCCAATAAAAAAAGTACCAGTGTATTCTTTGGCTTGTCCCTGTAGCTCTGAAATTTTTTTGGTAAATTTTCCAGTACAGATTAATAACAAGCCAGAGGCCAATGGATCTAAAGTTCCTGCATGACCAATTTTGAACTTTTTTGGAAGACCAACTTTATTAATTAGAATGTATTTTAGTTTATTTACTGCTTGAAAAGAAGTAAAATGTAAAGGTTTGTCAATTAATAGAACTTGACCGTTTAAGAAATCTTCGGGTGTTTTCAAAACTATTTATTTAAAGAAAAATACACTAACAAAAGTATTCCAGCAACAATTCTGTAATATCCCCAAGGTTTAAAACCATATTTTTTAATGATTTCAATAAATGATTTGATGGCAATAATTGCAACTACAAATGCAATAACGTTCCCTATCAAAAATAATTTAAGGTTTTCTGAAGATTGGGTTAGTAATTCGTAGCCTTTTAGTTGAGAAACTTCATAGGTTTTTAAAAGTAAAGAATAGGTAGTAACAGCCAACATGGTAGGAACTGCTAAGAAAAATGAAAATTCAGCTGCTGTTTTTCTGTCTAAACCTTGTTGCATTCCTCCTATTATAGAGGCAGCAGATCTGCTTGTGCCTGGCATCATTGCTAAACATTGCCAAAATCCTATAGTTACAGCTTTTTTTATAGTTATGTTTTCTTCCGAAAGAATTGTTGGATTTTTGAATTGTTTGTCAATAAAAAGTAAAACGATTCCACCTAGAATTAAAACAATGGCAATTGGAATAGGATTTCCCAGAATGGCCTCAATTTTATCATCAAATAGCTTTCCTAAAACTAATGCAGGAACAACTGCACAAGCTAGTTTGATATAAAAATTGATTTTACTGAAGTCGAAAAACTTCTTCCAATATAAAACTACCACAGCCAAAATTGCTCCAAACTGGATAGAAACTTGAAATAGTTTTACAAAATCATCTTCCTGTATGCCATAAAAAGAACTTGTAAAGATCATGTGGGCAGTAGAAGAAACAGGTAAATATTCCGTTAACCCTTCTACAATGGCAATTATAATGGCTTGTAGTGTATTCATTTGTTTTGTGATCAGTTTTTAGTAATCAGTTGGAGTTAAAATTCTGCAAACTAACAACTGCTTACTGATTACTATTTTTTCGGGTTTTTAAGAATGGCATAAATCGTGATTCCAAAACCTATCAAAACAGTTGTAGGAGCCAAACGGATTCTTCTAAAATTAAAAATTTCTTCATTGAAAACATTTGGGTCTTCGCTTCCGCCACCAGACATTAGGATAAATCCAAGGGTAATAACAGCAATCCCAATAAATAAAAATTTATAGTTTGCTTTATCGAAAAGAAATTCGTGTTTTGTTTCTTCGTTTTTTTTCATTTTGTCATTGTATTTTTAAATCTAAAATTTGCAATCTAACATCTGCAATCTAAAAATTAATAAAGATCGTCGGTTCTTAAATTTAAGAAACGTTGTGTTGCAAAATAAGTACTCAACCAAGTTATCAAAACACCAACTCCAAATACGCCGAGCAATACTGTGACAATAACTAATTTGTCTTCTAAAATTCCTAAACTTGGGAAATTATTTTCTAGATAAATAAGTACACCAATCAAAGCTAAGATGGCAAGACCTGCTCCAATCATTCCTAGTTTTATGCTTCGCATCACAAAAGGTTTTCTGATAAATGATTTTGTAGCACCCACCATTTGCATGGTTTTGATAATGAATCGGTTGGAGTAAATGGATAAACGCAACGAACTGTTAATTAGCAAAACAGCAATAACAGTCAAAAAGCCACTTACAATTAATATCCACATACTGACTTTGTTGATGTTGTCATTTACTAAATTGATTAATTGTTTGTCATAAACAATATCCGAAATCATTTCGTTTTTTCTCAAGCGAGTTTCTATTTTGTTAATGCTATCGCGCTCTACAAATCTTGCTTTTAGATGAATGTCATAAGAATTCTGTAATGGATTTTCGCCCAAAAAAGTCATGAAGTCTTCGCCAATAATGTCTGAGTGTTGTTTGGCAGCAGCTTCTTTGGAAACGTAAGTGTAGGTTTTTGCAAATTTTGCAGTTTTAATTTCGCTTTCAAATGCTTTCATAATACTGTCGTTGGCTTCGTTTTTAAAAAAAACGGTCATTGCAATTTCTTCTTTGAAATCATCAGCTAGTTTTCTGGAATTTATTATAAAAAATCCCAGTATTCCCAAAAGGAATAATACCAAGAAAATACTTAATACTACCGAGAAATAAGAGGATAGTAATCTGCGTTTTTGAAATTTTTCAAAAGATGAAGCCATAGTGTATCGTAATTATGGGGTAAAAATAATAAACATATTCTTTAATTTGAAGTGAATAACAATCAAAGTTTTGATTTTACTCATTTTTTTGTCTTTAAAGTTGTGTTCAATATTTTTTTAAAAGCAGAATGAATTGACATTTTCAGCTGTTATTGTTTCGTTTTTGTTACGTTATTCTGTAGAGACGGGTTTGAAACCCGTTTCTACGAAAAGGTTTATATGTTTCTTGCAACGTAGCGGGGCGAACCAGTTTGAACTGCCAGTAAAAAAATAGAAAAGACAAACTGTTCTAAAAACAAGTAAAATTTGGATTTAAATGTTTAACTTTAAAGTGATTAGTATTTTGGTTTCAGTAGCCTTAAATTGTTAACTTAAAATGAATTCACATGGAAGATAAATCAAATGATGCGACACCACTGCGTCCAGAAGGGGAACGTTTTTTAAACTCTGCCTTGGTGGAAATGAATTTAAATGATTTTGTTAATCAAATTAAAAATGAAAGCACTTGGGCTAATAGAGACCGAAATTCGATTACAATTTTCAAGTCCGAAACCATGAGAATTGTTTTGATTGGTTTACACGAAAAAGCCGAAATGAAAGAGCATAAGGCAAATGGTGTAATCAGTGTTCAAGTTTTGGATGGTAAAATAGAATTTGCAACAGATGCACAAACAATGATTTTGGAAAATAACCAAATGATTGCATTGCAGGAAAATATTACCCATAGGGTAAAAGCTCTTACTGAAAGTGTTTTTCTCTTAACACTTGCTATGAATAATAAATAAGTTTTAATGATTGTTATATAATCTCGTACATAATGCCTGTCTTTACTTTTTGGGCGCGGAGTGTAATTATAAGCGTTCGAAACCTGAATTTATAATCGAGGACTTTAGTTTTGGACAAGAAATGGCTTTAGCCAAATAAAAACGTTTGATTTTTTGGGCTAAAGCCAATTTACCTTTTAATTTAACTAACTTGCTAAAGCTAGAGGCTATTAAATTTTTATGTTTTGAATATTTATGGCAGGACTCACTCGCTAGTTGATGCTATTAACAGTCTTTAGTATCCTAAAAATATAAAATGATAGGTAAAGCAATTTGTGTTAATTGCTGTAATTCGTGTCTTTTTAATTCACTTCAACCTACTCAAAATCGGATTAAAAGCCTTCGAGGAAACTGCGATTTTTTCGCCAATAGAAAACTGTTCGATTTCTTCTTCCATAGCAATGACTTTAACAATGTTGGTGCCAATTAAAACCGAAACAATGTAAATGAAGGTTTCTTTTTCGATTTTTAAAATCTCACCCACAAATTGGAATTTTCCACTATTGGAATGACTCGAAAAAATTTCGGATGGTGTGCCTTGTTTTGCAATCGAACCATTTTCGATAACCAATACCCGATTTGAAAGCTTGTAAATTTCGGCTATATCGTGACTGACCAAAATTGTAGTCAAATCGTATTTTTGATGTGCTTTCAAAAGATAGTCCTGTAACTTCAAACGCATTTCGGTATCTATGGCCGATAACGGTTCATCTAAAAGTAAAATATCGGGTTGCCGAACGAGTGCTCTTGCTAACGCTACTCGCTGTTGTTGTCCGCCCGATAATTGATTGGGTTTTTGATGTTGTAAGGAAACGAGTTCTATGGTTTCGAGTAATTCGTCAACGATGCTTTTGTTTTTTCCTTTTTCTAATGCAAAAACCAAATTTTCCCGAACTGTCATATTCGGGAACAACGCATAATCCTGAAAAACATAACCTATTTTTCGCTTTTGAGGAGGCAATATTATTTTGGATTCGGAATCCAACCAAACTTCATTTTTTACCGAAATAAATCCTTCGTCAGGATTAGTCAAACCAGAAAGAATTTGCAATGTGGTGGTTTTTCCCGAACCCGAAGAGCCGTACAACGTTACAAACTCTTTTTCCTGAATTTGAAAATCAAGATTTAAAATCATTTCACCCGAAGCGGAATGTAGTTTTTTACGAATGTTGATGTGTATCATGGCAAAGGACTGATTTTGCTAAAACGATGATTAATACTGTAAATACTCAATAAAACCACAAAAGAGAAAATTAGAAGAATAGCCGAATACACATTGGCCGTATCATAATTCATCGAAGTTACTTCGTCAAAAACGGCTATAGATACTACTTTGGTTTCACTCGGAATACTTCCGCCAACCATCAAGACCACACCAAATTCACCAATCGTATGGGCAAAACTCAATACAACTCCGGTGATAAGAGCGGTTTTCATATTGGGAAGTAGTACCTGAAATACGGTTTGTAGTTTGCTTTTTCCCAAAGTATAGGAAGCTGCAATGATATTTTTGGGAACCGATTTAAATCCGCTTTGTAGTGGCTGTACCATAAAAGGCAAACTGTACAAAACTGATGAAACAACCAATCCGGTGAAAGTAAACACCAGTCGGATGTCGAAATAGTGCTCAAGAAATTTTCCGAATGCATTTTCGGGACTAAAGGCAATCAACAAATAAAAACCCAGGACAGAAGGTGGCAAAACGAGTGGCAAACTTACGATGGCCTCAATAAATACTTTCGATTTCATTTGGCTATACGACAACCAATAGGCCAATGGTAATCCGACAATCAGTAAAATTATTGTGGTGGTCAAAGCCAATTTTAGTGTGAGGAATATCGGTTCAAAATCAATCATGGGACAAACTTATTTCGTTGGTTTTTATCATTGCCGTAATTGCTTCATTCTCCTGAATCTGGAGTTGATCAAAGGCATTTCGGGTGATGACAGAAGTAATTTTATGGTCATCAAAACTTAAAACTATTTTGCATAATAATTTCCCTTTTTCAAACGAATGAACCCGACAGTCAATTTTGTTTTGAAGGCTTATAGTTCCATTAAAATCTTTTACCAAGATAACTTCGGTTTCCTTAAAAAGCACTTTTATATTGTTTCCTTTTTTAAGATAGTTTGAAGTTTCGGGCGTATCAATTACGATAGAAGTAATTACAGTGTTTTGCACTTTTATTTTAACCAAAGACAAAGAGCCATCGGTATTTATTTCGGTAATATTTCCTAAAAGTGAGTTCATTTATTTTTGTCCTAAAGAAAGGTGACAGTTAAATAATTAAATTTTAATAAATCAATTTTATTTGTAAACTAGTCCTAATTAATAAATAGTAATAGTTGTTACGCAGAGATACCTCTGTGTGACTTTGCGTAATACAATCTGTGTTCTATTTCTGAGAATATCCGAAATGCGTCAAAATCTGTATTGCTTTTTCAGACGAAATATAATCATAAAATCGTTTGGTAGCCGAATTTCCTTTGCCGTGTTTCAAAATCACGCAACCTTGTTCTAATGGTTTGTGGCTTTCTTGTGGAATGACATAATATTTGCCACGTTCTTTTTTCATAGCAGGCGACATGGCATCAGACAAAGCAATAATTCCAATATCGGCTGCGCCAAAAGCAACAAATTGAGCCGTTTGCGAAATGTTTTCTCCAAAAACTAATTTGTTTTTCACTGCGTCATACAATCTAAAATGTTTCAAACTTTCGATGGCTTTAGCCCCATAAGGAGCTGTTTTAGGATTTCCAACTGCAATTTTTTTAACTTTTGAATCAATTAAAGCATTCATTTTGGCTTTGGTAGGATCTGTTTTTTTACTCCAAAGTGCCAATCTCCCAATGGCATATATTTTTATAGCCGAAACTGCAAATCCTTCTTTTTTCAATTGATTGGGATAATTTACATCGGCTGAAAAAAACAAATCGAAAGGAGCTCCATTTGAAATTTGTTCGTAAAATTTGCCCGAAGCACCGTAAGTGATCTGAATTACATCATTTGGGTATTTTATTTTATACTCTTTTTGTATCGAGTCCATTGCTGTTTTTAGATTTGCAGCTACTACAACCGTCGCTTTTTCTTGACTAAAATTTACATTGGTCAAAAACAAAAACAATAAAAGCGAAAGAATTTTTATCTTTTTCATAATATCCAATTATTTTTTCGAACTAAATAATTCAGGGTTAAAAGTAATCATTATATAACTCCAAAGCGGGGTTTTATTACTATCACCGCCTTTTAAATCTTCCATACTTTTTTGAGCAAACATATAAGAGAACCCAAAATCGATGGTCGAAAAACTATTGTATTTGTATCGAAGCGACAAGTCGTTTTCGTAACCTAGATACGATTTGATGTTGTTTCCCTGCTTATCGAAAACTTTGTTTTGCAAGTAAAACAGATGAAAATCAGAACGGAAGCATAATTTTTTGTTTGCATTGTAATAGACAAACAAATATGGATTCACTAAGCCACCATTTAGCACATCTTTTGGGAATGTTGTAAAATAATCCATGTTTCCCATAAATTTCCAAGCCACACCATATAACGGAACAAACGATTTTGAAGTCGTACTTGGATGTGCTGCATTGTCTCCACTCATATACTCTGCTCCCAATCGAGTCGTCCATTTTTTGAATTTGTATTGAATCTCGGGTTGGAAATAATAAGCCGAAATGTCAGCCCCCGATTGTAATTGACCGTATTGGTAATAGCCAGCAAATGTTAAGTAGAAATTGTTTTTTTTAAATTCCAATCTCCCTCCCGATGTACCTCTAGTGTATAGCGTTTGCGAGTTGGTTTTACTCTCAAAACTATCTGCCGAATTGATGGTTGTAATTGTAAAATCATCATTGATTTTGGCTTTAAGATAATGCAAGTTTAGCAGTTTGTAATTGTTGAAAGTGGTTGGCGAATACGAAGTTTCGAATATTCGTTCTGAAGATTGATTAAAAGCCGTTAGCAATTCCGTTTCGATAGTGTTGTTTTTG
Organism: Flavobacterium adhaerens; assembly: GCF_040045115.1. Classification (NCBI taxonomy): domain Bacteria; kingdom Pseudomonadati; phylum Bacteroidota; class Flavobacteriia; order Flavobacteriales; family Flavobacteriaceae; genus Flavobacterium; species Flavobacterium adhaerens. The sequence goes on along the minus strand of NZ_JBDLZX010000011.1, from coordinate 15,915 downwards.
TAAATAAGATTCAATCCGTCATGCGCTCGCCCAGTTTGACTCCAATTGGCTGCCGAGAACAATCTTCCGTTGTCGAGTTCTACTTTTTGGCGCCCCATTTTTACTACGAAATTTTCAAAAGGATTTATTTCTACAAAAGCTTCATACACATTTAAGGAGCCTGTGGTCGAAGCTTGTCCGTATTGTCCCCAGACTCTAATGTCTTGTATTGACGTGTGAAATTTAAACCAAGGTTGTTCGTAACTGATGTTCAATCTGCTGCGTTGCGACGCAAAAAATGCCGCTTTGGTAGTGTCGTTTGGTAATTGTCTGTAACCATCTCGGTATTCTCCTCGAGGTCTGAATTCTAATCCAACTGTGAATATTTTGTTTTCAGAATTTACTTTTTTAGTAAAATTTTCTGTTACAGCTAATGAGTCGGCTTCTCGTTGTGTGATGATTTTTTTTTCAACCAAAAGCTGCATTAAATTGTCATTGGTTTGCCCCCAATTTTGTTGAAAAGAGAAAAGAAATAGTAGAAATAAAATGATTTTTTGTTTCATAAATTTTCAGATAAGGATTTACCCTTACAGTTTGTTTTGCTTGTAATTTTGATGACTAAATTAAAGATTTTTATCTCATAAAGCCGTTGGGTGAAATTATTAATTGTATCGGATTACTTTACTTTATATACCTCTATACTTTTTAACCAATACACATGTCGAGGTCCAGTTTTGATGTCGTTTGTACAAATGAGAATCATTTCCCCTTTTTCGACAGGTTTTCCATTTTCTTCGAAAATTACATAAGCGTTTTCGCCTGTGGGATTGTTAAATAATTCTGCCCAAGAAAAAGTTGCTTTGTAATTGTCCGAAGCTCTTGCAACGATATAAAAATTTCGGTCTTTGTGCCCATTTTGTTTGATTTTGGCTTTCTCTAAAATATCTTTGAGCAAAACACCTTTACAAGTTTTGTTGTCTTTTTTTACTTGTCCCGTTTGGCAAACGACTTTGAAATCCGTGATAGTAGCAACTTTCATTTTTTGTAATGAATCTACGGTGAGTTGCAACGGGTATTTGACATCGCCTTTTATTTCTATCTGATGATTTATCATTTTCAGACTGTCGGCCTTGGTCATGGGCTGACTGCAATTTTCGGTCTCTGTATGTTTTTTTTCGACTGTCGAAATTGTGTTTTCTTTTTGAGTTTTGTTGCACATACTGCTAGTGATGGCAACAAAAAGTACTAAGATGTAATGTTGAATTTTCATAGTATTTAGATTTGTTAATTAAAGAATCGTAGATTGACAAAAAAGTTTCTTCCTTCCTCAGGATACCCCTCAACAAGGCTGTAATTTCTATCGGCAATATTGTTTATTCCGGCATCGATGCGTAGATGTTTCAAAATTTTACTAGAGATAAATGCATTCAGCAAAGTGTAATCCAGCACTTCGGTTCCATAACTTGTGCTGAATCTCGAAGAGTTGAATTCGGTTTGAGCAATGATATTCAATAAAGTACAAGGTTTATATTCTATGGTTCCGATGGCTTTGTTCTTTGGAATGTCGGTAAATACAACCGTTGGGTTGGAGATATTTTTTCTTTCGATAAAAGTATAATTGGCACTGATAATTAATTTCTGAATAGGAGAATAAGACAGTTGTGCTTCTATACCTTTGTATTCGGCTTCGCCAAAATTTTGCATTTGCGATTTTCCAGGTTGTACATTGCTTACACTTAAAATAGCATCTTCTAGGGAACTAAAGAAAACTGCGGTTTGAAAAGTAAATTTATTGGATAATGAGAGACTGTAATTCAATTCATAATTGATGGCCGTTTCTGGTTTCAAATCCGGATTGGGAATTGCCGTTCCCATACGGTAGGAATAGCGGTCTTTGATGGTGGCAAATCTTGTTTTTTTAGCAACTGTTGCACCCAGTTTTTGCGTTTCGGTCAGTTGGTAGAACATTCCAAGTTGAAGATTGACCGCTTCACTTTTTCCTGCATCTGGATAATCCGAAATTACTTTTGTTGTACTGTTATAGTCTTGAGCTTTTTTATTCTCTCTTGAATTATAGCTAATTCCTGGAATCACAGTGAATTTTGAAGTTACAGTATAAACATCTTCTACACCAATTGTAATGGTTTGGTCATCGAATTCGCGAACAGGTTCTCCTGAATTGTTTTCTCGGTGTATGTCTTCTTTAAATTGTGCTGCGAATTTTAGATTGTTTTTTGGAATAAAAAGCGTTTCATATTCCAAATTCCCACCATAGGTGTAATCATCATAGAAACTTTGAAAAGCATATGGTTTTGTGATGGGGGTGTAGGTTGCATCATCATAACTGATTAATAGGTTCTTGAATTGGTCATAATACAATCGGGTTTTAAAACTGTTTTTATCATTCAGATAGGTATTCGAAATGAAATAAATACTTTCCTTATCCCAGTTTGGCCATTGCCAATAACGTGGTTTTGTTAGCAAAGAATTTTGAGTATCAGTTCCTGCATATACAGGATTTCCTTTTTCGCCTTGTTGGTTGATGTATCCTAAGGTATACTCATTTTTTGCATTGGGAGTCCATCCAATTTTGGCACTTATTTTTTGGTCGGTTCGATAGGAATTGTCTCTTTCTTCTCCATCTTCATTTTTCATCGGAATAAAATCTTTTGACATTTCATACGATTTTCTGTCCAAATACGAGAAACCAGCCTGAGCATAAAATTTTCCCAAGTTGGAACCTATGTTGATATTACTTTTCATTCCATCGGTATCAATTAATCCAATAGAGCCATCAATATCAATTTTTTGAGAAGGTTTTCTGGAAACCAAATTAATGGCTCCTCCCAATGAGTTTGGCCCATAAAGTATGGATGAGAATCCTTTTGAAACGTCGATAGCAGCTAAATCTGAAGTAGTAAAACGAGCCAAATCAACATAACCATCATAGGGAACATAAACTGGAATTCCATCCATATAAACTGGCACTTGTCTTAAATCAAATCCACGAACCGAAACCATCGATTCATTTCTGGGACCAGATGCTGTTAAGGTCACTCCGGATAACAAATTCAAACTTCGGGAAGCATCCAATCTGTTTTGTTTTTCCATTGTTTTTGAAGTTATTCGGTTGAGAGTATCTTTATGAGTATTGTTGGTGATCACTACTTCCCCGAGTGTAAAAACTTTGTCGGTTTTTAAGGAATCAATTTGAGAGGAATTGTTTTGTTGACTAAAGCCAATCAGGGGGAAAATGAGAAAAGAGATAATTTTTAATTTCATAAGATTTGATTAAAATTCAGTATGTTTTAAAATGAATACTGATGATTGAAAAAATATTTAATAGTTTTGTTTGAGTCAATGATTTTTCAGTATGCTTTAAAATGAATAGCGATTGATAAATTTTTTTAAAATTTTAGTTCTTTGATTTCTTTTTGGGCAAAATCCTGAATGCGTTTTTCAATTTCATAAAAAGTCTGAATGGCTTTTTCACCAGCTTCGGTGAGTCTTGCTCCGCCACCGCCTTTTCCGCCGAGTAGTTTTTCGACCAAAGGGCTTTCGGCACGGCTGTTAATTTCTTCAACCATTTGCCACGCCTGACGATAGGCCATTTTCATTTCTTTGGCGGCATTGGTAATTGAGCCTGTTTTTTGAATATTTTCTAACAACCAAATTTTACCGATGCCCAAAAATGGTCCTTCGGCTTCTTCTATCCAAAGTCTTATTTTTAGTGAATATTTTTTAGTTTCAGTCATTGGTGTGTTTTTAAAAACATATTGCAAACATACGTATTTTTACTTAAGTAGGTTTGTTTTCGTTAAAATTTTTGTTTGTTTTTTTGGTAGGTATTGTGTTAACAAGTGAATTTGGAATTTGATTTTTTTAAAAAAGTGAAAGAAGAGTCAATTTTATAAAAATACTTATCGTAATATTGCAATATAAAAATATAGATATTGGGAGCTACAAAAACAGAACATTTTACTGACCAACAAAATCAAATTGCAACAATTGCTAAGGCATTGGGTCATCCAGCAAGAGTTGCTATTTTAGAGTATTTACTAAAAGTAAACGAATGTATTTGTGGTGATATTGTAAGCGAACTTCCGCTTGCCCAACCTACAGTTTCGCAACATTTGAAAGAATTAAAAAATGCTGCAATTATTAAGGGAAATATCGAAGGGAATACTATTTGTTATTGTATTGATGAAAAAACAATAGCTATTTTGGATAGTTATTTTTCTAATATAGTTAAGACAATCTCTTCAACAAAATGTTGTTAGGCATTTTTTTGAAGCAATATATCGTAATATTGCAATAAAACAATTAATCAAAAAGTAATGAAATTATCAGAAGTAAAAGAAATTTTACCAACATTAGAAAATGTTTCTTTTCAATTAGAAAATGGAACTTTTGTGCCTGAACATTTTCACGTAACTGAAGTAGGAATGATAACCAAAAATTTTATCGATTGCGGAGGAGTAATCCGAAATGAAAAGGTTGTGAATTTTCAGCTTTGGAATGCTAACGATTATGAACACCGATTGAAACCAAATAAATTACTCAATATCATAAAACTATCGGAGGAAAAATTGGGTATTGAAGACTTTGAGATTGAAGTGGAATATCAAAGTGATACCATCGGTAAATATGATTTGGGTTTTAACGGGAAAAATTTTGTTTTGAAAAGCAAAACGACAGCTTGTTTGGCTCAAGATAATTGTGGTATTCCGGAGGCAAAAAAGAAAGTGAATCTGTCAGAACTAAACCAAAATAAATCTTGTTGTACACCTAATACTGGTTGTTGCTAGAGATGAAAAAAAAATTAATAAAATATAAGAAACCAATTATTATCACCACAGCAGTTGTTGTATTGCAAATTATTTTTGGGTTTGACCCAAAGTTTTGCATCATCAACATCATTTGGCTATTTGTTTAAAATTATGAAGAAAAATATTTTAGTGCTTTGCACAGGAAATAGTTGTAGAAGTCAGATTGCAGAAGGGTATTTGAGCTATTTTGCAGGAAATAAAGCCAAAATTTATAGTGCTGGAATTGAAACTCACGGAGTGAATCCGAAAGCCATTGCAATAATGAAAGAAGATGGAATTGATATTTCAAACCATACTTCTAACCATATTGATGAGTATGAAAATGTTGACTTCGATTATGTGATTACGGTTTGTGACAATGCCAAAGAGCGTTGCCCATACTTTCCGTCAAAAGCACAAAAATTCCACTACAATTTTCCTGACCCAGCAAAAGCGACAGGTACAGATGAGGAAATTCAAAATCAATTCAGACAAGTGAGGCAATTAATCAAAGATTATTGCAAAATATTAGTTGATGAAAATTTATAAAAAAAATCTGTGTAAATCTGCCGAATCTGCGTGAAAAAAATGCCCCGCAGATTCGGCAGATTTTCGCAGATGAAAAAGAAATGTTTTAATTAATATTTGTAAAATTTGAAAAGACCTTGCAGGAATATTGACTTTTAAAAGTCAAAGGATTATTTGTGTCCTAATGCAAAATCTGTTTAATTAGGGCAGTCCGCGTGAGGGATGGAAATGGAGCTCTCCCGATTTTTCATCGGGAAGCGGGAACGTACAGCCCGACCCGTAGGGGCACGCCCAAGAAATCATTAAAAAACTGACCAATAAAATATTTTCAAAGCCCATACAATAAATGTAAATTTGCGCCTTAAAACTTAGAAACTTAGTTACTCAGTAGCTTAGCAACTCAATAAAGATAACTTGAGCGAGCGAAAGCATGACTCCTTAAAAATAAAATATAAACAAGGAATGAAATACAATCCGAACGAAATAGAAGCCAAATGGCAAAAATACTGGGCAGAAAATCAAACTTTTGCTGCAAAAAACAACTCTGAAAAGCCTAAACATTATGTTCTTGACATGTTTCCTTATCCATCAGGAGCAGGATTACACGTAGGGCATCCGCTGGGTTATATTGCTTCAGATGTGTATTCTCGTTTCAAAAGACATCAAGGATTTAACGTTTTGCATCCAATGGGTTATGACAGTTTTGGTTTGCCAGCAGAACAATATGCAATTCAGACTGGTCAACGTCCAGAAGATACTACACGTGTAAATATCGACGGTGGAGTTGATAAAGAAGGAAAACAAATTGCAGGTTACAGAAAACAATTGGACAAAATTGGATTCTCATTTGATTGGGATCGTGAAGTACGTACTTCAAATCCAAATTATTACAAACACACGCAATGGATTTTCATTCAATTATTCAATTCTTGGTACAATAAAAATTCAGATAAAGCAGAAGATATATCGACTTTGGTTTCCGTTTTCGAAAAAGAAGGAAATGCAAATGTAAATGCCGTTTGCGATGATAATATCGTAGATTTTTCGGCAACAGAATGGAATGCTTTTTCAGCAGACGAACAAGAAAAAATCTTGTTGCAATACAGATTGACTTATTTGGCAGAAACCGAAGTAAACTGGTGCCCGGGCTTAGGAACGGTTTTGGCCAATGACGAAATTGTAAACGGAGTTTCAGAACGTGGAGGATTTCCTGTTATAAGAAAAAAAATGACACAATGGAGTATGCGAATTTCTGCTTATGCAGAGCGTTTGCTTCAAGGTTTGAATGATATCGATTGGAGTGAGTCTATCAAAGAATCGCAAAGAAACTGGATTGGGAAGAGTGTTGGTGCTATGGTTACTTTTAAAGTGAAAAATCACGATGAAGTAATTGATGTGTTTACTACGAGACCTGATACTATTTTTGGAGTAACTTTTATGACTTTGGCGCCAGAACATGATTTGGTGGCTCAAATCACTACTCCAGAACAAAAAGAAGCGGTTGAAGCTTATATCGAAAAAACGGCAAAACGCTCTGAGCGTGAGCGTATGGCCGATGTAAAAACCATTTCTGGAGTTTTCACTGGAGCTTATGCTGAACATCCGTTTACCAAAGAACCAATTCCGGTTTGGATTGGCGATTACGTTTTGGCGGGTTACGGAACTGGCGCTGTAATGGCAGTACCTTGCGGAGATGAAAGAGATTATGCTTTTGCTAATTTCTTCAAAGGTCATCCCGAGGCTTCGGGAGGAATGCCTGAAATCAAAAATATTTTTGCGAATGTTGATATTTCAGAAGCCGCTTACGGTTCAAAAGACAATGTAGAAATCGCTAATTCTGATTTCTTAAACGGATTAGATTATAAAAAAGGAACTCAAAAAGTAATCGAAAAATTAGAAGAAATCGGTCAGGGAAAAGGTAAAACGAACTACCGTTTGCGTGATGCTGTTTTCTCTCGTCAGCGATATTGGGGAGAGCCATTTCCAGTATATTATGTGAATGGTTTACCAAAAATGATTGATACGCAGCACTTGCCGATTATTTTGCCAGAAGTAGAAAAATATTTACCAACAGAAGACGGTCTTCCGCCATTAGGAAACGCAGCCGTTTGGGCTTGGGACAGTGTAAATAACAAAGTTGTCAGTTCGAGCGCAGTCGAGAACCAAACTATTTTTCCTTTAGAATTGAACACCATGCCAGGTTGGGCGGGAAGTTCTTGGTATTGGATGCGTTATATGGATGCACACAATGAAAATGAATTTGCGAGCCAAGAAGCTTTAAAATATTGGGAAAATGTAGATTTATACATTGGCGGAAGCGAACACGCAACAGGTCACTTGTTGTATTCTCGTTTTTGGAATAAATTCCTAAAAGATAAAGGTTTTGCACCAACCGAAGAACCATTCAAAAAACTGATCAATCAGGGAATGATTTTGGGGACTAGTGCTTTTGTTTATAAAGTAATTCCTCAGTATAAAATCTCTCAAAGTGAAGAGCAGAATGAGGAAATTCATATTGTTGAGTTGTTCAAACCATTATTTGTTCCGTATAGTTATTATAAAGAAATTCAAGAAAAACTAGATAAAACATCTAATGTCTTTTTGATTAATGAAAATGATTTGATTTATGGAGAAAAGCATTTTGAAATTATAGAAAAAATGTCATTAGAGAATGAAAAAATATTTAACGGTGAAGCTCCAGATTTTTTTCTTCAAAAAATTCACGCTGATGTGAATTTTGTAAACGCTTCAGATGAATTAGACGTAGAAAAATTCAAAGCTTGGCGTGAAGATTATGCCGATGCCGAATTCATTTTAGACGATAATGGTAAATACATTGTAGGTCGCGAAGTCGAAAAAATGTCAAAATCGAAATATAATGTTGTAACGCCAGATGATATTTGTGCTGAATATGGTGCTGATACATTACGTTTATACGAAATGTTTTTAGGGCCATTAGAGCAGGCAAAACCTTGGAACACGGCAGGTATTTCAGGAGTATTTGGTTTCCTTAAAAAACTATGGAGATTGTATTTTGATGACAATGGTTTAATCGTAAACAACGACGAACCAACCAAAGACAACTTGAAATCTTTACACAAGACCATCAAAAAAGTAGCAGAAGATATCGAGAATTTCTCTTTCAATACTTCGGTTTCGCAATTTATGATTTGTGTGAATGAGTTGTCTTCTCAAAACTGTCATTCACGTGCAATTTTAGAGCCGTTGGCAATTGTAATTTCGCCTTATGCACCACATATTGCAGAAGAATTGTGGAATGCTTTAGGTCATGAAGATTCGATAGCGACAGTTGCTTTTCCTCAATTCGAAGAAAAGCATTTGGTAGAATCAGAGAAAGAATATCCAGTTTCTTTCAATGGAAAAATGCGTTTCACTATCAAATTACCTTTGGATTTAACCAAGGAACAAATCGAGGAAATCGTAATGAAAGACGAAAGAACACAAAAACAATTAGATGGAAGAACGCCAAATAAAGTGATTATTGTTCCTGGGAAGATTATCAATTTGGTAGGGTAATTTCAATTTCAAAAAGCAATGTCAATTTCAATCGTTAATGATTAAATTGAATAATATAAATCCAAATTTCAATCTTGTATTGGAGTTTGGATTTTTTTTTGCGCATAGTTTGTCATTCCGTAGGAGTCTTTTGTGATAGGCTTAATTGTGTTTTGTGATTCCTAGGGAATGACAAAATCGTGATTAGTTTTTGATTGAAATTCTCGTTCTGTTGTAATTTATATTGATTTCTTTTATTGCTATTTAATGATTTTTTAACAGCTGTCAAGTTGTCATTTTTGTAATTTGGTTCAGAGTTTGTTGTTTATATTTGAAAATTTAAATCAAAAAAATAAAAATATGGGAAGTGGTTATTTAATTCTTGCTGGGGCAATTATGCTCTTCAGTTGGTTGGTAAGTTCGAGGCTGAAAAGTAAATTCGAACATTATTCGAAATTACAATTGCAAAACGGAATGTCAGGTGCGGAGATTGCCGAAAAAATGTTGGCAGATAACGGTATTTATGACGTTCGTGTGATTTCGACTCCAGGTCAATTGACGGATCATTATAATCCAACAAATAAAACTGTAAATTTAAGTGAAGCTGTTTACAACCAACGAAATGCTGCGGCAGCGGCAGTAGCAGCACACGAATGTGGTCATGCGGTGCAACATGCTGTTGGATATCAATGGTTAAAGATGCGTTCACAATTGGTGCCAATTGTCAATGTGGCTTCTAGTTTTATGCAATGGATATTATTGGCCGGAATTCTGATGATTAAAACTTTTCCTTCTCTATTATTGATAGGAATCGTGATTTTTGCTGCCACAACTTTGTTTTCAATTGTGACGTTGCCAGTAGAATATGATGCGAGTAATCGAGCTTTGGCTTGGTTAAAAAATAAAAATATGCTTAATCAGGCTGAGTATGCTGGAGCCGAAGATTCCTTGAAATGGGCGGCTAGAACCTATGTGGTTGCCGCAATTGGATCTATAGCTACGCTGTTGTATTATATTTCTATTTATAATAATAGGAGGTAATTAGAATCGCAGAAATAATTCGTAAAAAAACCTGAAAATTTAAAAACTTTCAGGTTTTTTTTATGGCTGTTAGATACCTTTTTCTTGCCGAATGTGAATTTCTTTATTCGGGCATATTTTGCGCTTGCCAATTGGCTAAAATTGCCATTTCGGATTCGGTTAAGGCTGGTTTTTTGTTTACAGGAGGCATAAATTTGCGATTGTTTTTTGGAAGATTGATTCGTCTTAGTATTGCATCAATGTTTTCTTTTACATGAGTATAGTTGTCCAGTGGTTCTTTTTTTCCTTTTGGAGGAATGTGGCAAGGCGAACAACTTCTGGTAATTATGGGTTCTACGTCGGTTTTGTAGCTTATTTTTGTGACTTCGACATAATCGGGTTTTGTTTTTTGAGAAGAACCACAAGTAATAGTCAGTATCGATGTGATGAGTAGTAATGAGATTTGCTGGATTTTTTTCATGGCCTTGTTAGTTTAGAAGTTTTATCTCTAAGGTACTAAAATAAAGTTGATTTTTGGGGAGATACTTATAATGCAAAAAATCCAAATTTCTAATCGTTTAGAAATTTGGATTTTGTTGTAAGATAGAATTTAAAATTCTATATTGTTTATTTTGCTTTGTTAGCCTCTACAATGTATTTTTCAAGAGCCATCGTCATTGATGGAGTACCAGGAGTTGGAGCCATAATATCAACACGTAAACCGTGATCTAAGGCTTCTTTTTGAGTGGTACTTCCAAAAACAGCTATACGAGTATTGTTTTGTTCAAAATCAGGGAAGTTTTTGTATAATGATTTAATTCCTGTTGGACTGAAGAAAGCCAAAACATCATAATACACATCGGCCAAATCAGATAAATCGCTCATTACTGTTTTGTAAAAAGTAGCTGGAGTCCAATCTACTTTCAATGCGTTTAAAGTTACAGGTATGTCTGCATTTAATTGATCAGAAGCTGGTAATAAAAATTTCTCGTCTTTGTATTTTTTAATTAGAGGAGATAAATCAGCAAAATCTTTTGGGCCAACATAAATTTTACGTTTTCTATATACTACATATTTTTGTAGATAAAAAGCAATTGCTTCAGATTGACAGAAATATTTTAAACCTTCAGGTACTTTGTAGCGCATTTCTTCGGCCACTCTGAAAAAATGATCAACACCGTTTTTACTTGTTAATATGATAGCAGTATAGTTGTTAAGATCTATTTTTTGAAGTCTTATTTCCTTTGCGCTTACTCCTTCTACGTGAATAAAAGGTCTGAAATCAATTTTTACTTTGTGCTTTTGTTGTAGCTCAAAGTATGGAGAATTTTCCACTTTAGGTTCTGGTTGGGACACCAAAATTGTTTTCACTTTCATAATTTATATTTTCTAAACGCTATCTTTTGTAAACCAATAATACATAAAATAATAGGGTGCTATTTCGAGAGTGCAAAGATATAAAATAAAATAAAACATCTTGCTGAAAATTTCTTTTCTGTAATTTTTTATGGAATACACATAAAGTAATACGTTGAGAACGACTATGCTATAAAAAATAATGAGAGGAATGTTTTTTAAAACTGGATTATAGTAGTATAAAATGATATCTACTGGAAGAATTAGTAAGCCAATGTAGGTTCGGTAAGTAACTTTTTGTAAATTAAATTGTTCAATTGCTTCTTCTATTTTAAAAGTTGTTGCAATGATTTTTTCAATCAAAAATTTGGATAAAACAAAATAGATTATAAAGGTGAATATTCGGATAAATAATACCCAGTCATTTTTTGAGCCATAGCCAAAAGTACTGAGCAAAATTTGAGCGAAAAATGAAAAAGAAATCATCTGTACAAAGAACAATGAAATAGAAAACATTCCCATTAAGTGGCTGTTGTCTCGATATATCCTGGTGTATTTGTCAGAGAAAATCAATTTCGAAAAATCTTCAAAACGATTTTCATAAATAGATTTTGTTATGGCGATAATACCAATAGCCATAATAAAAAGGATAGCTACCCAATCAGTGGTGTCCGTTATTCTAGGATGGAGTACGTGTTCGGTCATAATTAGAGCAAAATTAGTAATTTTTATTACATTATTTATTATAATTTTATAATAATGAAATGGCATAAAAAGGTTACTTTTGCATCGAAATTACTCGAAAATATGAACAATTGTATTGTTATAATTCCAACCTATAACGAAATTGAAAACATAGAAAGCATTATTAGAGCCGTGCTCTCACAACACAAAGTCTTTCATGTTCTAATTATTGATGATAACTCCCCAGATCGAACAGCAGATAAGGTAGTGATGTTGCAAAATGAATTTGCTGGGAAATTGTTTTTAGAAAAAAGAAATAAGAAAGCAGGTTTGGGAACAGCATATGTTCATGGCTTTAAATGGGCATTGAAAAATGATTATGATTTTATTTTTGAAATGGATGCTGATTTTTCTCATAACCCAAATGATTTAGAAAAACTATACAATGCTTGCCATTTTGGTGATGCCGATTTGGCTATTGGTTCTCGTTATGTAACGGGTGTGAATGTGGTTAATTGGCCCTTGAGTCGAGTATTGATGTCTTATTTTGCATCTGTTTATGTCCGAATGATTACTGGTATGAAAATACACGACGCAACAGCAGGTTTTGTTTGTTATAAAAAAGCAGTGCTGGAGTCGATAAATTTAGATAAGATTCGATTTGTGGGGTATGCATTTCAAATAGAAATGAAATACCGTACTTATTGTAAGAAATTTAACATTTCTGAAGTGCCGATTATTTTTACAGATAGAACTAAGGGGCAGTCTAAAATGAGTAAAACAATCATAGTCGAAGCGGTGTTTGGAGTTGTTTTATTACGTCTAAAAAAAATATTTAATAGTTTGTAAAAGGAAATACTATGAATAGATATTTAATTAAAAATGCTAAAATAGTTAATGAAGGGGTTATTTTTGAAGGAGATGTTCTAGTTGAAAATGATCTTATTGTTGAAGTTGCAGATAGTATTAGTTTGAAAACTTCAGATTGTATGATTATTGATGCAGAAGGGAATTATCTTTTGCCAGGTGTTATCGACGATCAGGTGCATTTTAGAGAGCCAGGTCTTACTCATAAAGGAGATATAGAATCGGAATCTAGAGCGGCGGTTGCAGGAGGGATTACCTCGTATATAGAGCAGCCTAATACAGTGCCCAATGCAGTTACTCAAGAAATTTTAGAAGAAAAATATCAAATAGCTGCCGAGAAGTCTTATGCTAACTATTCGTTTATGATGGGGGCAACCAATGATAATTTAGATGAAGTATTGCTTACCAATCCAAAGAATGTAGCTGGTATCAAAATATTTCTTGGTTCTTCTACCGGAAATATGTTGGTCGATAATGAGGCTGTTTTAGAAAAAATATTTTCTTGTACCTCTATGTTAATCGCAGTTCATTGTGAAGACGAACAGACGATTAAAAATAATTTAGCAAAATTTAAAGAAGAATACGGCGAAGATATACCTGTAACGGCTCATCACCTTATTCGTAGTGAAGAAGCTTGTTATTTGTCATCTTCAAGAGCAATAACTTTGGCCAAAAAAACGGGAGCAAGATTACACGTTTTTCACCTTTCTACCGCCAAAGAAATGGAATTGCTGACCAATAAAATTCCATTAGAAGAAAAAAAGATTACAGCCGAGGTTTGCGTGCATCATTTGTGGTTCACCAATGAAGATTATGAAACCAAAGGAAATTTTATCAAGTGGAATCCTGCCGTAAAAACAGATAACGATAGAAAAGCATTGTGGGAAGCCCTTAATGATGGGCGTATTGATGTAATTGCTACCGATCATGCACCTCATACTCTCGAAGAAAAGAAACAGAAATATTTGCAAGCACCTTCAGGAGGTCCACTTGTTCAACATTCACTTGTGGCGATGTTTGAAGCACATCATCAGGGGAAAATAAGTGTTGAGAAAATCGTTGAAAAAATGTGTCACAATCCAGCTAAAATTTTTAAAATTGAAAAAAGAGGTTTTGTTAAGGAAGGCTATTTTGCCGATTTGGTGATTGTGAATCCGGGGTTGCCTTGGAGCGTCAAAAAAGAAAACATTCTTTCAAAATGTGGTTGGTCTCCATTTGAAAAATACACTTTCAAATCTAGAGTTACCCATACATTTGTAAATGGTAAATTGGTGTATTCTGGATTCAAAGTAAAAGATATTCGTGCTGGTCAAAGAATGTTATTTGATAGATAAAGTGATGTTGATGAAAAAATGTATTCCTCTTTTAGTTTTAGTCACTTTGTTTTTTAGTTGTAAAAAAGACTTAGTTGAAAAACCAGATAATCTTATCGATAAAAATGTGATGATTGATATTTTTTATGATTTATCGCTTTTGGATGCTTTAAGGTATCAGGATCCAAAATCGCTTACCGATAATGGGATCAATCCAAAGACGTATGTTTTTAAGAAATATAAAATCGATAGCTTACAATTTGCTAAAAGTAATGCTTATTATGCGGCTGATTACAGAGAGTACAAGAACATGTTTGACAAGGTAAATAATCGACTGAAAAAAGAAAAGGAAGCAGTCGATTTGATTAATAAAAAGGTTGAGAAAAAAGAAGCAGCAATCAAAAAAGCAAAAGGAAAGAGGATTCAGGATTCAATCAAAAAACTCCAAAAAGAAAAGACGCTAAAGCAAAAAAAAGCAGCCGATTCTGTTTCAAAACTTAAGAAAGAAAAAGAATTAAAGGCCAAAGCAAAAGAGGATTCTATTTCAAAACTCAAAAAAGAAAATGAATTGAAAGTCAAAAAAAGGTTATAGTGCAGTAATCTTATTTATATAATCAAAAACGTCTGTGAATGTAAAATTCAAGGCGTTTTTTGTTTTTTCATTAGAATATAAATTGGTTGAATAAGATGATTTTGCTGATGCTTTACTCATGAATCTTTTTTTGCCCAAAACGGTAGAAGCAAGCCAATCCAATTTAGAAAACGTAAGCATCAGTAAAGGACTAGCGTGGTATTTTGGTCTTTTGACCTTTAATGCATCGGCTATACAAAACAGTAAGTCTTTAAAAACAATATTTTGACTAATTAGTGTAAAACGTTCCCCATGAATATTACTGTTCATTAATTGATAAATTAGGGTTACAACATCTTCCACAGCTACAAAACCTGTAGATCCGTTAGTGTAAAAAGGGAGGCCTTTTTTTACTTTTGCAAAAATAGCACCGCTACCTTGGTCCCAAAAGCCAGGGCCAAGAATTACACCAGGATTTACAATTACCACTTGAAGACCTTCTTGTTGCCCGCGCCATATTTCCATTTCGGCTCCGTATTTAGAAATGGCATAATCACTATGTGGTTTTTCGGGATTCCATTCGGTTTCTTCGGTAATAATCGATTCGTGTTCGTGTAAATCGCCTAGAGCCGCTATAGAGCTAACATGGCAAAGTTTTTTAATGTTTTTGTCTAAACAAAAGTTGACAATATTGGCTGTTCCTTCGATGTTGGTTTTGCGAATTACATTCTCATCTTTGGGATCAAAAGAGATTTTTGCTGCACAATGATATACTTGCTCAATGTCTTGAAAGACATTTTCCAAGGAAGGAATATCAATGATGTCGGCTTGTGACCATTGTATTGAATCAAAAAGGGTATCCTTTTTGTATAATGAAAAAAGTGCTTTGGTTTTCTGAATGTTATTTTGGTTTCTATAAAGAGCACGAACCTTTTCTCCTTTTTCTGTAAGGTGAATTAAAAGATGTGCGCCAACTAAACCAGTTCCTCCTGTTACTAATACCATATTTACAAATGTAATAAGTTTAAAGTTCTAAGTTTCTAAGTTTCTAAGTTTTTTATTTTAAGGTTAAAATTTAGTAGGTAGATTTTTATTGGATCAATTCGTAACTCATAATTCGTAATTCGTAATTCGTAATTCATAATTCGTAATTCATAATTCGTAATTCATAATTCGTAATTCATAATTCGTAATTCATAATTCGTAATTCATAATTCGTAATTCATAATTCGTAATTCATAATTCGTAATTCATAATTCGTAATTCATAATTC
>NZ_JBDLZX010000010.1:0-139365 GCF_040045115.1 Flavobacterium adhaerens | reverse complement strand
AACTGAATATGTTCATAATCCCTGCTTTTTGAGCGCTAATATACTAAAAATATTAGGTGTGTTTGCGGAGAATCAGAAATAATTATTATAAAAACCATCATGATAAATCTGTAATTATTATTGTGAATATGCTCAATGGTATGTTCTTTAATTTTAAAAACGAGAATGAAAAAGCAGATTTTTATTTTAATGAGGCAATTCGTTTAGGAAACGAACTAAAAGAAAAATCTGATTTGTCTTATGCCCATCTAGAATATTCTAAACTTTTATTAAAACAAAAAAAATATAAAGAAGCCTATGAAAATTTAGAAATTTACACGAATCTGAATGAAGAAATCTATTCTGAAGAAAAATTAGAAAAAGCCAATGTTCAAGGTATAAATTTCGAATTGGATGAGTATAAAAGAACCATTGATAAAATTGAAATTGAGAAGAATTTACAATTTCAAAGTTTAAAAAAATCCCGAATAATCGTTTTACTTTTTGTTATTGCCATCTTTGTACTGCTGTTATTTCTGATCTCATTAATTCGAAATAATAAATTTAGAACAAAAGCAAATGCTGATTTGTTAGTTGCCAACGAAGAATTATTAATTGCCAATAAGAAAGCAGAAGAATCGGCAATGCTAAAAACCCAATTTGTATCGACCATTAGTCATGAATTAAGAACTCCATTGTATGGAGTTGTGGGTATTGCCGACTTACTTTTGGAAGAACACAAAGAGCTGGCAAAAAGTCCACATTTGAATTCTTTGAAGTTTTCGGCTCGCTATCTTTTATCATTGGTGAATGATATTTTACAAATAAATAAAATTGAAGAGAATAAAATTGTTTTGGAAAAATTGGTTTTTAATCTGACGGATGAATTTCAGATGATTAAGGATTCGTTGTCTTTTATTGCCAAAAAAAACAATAATAAAATCTATATTGATGTCGATCCACGTATTCCAGTAAGTTTAATTGGTGACAAACTTCGTTTCGCTCAAATATTGATGAATTTGGTGAGTAACGCCTTAAAATTCACCAAAAATGGTAAAATTGATATTATTGCTAAGCAAAAAAATGTAGCGGGTGATATTCATACAATTGAAATAAAAATCATAGATAATGGTATTGGTATTGATGTTTTAGATCAAAATAGAATTTTCGATAAATTTGTACAGGTCGGACGAAAAGATCTTGATTATCAAGGAACAGGTCTAGGATTAGCTATTGTGAAACGACTACTGGAACTTTTTGGTAGTCAAATTAAAGTAGAGAGTGAGTTGGGGAACGGAACAGCTTTTATTTTTAATATTAATTTTGAAAGTAATATTGTAAAAGTAGATGATATAATCAGTAATATTGATGTGGATTTGAGTTCTAATCTGATCTATAAAGTTTTGGTTGTTGAAGATAATCGTATCAATCAATTGATTACCAAAAAGACAATCGAAAGAAATAATTATTATTGTAAAGTAGTTGATGATGGTTTTCAAGCCTTAACGATTTTAGAAACCGAAAGCTTCGATGTTATTTTAATGGATATTAATATGCCACTAATGAATGGTTTTGAAACCACTAGAAGAATTAGAGAAAAAGGAATTCAAATTCCGATTATAGCGTTAACCGCTTTTGATAAGAATGAAATTACAGATGAAGCTTTGATGTCAGGGATGAATGATATAATTGTAAAACCATTCGAATCTGTTCAGTTGTTCAAAGTGATTCAGGATCTTGTCTCGAAAGTAAGAATGTCTGTATAAGAAAAAACCATTTTTTAATAGTTAAAAAATGGTTTTTAAAAAATTGGGTAAGTCGCTTTTACTAATACCAGCGCTTTTTATTTTGTTTGGATGCTGTAGATTTTCTAGATTTATGAGCGCCACCGCTTCGATTGGAATTTTTAGGTTTTTCAGTCGTATTCGGACTTCCTGAATGCCACGGATATGGATGGTCATTTATGGTTTTAACCTCTACTTTTATTAGCCTTTGAATGTCTTTCCAGTAATCTTTTTCATCTTTACTACAAAAAGAAATTGCAATTCCGCCATTTCCAGCACGTCCCGTTCTTCCAATTCGATGAACGTAGGTTTCCGGAATGTTTGGTAAATCAAAATTGATGACAAACGGTAATTGGTCTATGTCTATTCCGCGTGCAGCAATATCTGTAGCTACTAGGATATTGACTTCTTTGTTTTTAAAAGCATCCAAAACTCGCTGCCTTGCGTTTTGAGATTTATCTCCATGAATAGCCTCGGCCGCAATTTCTTTTTTTCGCAACGCTTTTACAACATTATCAGCTCCGTGTTTGGTTCTTGAAAAAACTAAAACATTAGATAAATTTTCGCTTTTTATCAAGTGATAAAGGAGATTTCTTTTTTCGCCTTTCTCAACAAAATAGATACGCTGTTCAACTTTTTCTGCTGTTGAAGATACTGGCGAAACTGTTACTGATTCTGGATCGGTAAGAAACATTTCGGCTAATTCTCTAATGACAATTGGCATGGTTGCAGAAAAGAAAAGAGTTTGTCTGTTTTTTGGAGTCAACTTTACAATTTTTTTGACATCGTTTACAAAACCCATATCCAACATCTGGTCAGCTTCGTCTAATACCAAAGTATGTAAATGATTCAGGTCTATAAAGCCTTGCTTATGTAAGTCTAATAAACGTCCTGGTGTAGCAATAAGGATATCCACCCCGTTTTTTAAAGCTTCTACTTGAGGATTTTGAGAAACTCCACCAAAAATAGTTAATTGTGTTAGGTTGGTGTATTTGCCATAGGTATCAAAACTTTGTCCAATTTGTACGGCCAATTCCCTAGTAGGGGTTACTATTAATGCTCGTACTACTTTTTTCTTTTTTGATGAACCAACTAAGCGATGCAATTGGTGTATAATTGGAATAGCAAATGCTGCTGTCTTTCCGGTTCCTGTTTGGGCACAGCCTACTAAATCTTTTCCTGCTAATACGATAGGAATAGATTGTGCCTGAATAGGGGTAGCTTCTGTATAGCCTTCTTCAAATACAGCTCTTTGAATACTTTTTGAAAGTGATAAATCTTCGAATAACATATCTTTATATTAAAATATCTTGTGTTGAGTACATAGATAAGTTTGCAAAGATAGTGTTATTATTTTGGAAGAAAATTAATTTGAAATGAAGTAATTGTGTTTTATAGCGAGATAGAATTGTTAGATTTCATAAAGTCGGTTACCAAATAACCAATGAGTTTGCCAATTAAATGATTGTTTTTTTCTTCTCCTAATTCAGGTGCTCCTTCGCAAATATGTAAATAAGTAGCATTTTTATTTTTTGCAAAAAAAGAAACAAATTGGCGAAGTTCTTCAATAGAGAATCCGCTTGGTGTCATTGCGCTACTGGCAATATTCGGAATAGCATCTAGGTCTATTTCTATACCAAAAGGATCATTTTTAATGAAATCAAGAGCAATAATCATTTCGTCTTGAAATTTCTTTTCCTTTCTAATATTTACGCTGTCATAAGTATTGTAACGAACACGATCTTCAATTTTTTTGATGATATCCAATACGCTTTTTGAAGTGTAATTTTCATGAAGTCCAAAAATGAAATATTTTTTTAAAAAACCTTCCTCAAAGGCGTATGAAAATCCATTGCCACTATGACGACCTTCTAAAATTCTAAAATCGGAATGTGCATCAAAATTTACGGCATTTACAGCCTTGCCTTTTGCCAAAGCGGCTCCTTTTATATTTCCGTATGAATTATTGTGTCCGCCACCAATTACAATTGGTATTTTTCCAGCTTGGATTATTTTACAAATAATATGGGAAACTTCTTTGTCGATTTTTTCGACAAGTTGGCTCAATTTAGAACGGTCATCGATATCATAAAAATCAAGATTTTCGGCTTCCTTTATTTCAGACTTTAAATTCAGATGTCCCAAAACAATGATTTGATTTCCTTTTGAAAAACGATTGTGCTGAATGTTGGCTATACTGGATATGGCACTTTTCCATGCCGAAGCTGCTCCAGGTCTTCCGTAATTAGCTCGAACACCAATATCTTCCGGAATACCAAATATCACAAATTTTGCTTCACTTTTTTTTATAAAACCAAACGGTTCTACATCATTTGGAACAGTAATTATTTTTTCGCCAAATTTAATTTCACCACTTCGATGATTGGTTATTTTGGCTAGATCGTTAACACTGAATGTAATAAGTTTTTCCATAAAAAAATATTTTCCAAAAATAATATAATTGTGTTAAGTTGCGTTATAGATAATAGTAAATTTGTAAAAACAATCATTTTTTAACATGGAAAATCAAAAAAACAATTCAAGTCTAAAAGCTGTAATAGCGGTATTGGCTATTTTATTAGTTGGTAGTTTAGTTTATATTTTTAAAATGTCATCAGAAGTTGATACCATTCAAACCGAAATCGTAAAAGTAGGTTCGGAAAAAGAATCTGTAATGAAAGATTTGCAAGATCTTAAAGCGACTTATGATGCTGCAATTGCAGAAAACACCTCGATGTCTGAAGAATTATTACAAGAAAGAGATAAAGTGGTTAATTTGATGGATGAGCTTAAAAAATCTAACGGAGATGTATCGAAATACAGAAATCAAGTTAGATCATTGCAAAATAACATGAAACAATTGATGGCTGAAAACGAAGGCTTGAAAAAACAAAATGTTACTTTGACTCACCAACGCGATAGTACAGTTGTTGTTTTGGGTGAAGCTCAAAAATTCAATGAAGTTTTGGTTGGTCAAAACGAAGAATTATCTAAAACAGTTGAAAAAGGTGGAAAATTATCAGTTTTGAATCTTCAAACAGCTGCTTATAAATTAAAAAGTTCTGGTAAAGAAATAGCAACAGACAAAGCGAGTAGAGCAAATGTTCTTAAAATTAGTTTTACAATCGCCGAAAACTCTATTGCAAAATCTGGAGACAAAGACTATTATGTTCAAGTAATTGATAGTAAAAACAATGTTTTGGGTGAAGCAAAAACTATTACTTTTGGAGAAAAAGTATTGAGTTATAGCTTTATTTCAAGTGTGAAATATGAAAACAAAACGGTTCAGGTTTCTCAAGATTTAGCAGGTAAAGATTTTGAAAAAGGATTGTATGCAGTAAACGTTTTTGATAAAGATCAATTGGTTTCAACTACTAATTTTTCTTTAAGATAATTGTATATAAAATTTAAAAAGAGCGATATTCGAAATTCGAGTATCGCTCTTTTTTTTGCAATAAAAATTATTGGTTGATGATTTTTCCGTTTAATATCACGGTATGAATTAGATTACTTCCAAATGCATATGGTAATTGGTAATAAGAAGGGATCTTTTGGGTGATGATTAAATTTGCTTTTTTTCCTTTGGTGATGCTCCCATGTGAGTTTGAAATACCCATTGCATAAGCACCGTTAAGTGTAGCAGCATTTATTGCTTCTTCAGGAGTCATTTTCATTTTGATACAGGCAGTTGCAACCACAAAATTCATATTCCCTGATGGAGTAGTGCCAGGGTTGAAATCTGTGGCCAATGCTAAAGGAAGTCCTTCACCAATCATTTTTCGGGCTGGAGTATAAGGGATGCTTATAAAATAAGAGCATGAAGGCAAGGCAACTGGCATTGTTTCGGTGTTTTTTAATGCTTCTATGTCTTCTGGATTCATAATTTCAAGATGATCGACCGAAAGAGCGTTGTTTTTTACACTCATTTGAATACCTCCGATAGAATTGAATTGATTGACATGAATTTTGGGTTTTAAACCTAATAGAATTCCGGCTTGTATGATTTTCTCGGTATCTTCAACAGAAAAATAACCCGTTTCGCAAAAAGCATCAATAAAATCAGCTAAATTTTCTTTTGCAATTTCGGGAAGCATTTCGTTGATGATGCGATCGATATAACCGTTTTTATTTTCCTTAAATTCGAGAGGAAAGGCATGAGCTCCTAAAAAAGTGGCCTTTATGGTTATGGGGTAGTTTTGTGCCAATTGCTGAATTACACGTAGCATTTTGAGTTCTCCCTCAACCGTTAGTCCGTATCCTGATTTGATTTCGACTGCACCCGTTCCTAACTGAATGACTTCTTCAAGTCTTGCTTTAGATTGATTGTAAATCTCTTCAATAGAAGTTTCGTTTAGTTTTTTAGCAGAATTCAATATTCCGCCACCACGATTGGCGATCTCTTCATAAGACAATCCCTTGATGCGATCGACAAATTCTTGTTCGCGATTCCCAGCATATACGATGTGGGTGTGGCTGTCGCACCAAGAAGGTAACACCATTTTTCCTGTAGCATCAATAATTTTATCAGCATTGATTTCTGGAAGACTTTCCATGTCTCCAAAATCTACAATCAAATCGTTTTGTAGAACTAAAAAAGCGTCTTTAATTGTTGGTAAAACCGCCATTTCGGCACCAGCAACTTTTAAAACAGAAGCATCCCGAACTTGTAATAGCTCTTTTATATTTGTAATGAGAGTTGTCATTATATAAATGTAATGAAATTAAAAACACGAACTCTACAAATAGTCACTTGGTAATTCGTGAAATCTGTGAAATTCGTGTTTTGTATTATTCTTTTTTTATTTATTCCGAAATCGTGATTTCGAATATCTTATCCCAGTTTTTGCCTGTTATAAAAATTGTTTTGGTTTTTGGATTATAGGCGATACCGTTTAAAACATCAGTTGGGTTAACATTTATAAGTTTTCGTAATCCTGACATATCCAGAATTGCTTCTACAGCCCCTGAATTTGGATTGATAATGGCAATGGCATCTTTTTCGAAAATATTTGCAAAGAATTTTCCATTGATTAATTCGAGTTCGTTTACTGCTTTTATTTTAGATTCGCCTGAATATACATTAATGTAATCGATCAGTTTTTGATTATTTGGATCCATTTTCCAAATTTTTTCAGTTCCATCCGAATGGTAAATGTATTTTCCGTCATTGGTCATTCCCCAACCTTCAATATCTTTGTCGTAAGTAAACGTTTTTTCGAGTTTAAATGTTTTGGCATCATATATAAAACCTGTTTTTTCTTGCCAAGTAAGTTGGAAAATTTTTCCGTTGATGAACGTGATTCCTTCTCCAAAATATTCGTTTGAAAGATCTACTTGTTTGATAACTTTTCCAGTTTTGTAATCAATTTGTCTGAAATAAGAATCCCCTTTTTGTCCAGTGCTTTCAAACAATACATCCTCATAAAACTCTAAACCTTCTGTAAATGAGGCTGTGTCATGTGGGTAGGTGTTTATGATTTTGTATTTTAATAATTTAGGAGTAACATTTGATACTAACTCAATTCTTTTGGTCGCATCAGATGATTCTGAATCGTAATAAACAGTTGCTTTTAAGTGTTGGTATCCTAGTTTTTGTTGTTTTAATTCAAAATTAAATTTTTCAGAACCTTTTGTACTTCCCACTTTTTTGTCGTTAACAAAGTAATTGATGCTGTCAATTTCTTTAGAATTTGGATTTAAAACAGCAATAGAAACGGACTCTGTAGCTGTAAAATGGGCAGGAAAAGCAGAATCATCAATAGTAAATAAAGAATTTTCACCTTTTTTGGTATCACCACATCCTATTAATGAAATACCTAATAAAATGGTAATTAATATGTTATGTTTTTTCATGATTTAAGTTTTAAAAAGACCAATATACAACGTTATTTTTTTAGTGCAAAGTGCTTGCGAAAATATAAAAAGGTTGTACATTTGCACCGGCAAGTCCTACACGACCAGCTCCTGCAGACTCCCCCAGGATGGGAACATAGCAAGGGTACGTGGTTGAGCGGTGCGATGTAGGTCGCTTGCCATTTTTTATATATAAATTCAAAATTATACAAATACAGTCTTCCTTAGGGGAGATTTTTTTATTTTTGGAGGTTTCTAAAAAAAATGTGCTTTTTTCGTTTAAAGTTATTTGAAAGTCTAATGAATTAGTCTAACAACTTTAAACCTTAAACTTTTAAACTTACACTATGAGTAAAGTTGTTTTGATTACTGGAGGATCATCAGGAATTGGGAAATCTATTGGTGAACATTTACATCAAAAAGGTTTCGTAGTTTACGGAACGAGTAGAAATCCTGAGAAAGTGCTGAATTCTGTTTTTCCGCTTGTGGCTCTGGATGTTCGAAATGTAGAATCAATTAAAGCTGCTGTTGCTAAAATTATAGAAATTTCTGGAAGGTTAGATGTTGTGATTAATAATGCAGGTGTCGGGATTACCGGTCCCTTGGAAGAAATTCCGATGGAAGAAATCAAGAATAACTTTGAAACTAATTTTTTTGGACCGATTGAGGTAATGAAATCGGTTTTACCACAAATGCGAAAGCAAAAAGCGGGTTTGATTATCAATATTACGTCGATTGCGGGGTATATGGGATTACCTTATAGAAGTGTCTATTCGGCATCAAAGGGAGCTTTGGAGTTGGTTACAGAAGCTTTGAGAATGGAAGTAAAACAATTTGGAATTGAGATTACGAATGTTGCCCCAGGAGATTTTGCTACGAATATTGCTTCTGGGCGTTTTCATTCGCCTGTTGTAAAAGGTTCGGCTTACGAAAAAGTTTACGGAGACACACTTGCTACAATGAATGAACATGTTGATGGGGGAAGTAATCCGAATGAAATGGCCGAAGCTGTTTATAAAATCATACAGAATAAAAGACCTAATGTTCATTATAAAGTTGGGGCTTTTATGCAGAAGTTTTCTATTGTTTTGAAACGTGCACTTCCTGATAAAGTTTATGAGAAAATGTTAATGAATCATTATAAATTATAAAAGGTGTGTTAATTATTGATTTCAGTATTTAAATCACAAATTGATTTTGTTTTTGAAATTGTTATTGATATTGATTTTGTAATTTTGCATCAAATTTGCGTGAGGGGGTGAAGCGGCATCCTTTTTGTTTTTTCTTTAAAAACAAAAAGATACAGCGGAACACCCGACCCTTGGGGCACGCCCAAATTATGAACACAATTAAATAAATATAATTATGAAATTTTTTATTGATACAGCTAATTTAGCTCAGATTAAAGAAGCGCAGGCATTAGGTGTTTTGGATGGTGTAACGACTAATCCGTCATTGATGGCGAAAGAGGGAATTACAGGGAAAAACAACATTTTGAAACATTATGTTGACATCTGTAATTTGGTTACTGGAGATGTAAGTGCAGAGGTTAATGCTTTGGATTTTGAGGGAATGGTTAAAGAAGGAGAGGAATTGGCTGATTTGCACGAGCAAATTGTTGTGAAGTTACCGATGACAAAAGCGGGTGTAATGGCAGCAAAATATTTCTCAGATAAAGGAATTAAAACTAATGTAACTCTTGTTTTTTCTGCTGGTCAAGCGTTATTAGCAGCTAAAGCTGGTGCAACTTATGTTTCTCCTTTTGTGGGACGTTTGGATGATATTTCGACTGATGGTTTGAATTTGATTCAAGAAATTAGAGAGATTTATGATAATTATGGTTACGAAACTGAGATTTTAGCAGCTTCTGTTCGTCATACAATGCATATTGTAAACTGTGCAAAAATTGGTGCAGATGTTATGACAGGGCCTCTATCTGCAATTGAAGGATTATTAAAACATCCTTTGACTGATATTGGATTGGCTCAGTTTATTGCTGATTTCGAGAAAGGAAATAAATAGAAATATTCAGATAGCAGAATTTAGTATTCAGTATGCTATTGAATTGCATAAAAAATCCCATTCATTGAATGGGATTTTTGTTTTACAGTTACTGTGAACTGAATACTTTTAATGTCCTCCAGATACTTTTTTGTCAAAGCTTATACCTTGAGCTCTTAGAATTCCACTTACTTTCCAAGCATAAAAAGCCAAGTAAGCAAAACAGATTATACCAACGATATAACTGTTTTGTATTCCGATAACTTCGGCAATTTTACCTTGGCCAACACTCACAAATCCACCTCCCATAATCATCATAATCAAAAAGCTACTTCCTTGACTAGTATGTTTTCCTAATCCGCTTACGGCTAATGTAAAAATACATGGCCAAAGGGTACTACAGAAAAGACCAACACTAGTAAAAGCATAAACACTAACCATTCCGCTAGTTACCATTCCAATTGCTGTAGCAATAATTCCTAGTGAAGAGAAAATAAGGAGCATTCTAGCTGGGTTTCCTTTTGAGGCCATATCTGCTACAATTAATACTAGGATTACTAAACCATAAATATAAAATGGTGTCAAATCGTGGTTTGCGATAGCATTCACAATTAAAAATGTTCCAAAAGCTAAATAAGGGGCAACGAAACGTAATATTTTTAATAGGCTCATGTTTTCTGTAAAAGCTTCGACAGCTCCTGTCCAACGACCAATCATCAAACTAGCCCAATATAATGAAATGTAAGGTGCTACGTCTTTAGTCAAAAATCCAAGTTTAGATTCCATATAGGCTGGTAAATTACTGGCAGTAGAAACTTCAACACCCACATATAAGAATATAGCAAACATTCCCATAACCAATTGCGGGTATTGTAGTGCTGATGTTTTGGTTGTGGTTTCTTCGCTAGAAGTTGTTTCTTCTTCTAAAACAGGTTTTTCAGGTAATGATGAAAATTTTAAAAGAATAGCAACTACTAAGAATGCAACTCCTAATACTAAATATGGAATTTTTACACTTTCAATATCTGCAGTGGTATTTGCGTTTGCATTAGACCCAAAAATTGCAAAACTTACGATTAGTGGTCCTATTGTTGTTCCGAAATTGTTAATTCCTCCTGCAAGGGTAAGACGCTGTGAACCAGTTTTAATAGGCCCTAAAGCAATTGCTAATGGATTGGCAACTGTTTGTTGTAGTGAAAATCCCAATCCAACAATAAATAATCCGGCAAGCATCAATGGAAATGATCCAGTATTGGCAGCTGGATAAAATAAAAGGGTTCCTAGAGCTGAGATGGCTAAACCTAAAGTTAATCCATTTTTATAACCAATTTTGTTTACTAAATCTTCTTTGATGATAACCGAAACTCCCATGTAAATAAGAGATCCAACAGTATAAGCGATGTAAAATGCAAATGCAACTAACTGGCTCTCTCCTTGGGTTAAGTTGAATGCTTTTTGAAAAACAGGGATTAAAATGTCGTTACTTGCCGCTACAAATCCCCAAAAGAAGAATACAATTACTAAGGGGATAAATTGACCCCACTTGGTTTGTGAATTTTCTGAACTCATAATTTAAAAATTTAATTTTTTTAGTGGTTATTAATTATTTTTTTGATGCTGCAAGACTGTAAATATATTTGTTAAGAATTTCAAAAAAAAATTTTGGAATGTAAAGTTTTTTACTTTTAAATAAACGACACAATTTTATCAACAAATGGTTATTTTGTTGCTTTTTTTATCCAAAAAAATGTGTTTTGTTTACCCTTTTTTTAAGTTGAAAAGCGTGATTTTTTTGTTTTTTTGGGTATAAAAATAAATGTAAAAAGCACACTTTTACTGAGGTGAAGTGTGCTTTTTTGTTTTTTTTAAAAGGGTAAGTATGTAGTGTACTTAACGATGTTTTATTCGAGTATTTTGGCTTTTACATCTTTGCTATAATTTCGACCAATCGGAATTGTATATGACGAAATTTGAATCCTGTTTCCTTCAATCGATTTTACTTTGTTGAGCGCAATGGTATATGATTTATGAATACGCATAAACTGATCTGCAGGTAACTCGTCAGTTAATGATGTTAGTGATTTGTGTGTGATATAAGTTTTCTCAGGAGTGATGACTTTAATGTATTCTTTCATTCCTTCTATAAATAGAATTTCGTCTATATTAATCTTTACCATTTTTTTATCAACCTTGATAAATATGTACGGTTCGGCACGGTGATTTTCAATTTTGATATTGTTTTTTAAATTGTATTCAGCTTCTATCTTATGAATGCATTTTATAAATCGAGGTAATGGAATAGGTTTTACTAAATAATCCAATACTTCAAGGTCATAACTTTCGGCGGCAAATTCTCTAAAAGCGGTAGTGATAATTATTCTGGTCTTTTTTTCGAGTAAGCTTATTAATTCAAAGCCAGTCATCATGGGCATATTGATGTCTAGAAAGACGGCATCAACAGGTGTCGAATTTATAAATTCTAAACCATCCAATGAATTGTTAAATGTGGCTAGTATTTCAAAATCTGAAAAATTTTCAAAATAATTGAGTAGTACTTTTACAGCTAATGGTTCGTCGTCAATAATTACACATTTAATCTTCATTGTTTAAAGGTATTTGAATTTTAATGATATAAAAATGGAGCTTTATTTTTTGTTGAATACTAAAATTGTTTTTATAAATAAGTTTTAGTCTTTTTTTGGTATTCACTAATCCAATTCCTTTTTTGTTTTTTTCTTGGGGTGAAAATACAAAATTATTTATTACTTCAAATTCGAGTTTAGAGTTTAACACTCTTAAATTGATTTTGATTTTGAGGTCTTCATTTTTTATACCGCCATGTTTAAAGGCATTTTCTATTAGTGAAATAAATAACAAAGGAGGGACTTTTATATTCTCGATATTCGATTCAACATTAATTTGAACTTCAACATTTTGAAATCTAAGTTTTTCAATCTCAATATAATTCTGGATATAATCGATCTCTTTTAATAGAGGAACAAATTTAGAATCCTGAATATCATATAATACATATTCCATTAGCTGAGAAAGTTTGATAATGACATTGGGAACTTTGTTAGACGATTCTAGCGAAAGCGCATACAAATTATTGAGTGTATTAAAAAAGAAATGCGGTTGGATCTGGTTTTTGAGGTATTTTAATTTTATTTTATTTTGATTCTCTATGATTGCTTTATTAAGGTCTCTTTCTTTGAGCCAAGTTAACATTAAATATATAGAGGATGCAACAGCAAGTACATATAATTCTCCAATGCATACTGCCAGAATATGATTGATATCAAATGGGCTGTAATCTCTATTGGCTTCTGGCCAAATATTTTTTGATATTAAGAAATAGGTAAGTCCGGTTTTTAGTAGATAGACAACTCCTAAGCTTATTATTAATGAAATTGTGTATTTGATGTATTTCGATTTTAATACAAACATCGGAATGAGTATTAATAAATTGAAATATACTAATGGAATGTGAAGTGAAAATTCAATAAGATTGGATTTGAAGGAATATTCATAATTGTTGAAGTAAGCCCCCCATCTTAAAAAATTTAGTAAAAAATAAATTGACCAAAACCATATATGATTACTGAGTTTTATGTTGAAGTCTATTTTTTTCATCTTTAAATTTTGATTACAAACCGTACAAAAGCAAACTGATTTTTGATTATGCAACAATAATCATTTTGTTATGAAAAAAGAGGAATTAATTGAAAAAAAAATTAAAAAAATAGTGAAAAAAGCTGAAAAATCATGTGAAAAATGTCGTTTAAAAACGCAATGTTGATTGTTTGATGCTGTTCGTTTAAACTTTAGTGCAGTTTATATAAATTGTTTTATTTATGTTAACATTAACAATAAATTTATCCAATACTAACTAAAAAAGACGTAAATAATGAAGAAAATCACATTAATCTTTATGATTCTTTTTACTTCGCATTTAGCTTTTGCGCAAGTAAAAACAGTCAAAGGTTTGGTAAAGGATCAAAACGGGATTCCGATGCCAGGAGTAAGTGTTCTTGTAAAAGGGACAACAAAAGGAAGTCAAACTGACTATGATGGGGGCTATAGTATTGCTGCAACCACAGGAGATGTTTTAGTTTTTACTTTTATAGGAGCTAAAACCGAAAGTGTTACTGTTGGAAATTCAGAAACCGTTAATGTTGTTCTAACCGAACAAGCCCAAGGTCTTAATGAAGTAGTTGTTACTGCATTGGGAATCAAAAGACAAAAGAAAGAATTAGGATATTCTGTTCAAGATGTCAAAGGAGAACAATTAAGTAAGGCTATTACGACCAATGTTGCTACAGCTCTTTCTGGTAGAGTAGCTGGTGTCGATGTATCTATTCCTGCAACTGGAGTAGGAGGAAGTTCTAGGGTAATTATTAGAGGTATTTCGAGTATCGGCGAAAATAACCAACCTCTATATATAGTAGATGGAGTTCCTATTGACAATACCGGTTTGTCTAACGATACTGCTGCAACCAGCAAATGGTTTGATGGTAGAGATAGCGGAGATGGTATTTCGAGCATCAATCAAAACAATATCGAAAGCTTGACTGTTCTAAAAGGAGCTGCTGCTGCGGCACTATATGGTTCTAGAGCTTTGAATGGTGTTATTTTGATTACAACCAAAAAAGGAAGTAAAGGAAAGATACAAGTAGAACTATCCAGCGGTATTAGTTTTGATCAGGTAAATGCAAAATACAGCGACTATCAAGATGAGTATGGTACTGGTTCTAATGGGGCTTTACCTGATCCTGATAAAGCGCCTTCTGAAATTTATGGTTATACTACGAGTGCTTGGGGACCTAAATTTTCAGAATCTGTAGGTCAACAAGTAAAAATATTTGATGGCTCAATGAAACCTTACGCTAAAGTCGAGAACAATATCCAAGATTTTTTTAGAACAGGTATTACAACAACAAATGGTGTTGCAGTTTCTGGTGGAAGTGAAAATGCCTTTGTGCGTTTTGGATATAATAACTTGAGTAACGAAGATGTTATCCCCAATACAGGTTTAGACCGAAATGATGCAAGTTTAAACGCTACTTTAAGATCGGATAAGTTTACTTTGGATGCCAACGTAAATTATATAATGGAGAAAACCAACAACAGACCAGGGTTAGGAGATTCGCCTAATAATGTTGGGTATTCGTTAAGTAGTTTGGCTCCAAATATCGATCAGGAATGGTTGAAAAACTCTGTAAATCCAGATAACGGAAATATGTATCAGTGGAATAACAATGTGTATTTGCTAAATCCATATTGGGTTGTAAATGAAAATCACAACTCGTCTAAGAAAAACCGTTTTATCGGAAATGTAACAGGAACTTATCAAATAAAAAAATGGATAGGATTGACTCTTAGAACAGGTTTAGATACCTATAATTTTTCTTCAAAAGATTTTATGGCTAAAGGAAGTACTTGGCCAGGAAGAGAAACTGGATATTTAGGATTAGACAATATTACTGTTTCCGAAATGAACACCGATTTCATTGCAACTTTTAGCGATATAAAACTAGCAGAAGATTTTACGCTTTCTGGAATTCTTGGTATGGGAAGAAGAGACTTTAACAGATCTCAAAATTCTAGATTTGGAACCAATATTATTGAACCCAAAACAGAATACATTAGTAATTTTTCAAATCACACAGAAAATGCTCCATTGGAAACCAAAACCAGAACAAATTCTGTTTATGGTTCGGCCAAATTTGATTACAAAGGATATTTGTATGCCGAATTTACTGGAAGAAATGATTGGTTTAGCGTAATCAATAATGATGCTTTCTATCCTGCTGCTTCATTAGGTTTTGTGTTTTCGGATGCTTTAGGATTGCAAGGAGAAACTTTTTCGTATGGTAAATTAAGAGGTTCTTGGGCTCAAGTTTCAAATGCTCCTGGCGCTTACAAAAATGCCCTTAATTACACAACATATGCAGCTTATGATGGAGAGAGTGTTGTAAATATTAAGAATACATCAGCTCCAAATCCAGATTTGACTTACCAATCTAAAACAGGAATTGAGTTTGGTGTTGAAACCGCTTTCTTTAAAAATAGATTGAGAGCAGATGTTACAGTATATCGCGAGGATACTTCAGATCAAACTATCGATTTGCCATCGTCTGCAACTTCTGGTTACGAATTTATTTCGGTTAACGCTGGAGAGTTACGTAATGAGGGTATAGAGGTGTTTTTATCGGGTACACCAATTAAATCAAAAGATTTCGAGTGGGGAATAGATTTGAACTATTCAACCAATAA
The DNA here is from genome assembly GCF_040045115.1 of Flavobacterium adhaerens. Taxonomy (NCBI): domain Bacteria; kingdom Pseudomonadati; phylum Bacteroidota; class Flavobacteriia; order Flavobacteriales; family Flavobacteriaceae; genus Flavobacterium; species Flavobacterium adhaerens. Next base: position 123,472 of record NZ_JBDLZX010000010.1, on the reverse strand, counting down.
AAACTCAATTCTTTCTTTACACCCAGACATTGATACTTATACGATATCTGAAGCTCGTTGGGCTGGTGCTGCAATTGTGGCTCAAGTTGGAGGACAATACGGAACTATTATTGGTAAAGATTTTCAAAGAACAGAATCTGGTGAAGTAATTATTGGTGCAAATGGTTTGCCTTTATATACAGATAGTAAAGTTGCTTTAGGAAAAGGACTTCCGGATTGGTCAGCAGGTTTAACTAACCGTTTTTCTTACAAAGGAATTACGCTTCAAGTTTTAGTTGATATGAAATTTGGAATGGATGTGTATTCTATGACAAACTCTTTAGCAGCAACCAAAGGGCTTTTAGATGTTACGACCGAAGGAAGAGATGCTTACAACGCTGCAAGAGCTCAAGCAATGGCTTCAGACCCTAATTTCAACCAAGCAACTTGGATTCCAACAGCTGGTTATGTTGCCAATGGAGTAGTAAATACAGGAACCGCTCAAAATCCTGTTTATGAAAAAAATACAACACCTGTAAATCCTCAGGATTACTGGAATTCTGTTTTCAATAACACACCAGCACCTTTTGTTTATGATGCATCTTATGTAAAATTAAGAGAGGTGAGTTTAGGTTATACTTTCCCAAAATCGGTTTTTAGTGGTGCCAAAATAAACTCTGTTTATGTTTCTGCATTTGCAAGAAATTTATTTACATTCAATAATGATTTGCCAAACGTTGATCCTGAGTCAATGTACACTTCAGGAAATGGTCAAGGTTTCGAATATGGTTCATTACCATTTAGAAGATCATACGGGTTTAATCTTAAAGTTACATTTTAAAAAAAGAAATTATGAAATTTAAACATATAATATTAGCTACGTCATTTTCGCTTTTTGCTCTGGCTAGCTGTACTGAAAATTTTGACGAGTTAGAAAAAGACCCCGTTGCGTTATCTGCAAACCCTGCAGGACAACTTACTTTTACTCAATTGTGTATGTCTGGTGATGGATATTATCAATGGAGGGCTAATTTAATTTATTCTGGAGGTTTTGTTCAACATTATGCTGGTGCATGGAACGTAACCGAATTTGGAAGCAAATTCAAAAAAAATGATGATTATGCAACCGCTATTTGGAGAAATGGATATGCAAATGAGCTTAAATGTATTGCAGATGTTATCGATAAAACAAGTGCCGATCCTGCAGCTGTAAATATGAATGCTGTTGCCAAAATCATGAAAGTTATGGTGATGCAGCGTATAACAGATTTGTACGGAGATGCTCCTTATTCTGAAGCTGGTTTAGGATTCTCTAAAGGAATTGTTACTCCAAAATACGATAAACAAGAGGATATATATAATGCCTTCTTTAGCGAATTGCAAGAAGCATATGTTCAGTTAAATTCTGGTGGCGGCGCTGTAGGAGGTGACCAGTTTTATAATGGCGATATTTCTAAATGGAAAAAATTAGCCAACACTATACGTTTGCGTTTAGCTATGAGGATTTCTGAGGTTAGTCCTGCCGAAGCTGAAAAACAAGCAAAAGCAGCTTTGCAAAATGGAGTTTTTGAAAGTAATGCTGATAACTGTGTTATGAAACATTTTGATTTTCCATTTAATGATACTCCAGGTTCGATTGACTTTAGAGGAAATGGATTGTCTTATGCAATGATTGGAAACGAACATGCTGATCACTTTAGTACATTGATGATTGATTTCCTAAGAGATAATGGTGATCCACGTTTGACTATGCTTGCAACGCCAAAAACAGGGAGTGTAAACTGGGGACCACCTGCACCCGGCGAAGAATTATATGAGGGTAATGTTCCTGGAGTTTTTCAATGGGATATGCCTGGAGGATCTAATGCGGTTTCAGGAATACGTCCTTATTTAAAATTAAGAACGACTCCATTTTTACACGTAAGTTATTCTGAATCGCAATTGCTTTTGGCCGAAGCAGCATTTAGAGGGTGGGTTTCAGGATCAGCTTCAGACTATTATAAAAAAGGTGTCGAAGCTGCGATTAAACAGTTAGAAATTTATGGTGCTCCTGCTGCTTCAGCAAGTGCAATTACGACGTATTTAAATAATAACCCTTTAGTTGCTGGTTCTGAAATGGAACAAATTAGCACTCAACTTTGGGTAACGTATTTGTTTAATAGTATCGAAGCATATTCAAACTGGAGAAGAACTGGATACCCGCATTTATTACCAATTACTAATCCTGATTCTGAAACAGGTGGAGTAGTGCCAACACGTTTGTACTATCCAAATGATGAAATGCAAAAAAATAAAGACAATTATTTGGATGCTTTATCTAGAATGGGAGGAACAAACGAGTGGACTAATAAAGTTTGGTGGGATGTAAACTAGAAAAACACCAAGAATAGAAAATGCCTAATGAGGCTTTGCTTTAATTTTAATTTTAGAATTACGATTACGGCAAACCTTGTTAGGCATTTTCTTTTGTATAAGTAGGAGTTCTAAAAAAATTAAAAAATGATTTTATTCTAATGTATAGTTGACTTTTTTCTAATGCTTTGGTTCTTAATTATTTGTTAATAAGGCCTTGTTTTTAGCTTGTTTTAGTTGATTTTTTTAAACTTGAAAAACTGATATATTTTTAGTGAAAAACTATTTTTTTTATGAAAAAACATAAAATAACCTATAATAGCGTGATTTTGTTAAAAGAGAAAACGTTTTCGTAAAACATATTATTGATAAAAAAATGTTGTTGGTTTAAAAAATGGTGCAGTTTGTTTAATTTATTTTTTTGGAAAACATTAACAATATACTTTTACCCTATAACTAACAAAAATAATTTAAAAATGAGAAAATTTTTTTTAATCGTGATGGTTCTTTTTACTGCGCAAGTTACCCTGGCGCAAGTAAAGACGATCAAGGGTTTGGTTTCTGATGAAAAAGGTATGCCTTTACCTTCAGCTAATGTTGTTGTTAAGGGAGAATCGAACAGTACAAGTACTGATTTTGATGGTAGTTTTTCTATAGAGGCTAAAACTGGTGCCGTACTCGAGGTTTCATACGTTGGATACGAAACGAAAACTGTTACAGTGGGTGAGTCTGAGAGTATCAAAATTCAATTATCAGAAGCAGCTTCAACAGCACTTACTGAAGTAGTTGTAACTTCATTAGGTATTAAGAAAGCCAAAAAATCTCTTACCTATTCAACACAGGAGTTAAAATCAGAAGAATTAACTCGTGTTAGAGATGTGAATCTTGTTAATACAGTTGCTGGTAAAATTGCTGGTGTGGCTGTAACTAGAAGTTCTTCTGGATCAGGAGGATCTACTAAAGTGGTAATTAGAGGTAATTCATCTTTTACAAACAATCAACCATTGTATGTAATTGATGGTATTCCATTGTATAATGGAGGAACAGGTCAGCCTAATGAAACTTTTGGTGATTTAGCTGGTGGTAATAAAGATGGTGGTGATGTAATTTCATTAATTAATCCTGATGATTATGATGGAATGACAGTACTAAAAGGTGCAGCTGCTTCTGTATTATATGGTAGTCAAGGTGCTAACGGTGTAATCTTGTTATCATCAAAAAAACCAAAAATAGGGAAAGAATCTTTTACAATAAATTCAGTTACAACTTTAGATAATGCAGCTTATTTACCAGAATTTCAAACTGATTATGTTGCCGAAGCTGGAGCAAAAAGAACTTGGGGTGCTGCTGGAAAATCAGATGATCATGTAAAAGATTTTTTTGAAACAGGAGTAACTCAAATCACTTCATTCGCTTTCAATAAAGGTAGCGAAGCGGCTTCAACATCTGTAACTTATGCTAATACTTCGGCTTCTGGAATTATGCCAGAAAATGGATTGAAGAAAAACAACTTTGGAATTCGCCAATCTTCAAAATTCTTTCAGGATAGATTAAATGTTTCTGTTACAGGAAATTATACGGTGCAAGAAATAACAAACCGTCCAGTAAATGGGTTGTATTTCAACCCAATGACAGGGGTGTATTTGTTTCCTAGAGGAAATAGTTTTAGTGAGTATCAAAATAATTTTGAGGTTTATGACCCATCTAGAAATATTATGGCTCAAAATTTCCCAGTTGTTGTTGATGAATATGTTCAAAATGCATTTTTTCAAATCAATAGAAATAAATCAGAAGATACTAATAACTTCTTTAATGGTACAATTGCTTTAGATTATAAAATTAAAGACTGGTTTCATTTAGCTTCAAGGTTTAGTTATAACAGAGTAGAAGCTGGTTTTGAAAAAAGATTATATGCTACTACTGTTTCTACTTTAGCACATCCAAACGGAAGATTCATTAAAACGGATAATACTGCTACGCAAAAGTATGCTGACTTAATAGGTACTATTAATACTAATTTTTCTGATGATTTTTCTTTCAATGCTACTTTCGGAACAAGTATTAATAGTTCTAAAACTAGCGGTGTAATTCTTGATTCTGGTATTGCAAATGGTTTAAGTAATGCAAACTGGTTTACGTTAGGAAATTTTGCAAGTAATGCAGGTAATTTTCAAACAGGTTCTGCAAGAGAAGTACAATCTGTTTTTGCTGCAACAACTTTAGGATATAAAGGATATTTGTTTTTAGATGCAGCGGCTAGAAATGATTGGTCTTCTACATTAGTTAATACTGATAATCCTGGATTCTTTTACCCTTCAGTAGGTTTAACTGGTGTTCTTAGCGAAATGGTAACAATGCCAAGTTGGGTTAATTTTGGTAAGGTTCGTGCTTCTTTTGCTCAAGTGGGTAATGATATTGCCCCAGGCGTAACAGTTCCTTTATACACAGTAACAAATGGAGTGGTATCTATACCTAGAATTGGTCCTGCAGAAGGACAAAGTTTGAAGCCTGAGTTAAAGTCAGAATTTGAAATTGGTACAGAATGGAGAATGTTTGACAACCGATTAGGTTTCGAATTGTCTTACTATAACTCTTCTACTAAAGATCAATTTATGCAAGTTTCAGCAGGATCAACAAATAGTGATTTAGGATACAATAGTTATGCAATTAATGCAGGAGAAATTGAAAATAAAGGTTTTGAAGCTATTGTTTCTGCTGAAATTATTCGTAGTGATAAATTTAGCTGGGAATCAAGAGTTAACTTTTCTCAAAATAAAAACTTAGTAAAAGAAATACCTGAAATTACTGAAGGAGGAGAAAGAGCAATTTTAATTACTGACCCAGGATCAAATACTTATAGATACCGATTAATCGAAGGAAAACCATTTGGAGTTATCGAGGGAATTAATTTGGTAAAAGATGATCAAGGAAGAGTAGTTTTAAGCAAAACTGATGATTCAATCAAAAAGACAGATTGGGAAGAAATCGGAAATTCAAATCCTGATTTTATGTTAGGTTTTTCAAATACATTTAAAATCGGAGCATTTACCGCAAATATCTTAATTGATGGTCGTTTTGGAGGTGAAGTAGTAAGTTTAACTCAAGCAATTAACGACCAATACGGAGTATCTAAAGCTTCTGGAGATGCTAGAAATGCTGGCGGAATTTCGAATGTAATTTATGATGACGGAACTCCTTATACTAAAAACGGAGGTAAATATCCAGCACAGGATTATTACACTCAAGTAGGAGGAAGAAATGGTGCTACAGGAGAGTATGCTTATGATGCTACTAATGTTAGTGTAAGAGAAATATCTATAGGTTATACTTTCAAAAAGAGCATTTTACCTTTCCTAGATTCGGCTAGTGTGTCATTAATTGGAAGAAACTTATTCTTCATTTACAAAGACGCTCCGTTTGATCCTAATGTTTCATTAAGTACTGGCGAAGGTTTACAAGGTGTAGATATTTATGGAATGCCATCTACAAGAAACATCGGTCTTAATTTAAACTTAACTTTCTAATTGTAAGTATCATGAAACTAAATAAAATAAAAAAATCGGCTATTTGCTTGTCATTACTTGCAACCATTAGCTGTACAAATAATTTTGAAGAAATCAATACTAATCCAAATGGTTTTTCAAAAGAACAACTTTCACAAGATTATAACCAAATAAAAAGTTTATATGCTCCTGTTTTCAATAAATTATTGATTTTAGATGTAACATGGATGTATCAAATTCAGCAAAATTTACAGGCAGATTTGTGGTCTGGTTATTTAACTACTCCTATTGTATTTGGACCAACTAATAATCATGATTATGCTTTGAATGACGGTTGGAATGGTTATGCTTGGGATACTGCTTATCTTGAAGGTATGGCTAACTTGGTAAAAATCGAAGAAGAGTCAAAAGGTAAATATGACCAGTTTTATGCTTGGGGGTTAATTTTAAAAGTAGCTACAATGCACCGTATTACAGATATGTACGGACCAATTGTATATTCAAAATATGGGGTTTCTGATGGTGGAGCTGTAACTTATGATTCTCAAAAAGATGTTTATACACAGTTTTTTAAAGAATTAGATTTTGCTGTTACTGAATTAACGGAAAGAGTTGATGCTGGTGAGGCATCTTCTTTCGGAAGTGCTGATAAATCAACTTATGCAGGTGATTACAAAAAATGGGTCAAATTTGCGAATTCTTTACGTTTGCGTTTAGCTATCCGTATTTCTAAAGTGGATCCAGCTTTGGCAAAAACTGAAGCTGAAAAAGCGGTTAATCATTCTATTGGTGTTATGACTACCAAAGATGATATTATGGCTATCAATTCTCCGCAAAATTTACATGTAATTGATGTAATTGCTAATAGCTGGAAAGGAATTATGATGGGAGCTGATGTTGAATCAATTTGGGGAGGTTATGAAGATCCAAGAATGCCTATTTATTTTACTACAGCTCCAAAATTTGCAGGAGAATATAAAGGTGTAAGAACAGGTATTGTTTATCCTTCGTCAGCCACTTACGCAGATCATTCTACAAGTAATCCAAAAGGACCAATGGCAACTGGTAATGTGGTCTGGATGACAACTGCTGAAGTTTATTTCTTAAGAGCTGAAGGGGCTGTAAGAGGTTGGAATATGAATGGAACTGCTAAAGAATTGTACGAATTAGGTATCTCAACTTCTTTTGATCAAGCCGGTGCGTCTGGTGCAGCTGCTTATATTGCAGATAATACGAAAATGCCTAAAGATTATGTTGATTACGTAAATTCAGCAAATAATATTGCTGCTGTCAATAAAGTAACAGTTGCTTGGAATGATGCAGCGACTAACGAAGTTAAACTTCAAAAAATTATTACTCAAAAATGGATTGCTAATTATCCAGAAGGACAAGAAGCTTGGTCTGAATGGAGAAGAACTGGATATCCAAAATTGTTCCCAATTTCTAATAACAAAAGTGGTGGTGTGATTTCAACTGAATATGGAGTAAGAAGATTGCCTTTTGCTCAATCAGAAAAAAATACAAATCCTGCTGGTGTTGCTACTGGAGTTGAAAAATTAGGAGGAGCTGATAACGGAGCTACAAGACTTTGGTGGGACACTACTACTGCAAATTTCTAATAAATAAATTGAGTTAAGTTTAGTTAAGTTGTTTTTATTCCAGGCAGGTTTTTGCCTGCCTGGATTAAAATAAATAAGAGTCAAAAAGATGCTGCAAGTTTTTTGATTCACCATAATATACATAAAAAATACGTTCAAATCTGCAAGTTCATTTATGTTTTGATATGTGTTTTTTAATCTTTTAAAAGATTTTTTTTTAAAAATCTGAAGTTTTTTTAGCATAAAAACCGCATTGTTGATTGAAAAATGTCGTTGGTTTAAAAAAGAGGTCTGTTGGTATAATTTATTTTTTTAAGGTGTATAAGCCTTATAAATTTGTAATAAAAACAGCATAAAATTAAAAGGTTCACAAACCCAATCGCTCTGATTTGTAAAGTGTATCAGCTTTGTTTTAAGAGCTTATTAAAAACGAAAAGTTTTTTATTTTTTAAAAATAAAATTTATATAAAACTCTGTTAATCATTTGTTTTTGATTGGTAAAACCCAAGAATTTATAAAAGGTATTCGTATCTTTAATAAGAGAGTTAATTTGCTACTACATGGCAACTTATTAAGTAATAAAAAATAACAGTAAATATCATGAGAACTACATCAAACTTAGGTAATGACATCAGCTTTAAAAAAGCAGGCCAGTTTGAAGATACCCGTTTTGAGAAAATTCATAATGTAATTTTTAAAAATGCTGCGGATGCTTCAATTATAGTCGCTCAAGAAATTGCAGATTTAATTCGTTCTAAGCAAGAAAAAAACAAAAAGTGCGTATTAGGACTTGCCACAGGTTCATCTCCGATCAAAGTGTATCAAGAATTGGTACGTATGCACAAAGAAGAAGGGTTAAGTTTTGACAACGTTATTACCTTTAATCTGGATGAATATTATCCGATGCCAAAGGAAAGCAACCAAAGTTACCATTACTTTATGCATCAGCACTTGTTTAATCATGTTGATATTAGACCAGAAAATGTTCATATACCAGACGGAACTGTTGCTCTGGAAGATTTGAATCAGTTTTGTGTAGATTATGAAATGAACATCAAAAACGCTGGTGGTTTAGATTTTCAATTATTAGGTATTGGTCGTACGGGTCATGTTGGTTTTAATGAGCCAGGTTCGCACATCAACTCTGGAACAAGAATTATTACTTTGGATCATATTACAAAAGTTGATGCATCTGGAGATTTCAATGGAATAGGGAATGTTCCCAAAAAAGCTATTACAATGGGAGTTTCTACGATCCTTCGCTCCAAAAGAATTGTATTATTGGCTTGGGGACGTAATAAAGCTTCAATCATCAAGCGTACTATTCAAGGGGATATCAGTTCAGAAATTCCAGCTACATTTTTACAAAATCATAACAATACCACTTTTGTTTTAGATGAAGGAGCAGCATCTGAACTAACACGATTAGAAACTCCTTGGTTGGTTGGCGAATGTATTTGGACCCCCGAATTAAAAAGCAAAGCAATTGTCTGGCTATGCCAACACACAAATCAATCAATCTTAAAATTGACTGATAGAGATTATAACAACAACGGAATGTCCGATTTATTGGCAGCCGGAAGTTCGTCTTATGATTTGAATATTAATATGTTCAATGTTTTACAACATACTATCACAGGATGGCCTGGAGGAAAACCCAATACAGACGATTCGTTCCGACCAGAAAGAGCAAATCCAGCTAAGAAACGAGTGATTTTGTTTAGCCCGCATCCTGATGATGATGTGATTTCTATGGGAGGAACATTTGCAAAATTAATTAAACAAGGACACGATGTACATGTTGTGTATCAAACCTCTGGGAATATTGCTGTTACCGATGATGAAGCATTAAAATTTGCGGAGGTATGTAATGATTTTGCCGATAAGGATAATTCGGGAATTAATTTTCAATCGGTAATAAATGATATCAAAACCAAATCAATCGGTCAAAGCGATACTTTGCAAGTCCGAAAATTGAAAGGTTTAATTCGAAGACGCGAATCGTATGCTGCAGTAAGGTATATTGGTCTTAAGGACGAAAATATTCACTTTTTGGATTTGCCTTTTTATGAGACAGGGATGGTTCAAAAAAATCCTCTTGGTCCAGAAGATATTTCTATCGTAAAAGAGATTATTGAAAGAATAAAACCGCACCAAGTTTTTGCAGCAGGAGACCTTGCTGATCCTCACGGTACGCACGAGGTATGTTTAAATGCCATTTTTGCAGCAATGAAAATACTAAAACCAAAACCTTATATGAATGATTGTTGGTTATGGTTGTACAGAGGAGCTTGGCACGAATGGGATATTCACGAAATTGACATGGCAGTTCCATTGAGTCCCGATGAAGTATTACTAAAAAGACAAGCTATTTTATACCATCAGTCTCAAAAAGATAGAGTGATGTTTCAAGGCAACGATTCAAGAGAATTCTGGGTTAGAGCCGAAGATAGAAATAAAAATACAGCCAAACTATATGATGCTTTAGGCTTGGCCGAATATGAAGCTATTGAAGCTTTTAAACGTTTTGAGTACTAAAAAAATCATAGTTTTTTGTGTTAATACGGTGCTGAATTCTAACTCTTTGTAATTCAACTTTAAGAATTCAGCACTAACTCTTTTTTTTTTTCAACTTATCTATTCTTTTATAAAATGAAATATATTCTGATTTTTCTTTTTGCTTCGATTATTTCAACGGCTCAGGTTACAAAAGAGCAATTAAATTTGATGCCTTGGCCACAAAATATTACTCTAAATAATGGTTCTTTTGCTTTAACAAAAGACTTTAAAGTTAATATCACGGGTGCACCAAATGGTCGAATTTTTACTGGAGCAACAAGCTTTTTAAGAAGATTAGATGGAAGAACAGGAATGTTTTTTAACCAAGGTTTTATAACGGGGATTAATGAAGCTCCAGATGCAGTTTTGCAAATAAACTGTACTAGAAATGCAAAAATTGAGTTGTATGAAGATGAAAGCTATCTACTTGATATAACTGCAGATAAGATTACTATTAATGCAACTACAGATGTTGGCGCACTGCACGCCCTTGAAACTTTATTGCAATTATTGCAAAACAATACTAATTCATTTTATTTTCCTAATGCAAAAGTTTCAGATTTTCCAAGATTTACTTGGAGAGGTTTGATGATTGATGGGTCCAGACATTTTATGCCAGTTGATGTGATAAAGCGTAATCTTGACGGTATGGCAGCTGTTAAGATGAACGTTTTTCACTGGCATCTTGTGGATGATCAAGGGTGGAGAATTGAAATGAAAAAAAATAAGAAGTTAATTGATTTGGCTTCAGACGGTTTGTATTATACTCAGGAAGAAATCAAAAGTATTGTAAAATATGCTGCTGATAGAGGAATTATGGTTGTACCAGAAATTGATGTTCCAGGACACGCTTCGGCTATTCTGACAGCTTATCCAGAAATTGGTAGCAAAGTTGTAAACCTGAATGTGGGTTCTGGCGAAAAAGGACAGCAATTCAAACAAATTCAAACCTATGGGATAGAAAGAAATGCAGGGATTTTTACACCAACATTAGATCCTTCTAATCCTAAGACTTACGAAATATTAAGCAGTATTTTTGATGAAGTTTGCCCACTTTTTCCAGGTAAGTTTTTTCACATTGGGGGTGATGAAAACGAAGGAAAAGATTGGGATTCTAATCCTAAAATTCAGGAATTCAAAAAGAAACACAAACTGGCAACCAATCATGAATTGCAAACGTATTTCACTATGCAATTAGTGCCAATGCTCAAAAAACATGGTAAAGAACTAATGGGTTGGGAAGAAATTTTAACCAAAGATTTATCAAAAGATGCTGTGGTTCATTCGTGGCGAGGAGTAAATGAAGGAGTAGTAGCGGGGCAATCTTTGGTAGATGCTGTTACAAAAGGTTATAAAACGGTTTTGTCTAATGGTTATTACATTGATTTGATGTATAAAGTTGAAGACCATTATAGTGTAGATCCAATGCCTAAATCGGTTCAACTGACAGATGTAGAAAGAGCACGAATTCTAGGGGGCGAAGCTACAATGTGGACCGAATTAGTATCATCTGCAACTTTTGATTCTAGAGTTTGGCCAAGAACTGCTGCTATTGCAGAGCGTTTGTGGTCTAATGAAAGTGTTACAGATATTAATAGTTTGCGTAAAAGATTAGAGGTGATATCTTTTAGATTAGAAGAATTAGGATTACAACACATAAAGAGCAAAGAAGCATTGTTGAGAAATATTAGCAATAATCAAAAAAGTGAAGCTTTGTTAGACATGTCAAATATTTGTGAACCACTAAAAGGATACTCTAGAAATAAAGGAGGAACAGAATATCAAATGTATTCACCTCTAACACTATTTGCTGATGTTTGTACGCCAGACGCATCAGATGCGTTAAGTTTTGAAAAAGCTGTAAATAGTTATGTTTCTAATAACTCTACAGAAAACCAATTGCTTGTTACTTCTTATTTAAATAAATGGATTAAGATGAATGCTGATCTAAATGTTTTGAGTAGCAACGCACCACTTATTTATCCTGTTTTGCCTTTATCTAAAAGTTTAAATGATTTATCACAACAGCTTTTGTTAAAGATAGAAAAGAAACAAAATGTAGATATAAAAGTTTTAAATGATTTACTTGAGAAATGTAAATCTAAAGATTATGCCGATGTGGAGTTGGCTGTATATAATAGCTTGAAAAAATTGGTTCAAGCCTAAATTAAAATTCAAAAATTAAAGATATAGTTATTAAGATTGAGTTTGGTTATTTGTATTTTTCTAAGATTTCTTTATTTTGAATTAGTATTGTTTTTTTAAACAATAGTTTTAAGACTGGTAATTATTTTAATGATTACCAGTTTTTTTTAATTAGTACTTTGTCAGCTAGCGATTATTGGTCCACTTTTCTTCTGCTTGACTGGAGATTAGTCAAAGGATATTTTTACTTTAAGGTAAATAATTTGAAATGATTTTCGATTATTAAAATTTGTACCGTATTATTAATGTTTAAAATAAAAAAATGAAAAATTTTAAATTGTATTTTTTATTACTGTTAGTACCTGTTTTAGCAACAAGTCAGAGCAAAAATAATTTCTCGGTTATCGCTTATTATATGGGCGATGAAAAACTGATAGAGTCGTATGATGTTACAAAGTTGACCCACATCATTTTTAGTTTTTGTCATTTGAAAGAAGGAAAACTGAGTGTGGATAGCACTAAAGATTCTTTGGCAATAAAAAAACTAGTATCCCTCAAGAGCAAGAATCCGAAACTAAAAATCATGTTGTCTTTAGGAGGATGGGGAGGATGTGAACCTTGTTCTAGTGTGTTTTCTACTGATGAGGGTAGAAATGTTTTTGCTAAGTCGGTAAAAGAAGTAAATGATTATTTTAAATGTGATGGTATCGATTTGGATTGGGAATATCCAACTATAGAGGGTATGCCAGGACATTTGTTTCAACCTGCCGATAAAACAAATTTTACCGCTCTTGTTTTTGCTTTGCGTAAAGAATTAGGAAAAAAACACGAACTAAGTTTTGCCGCAGGAGGCTTTCAAAAATATCTTGATGAATCTGTAGAATGGAAAAAAATAATGCCAATTGTAGATCGAGTAAATATCATGAGTTATGATTTGGTTAACGGATATTCTAAAGTTACCGGACATCATACGCCAATTTTTAGTACTAATGACAAAGAAGAATCAACAAACCGAGCTGTAGAATTTTTATTGAAATTAGGAATTCCATCCCAAAAAATTGTCATTGGAGCAGCTTTTTACACTCGAGTTTGGAAAGACGTTGCTTCTATTAATCACGGTTTGTATCAAGCAGGGATTCATATTGATGGTGTCAACTTTATCAATTACGAATCTACTTTCACCAAAGATAAAGGTTGGGATTATTTTTGGGACGAAAAAGCCAAAGCTGCTTATTGGTATAATGCAAATGAAAAACTTTTTGCCACTGGCGACGATAAAGTTTCTGTAAGAGAGAAAACAAATTATGTTATCCAAAATAAATTGGGCGGAATCATGTTTTGGGAACTTACACTAGACAAATCACATAACGGTTTGGTTGATGTAATTGACAGTGTGAAAAAACTGAAATAAGATTAAACTTAAAATTATTTGTATAAAGAGGCTGTCTCAGCCTCTTTTCTATTGGAGTACCTATCGGATAAATTTTTCATTTATGCAATTCTCAACAACTTGATTTTAATTTTGTGACAGCCTCTTTTTTTAGAATAAAAAAACATTATTTTTTTGTACTTTTGCACAAAATTTTAAACAAAAGACATTCATGTTAACAGTAAATAATTTATCAGTTCAGTTTGGTAAAAGAGTTTTGTTTGACGAAGTAAATACTACGTTTACTCACGGAAATATTTATGGCGTAATTGGAGCCAACGGTGCTGGGAAATCAACTTTCCTTAAAGTGATTTCAGGAGATATCGATCCAACTTCGGGACACATTCATTTAGAACCAGGAAAACGTATGTCGGTTTTAAACCAAAACCACAATATGTTTGATGAACACACGGTTTTGGAAACTGTTTTGATGGGAAACAAAGTTTTATATGCTGTTAAAACAGAAATGGATGCTCTTTATTTAGATTATAATGATGCCAATGCTGACAGGATTGGAGAGTTGCAGGTTCAGTTTGAAGAAATGAATGGATGGAATGCCGATTCGGATGCTGCAGCCATGTTGTCTAACTTAGGTATTACAGAAGCAGATCATTATACTTTAATGAGTGATATGGAAGGGAAAATGAAAGTTCGTGTGCTTTTGGCACAAGCTCTTTTTGGGAATCCTGATTTGCTGATTATGGATGAGCCTACCAACGACTTGGATTTTGAAACAATCGCTTGGTTAGAAAACTTCTTGGCAAACTACGAAAACACTGTTATCGTCGTGTCTCACGACCGTCACTTCTTGGATGCTGTATGTACTCATATTTCGGATATTGATTTCGGAAAAATCAATCACTATTCAGGGAACTATACTTTTTGGTACGAATCGAGCCAGTTAGCTGCAAAACAACGTGCGCAACAAAACAAAAAAGCCGAAGAAAAGAAACAAGAATTAGAAGAGTTTATTCGTCGTTTTAGTGCAAACGTGGCGAAATCAAAACAAGCGACTTCTCGTAAAAAAATGATTTCAAAACTGAATATTGCCGAAATCAAACCTTCTAGTCGTCGTTACCCAGCGATTATTTTCGATCAAGATCGTGAGGCTGGAGATCAGATTCTGAATGTTGAAAATCTTTCTGCTTCAGTAGATGGGGAAGTATTGTTTAAAGATGTAGATTTGAATATGGCTAAAGGCGATAAGATTGTTCTTTTCTCTAAAGATTCTCGTGCTACAACAGCTTTTTATCAAATATTAAATGGTGAACAAAAAGCAGATTCGGGAAGTTTTGATTGGGGAATCACAACGAATCAAGCTTATTTGCCAGCAGAAAATCATTCGTATTTTGAAAATGATTTGACTTTGGTAGATTGGTTACGCCAATGGGCAAAAACAGAAGAAGAACGTGATGAAGTTTACATTAGAGGGTTTCTTGGTAAAATGATTTTTTCTGGTGAAGAAGCTTTAAAAACAGCTAGAGTTTTATCAGGAGGAGAAAAAGTGCGTTGTATGTTGTCTAGAATGATGATGGAGCGTGCTAATGTTTTGATGTTAGACGAACCAACAAATCACTTGGATTTGGAGTCGATTACGGCTTTCAATAATTCATTAAAAAACTATAAAGGATCGGTAATTTTTACCACACATGACCACGAGTTTGCCCAAACGGTTGGTAACCGAATTGTAGAGCTTACTCCAAATGGAGTAATCGACCGTTACATGACATTTGATGAATATCTTGATGATGAAAAAATTCAGGAACAAAGAAAGAAAATGTACAATCTATAAATTAAGAAATTTTAATAATTAAGGAAGCTCGATTTTATCGGGCTTTTTTTGTTTAAATGGGATTCAATTTTACTATTACCACAATAGTTGATGTGTTATTGTATAGTATTTTATGGTGTTTTCTGATTAATATTTTTGGTTTTTAAATGGAAATTACGATATTTTTGGAAAAATAATTTTGTAAATCTATGTCAAACAACACTTTGAGTTTTAAAATCCCGAGAATAGAAGTTGTAGATGCCTTGAGAGGTTTTGCAATTATGTCTATCATGTTATTGCACAATATTGAGCATTTTGATTATTATAATTTTCCGGAAGCTTTACCGGAATGGATGAAAGTTCTCGATAAAATAATTTGGGAAACCTTGTTTTTTTTCTTTGGCGGAAAATCCTACGCAATTTTTGCTTTGCTTTTTGGTTTAAGTTTTTTTATTCAAAATGACAATCAAGCAAAAAAAGGGAAGGACTTTAGACTTCGTTTTTTGTGGCGTTTGGTTTTGCTTTTGTGTTTTGGACTCATAAATACCATTTTTTTTGAAGGCGATATTTTAGTGCTTTACGCTCTGTTAGGACTTACTTTAATTCCAGTTTGTAATTGGAGTGATAAAAAAGTTTTTTGGTTGGCAATTATTTTGTTAGCACAACCTATAGAATGGGGTAAGTTTTTTTATGCTTTATCTCACCCAGACTATGTCCCTGCGCCTAATTTATCTAGTAGTTATTTTAAAGCCATGGGAACGTATTTAAAAAGTAATTCTTTTATAGATTATGCAATCGGAAATCTTACTATTGGTAGGATTGCATCTCTAGCCTGGTGTTGGGAAAATGGCCGTTTTTTTCAGGCTCCTGCTTTGTTTATGTTTGGGATGTTAGCAGGGAGAAAACAACTTTTTATGGTTTCGGAAAAAAGTAATTTGTTTTGGAAGAAAACCTTGCAATTTGCATTTCTTCTTTTCGTTCTTTTGTTTAACCTGAAAAACTTTTTACCTAATTTAATTGAAAGAAAAGCTGTTTCACATCCACTTTCACTGATTCTGACTTCTTGGTCAAATGTTTCTTTTATGCTTATACTGGTTTCGGGATTTGTCCTGTTGTATCAAAAAGAAAGATTTAAAAATATATTCGCAACATTGGTTCCTTTAGGTAAAATGAGTTTGAGTTGTTATATCATGCAATCTATTTTGGGGGCTTTGGTGTATTACCATTATGGATTAGGACTTGTAACTTATACCGGAGCTACATATTGTTTACTAATTGGGATTGTTTTGTTTGTGTTGCAATTGTCATTTTGTACATGGTGGTCTCGAAAACACAAGCATGGGCCGTTAGAATATATTTGGCATAAAGCAACATGGATAACTTTTAGAAAAGAATAATTTTATGGACTCTTTATGAATAAATCCTAAATGGGAATTTGTATATTTGCTTGACCAAATTTATAGCAGTTTTGAAAATATTTCTTTTTAAAACATTTGTAAGGCTATGATTAAAAAAAATCAAATAATTGTCATGTATGGATCAAAAAGTGTTACTCAATTCAAAAGAAGTCAATATTATTTTAAACCGTTTGGCTTGTCAATTAATTGAAAAACATCTTGATTTTTCGAATACTGTTTTGATCGGAATTCAACCTAGAGGTACTTTTTTGGCAGAACGAATAAAAATATTGTTAGAAAAAGAGTATCATATTCCCAATGTTGAGTTGGGATATTTGGATATTACTTTCTTTCGTGACGATTTTCGAAGAACCAACAAACCTTTGGAAGCCAATAAAACCCAAATTGATTTTCTGGTAGAAGATAAAAAAGTAATTTTTATAGATGATGTGTTATATACAGGTCGTAGTATTCGTGCGGCTTTAACAGCAGTTCAATCTTTCGGCAGACCGTCGGGTATCGAACTAATGACTCTGATTGACCGTCGTTTTAGTAGAGATTTGCCAATACAACCAGATTATAGAGGTCGCCAAGTAGATGCTATTAATGGCGAAAAAGTAAAAGTTTGTTGGGCCGAGCAAGATGGCGAAGATGGCGTTTATTTAGTAACCAATTAGATGTAAAAGTGTAATCGGTTAGATGTTTTTTTAACCGTTTAAACAAAAAATACATAACAGTTAAACATATACATAGTAAAACATCATAAAAATCGAATAAGCGATTTAACGAATAAATAAACAATAAACAATGAGCGAATTAAGTGTAAATCATTTATTAGGTATTAAATACATCAACGAGAATGATATTAATCTGATTTTTGAAACAGCGGATCATTTTAAAGAAGTAATTAATCGCCCAATAAAGAAAGTACCATCGCTTCGGGATATTACAATTGCCAATATATTTTTTGAAAACAGTACCCGTACCAAATTATCTTTCGAGCTAGCCCAAAAACGTTTATCGGCTGATGTTATAAGTTTTTCTGCAGCACAATCTTCTGTTAAAAAAGGAGAAACATTAATAGATACTGTAAATAATATCCTTTCAATGAAAGTGGATATGGTAGTAATGCGACATTCGAACCCGGGTGCCGCATATTTTTTATCTCAAAATGTAAAAGCGAGTATTGTAAATGCTGGAGATGGTGCACACGAACATCCTACACAGGCTTTACTTGATAGTTACTCGATTCGTGAAAAATTAGGAGATGTTGCCGGCAAAAAAGTGGTGATAGTTGGTGATATTTTACATTCAAGAGTTGCTCTTTCTAACATATATGCTTTGCAAATGCAAGGTGCAGAGGTTAAAGTTTGCGGCCCCAAAACTCTTATTCCAAGATATATAGAATCACTTGGTGTAAAAGTAGAGCCTAATTTGCGTAAAGCTCTAGAATGGTGCGATGTGGCTAATATGTTGAGAGTTCAAAACGAGAGAATGGATGTGAATTTTTTTCCTTCAACTAGAGAGTATGCTCAACAATATGGCGTAGATAAAAATTTGTTAGATTCTCTAAACAAAGAAATTGTAATTATGCATCCAGGACCTATAAACCGAGGAGTCGAAATTACAAGTGATGTAGCCGATTCGCAACAATCGGTTATTTTAAATCAAGTTGAAAATGGTGTTGCTATCAGGATGGCAGTAATTTATCTTTTAGCATCAAAAATTCAATAATATAATATATGAAAGTTACCACAAAAGGACATACAATTGTAATTAAAGATACTGAAGGTGATGTAGTATCCTTTTTAGAGAAAGTGAATAGCCAATATAATGGCTATAAAGATTATAATATTGTTTTGGATATTTCTCACGATACAACAGTTGATGTAAAATCTATTAAGATTTTTTCGGATTTGGCCAAAACTCATAAAAAAGCAAAAAAATCTTTTGTTCTTGTTGTAGAGAATATAGATTTCAACAAAATTCCACAGTCTATAGTTGTGGTTCCTACTCAATTAGAAGCACATGATTTGATTGAAATGGATGAAATTGAAAGAGATTTAGGCTTTTAAATGTTTTAAAATTGTTTAAAGTTTAAGTTTTAAAGATATTATGACAAGAACTTTAAACTTTTTGAACAACTTTAAACAATCCTAAATTTTAAATAAAAACAAAAATTGAAACTTACTATTCTTGGTTGCTATGCCGCTACTCCTCGTACTTTAACCAATCCGACTTCGCAAGTTTTAGAAATTAAAAATAGACTTTTTTTAATTGATTGTGGAGAAGGAACTCAAGTACAATTGCGTAAAAACAAATTGAAATTCTCAAAAATCAATCATGTTTTTATTTCACATTTACACGGTGATCATTTTTTTGGTTTGGTCGGCTTGATCTCAACTTTTGCACTTTTAGGCCGAACTACCGATTTACATGTTTATGGACCTAAGGGAGCAAAAGAAATAATCAATTTGCAACTGAAATTATCCAATTCTTGGACAAATTATCAATTGATTTTTCATGAATTAGAATCTAAAGAAAGCGAGATTATTTTTGAGGATGAAAAAGTGATTGTCAAAACGATTCCGCTAAAGCATCGTGTTTATACAAATGGTTTTTTGTTTCAGGAAAAAATAGGAGAACGTAAACTTGATATGAATGCCATTCAAAATTATGAAATAGAGACCTGTTATTATCAGAATATTAAAAATGGTAAAGATATTGTTCTTGATGATGGACGAATTATTTCAAATGATAAACTAACTTTCGATCCAGATCCGACAAAAAGTTATGCCTTTTGTTCGGATACCAAATACAATGAAGATATAATTCCAATTATAAAAAAGGTTTCGGTTTTGTATCACGAATCTACATTTTTGGAAGCCGAAGAAAGTTTAGCCGAAAAAACAATGCATTCTACCGCAAAAGAAGCCGCACGCATTGCGTTGAAGGCCGATGCGGGACAATTAATTTTAGGACATTATTCTACACGTTACGAAAGTATAGAACTTTTTAAAAAGGAAGCTGAAACCATTTTTAAAGAGGTTTTACTGGCGGATGATGGTAAAAATTTTGAATTTTAATTTTTTTTAAAAAGTTTTAGTAATGAGTGATTTAAGTAATTATAGACGATCTTATGAAAAGAGTGAATTGTTAGAATCTTCAATTCCAGAAGATCCAATTAATCTTTTCAATAAATGGTTTCATGAGGTAGAAGCTTTTGAAGGAAGTGGCGAGGTCAATGCAATGACAGTATCTACAATTGGCTTAGATGGTTTTCCAAAATCACGAGTTGTTTTGCTAAAAAAGTTTAATGAGGAAGGTTTTATATTTTTTACCAATTATAACTCAGAAAAGGGTAGGGCAATAGCCAATAATCCTAATGTTTGTCTTTCGTTTTTTTGGGAAGCTTTAGAGCGTCAAGTAATTATTAAAGGAGTTGCAATAAAAACTTCTGAAAATATATCAGATGGCTACTTTGAATCCAGACCAAACGGAAGCAAATTAGGAGCAATAGTTTCTAACCAGAGTGAAGAAATTCCTTCTCGTGATTATTTAGAACAACATTTAAAACAATTAGAAAAGAATTTTGAAGGAAAAGAAATTTGTCGTCCTGAACATTGGGGTGGTTTTTTGGTAACCCCTTTAGAAGTCGAATTTTGGCAAGGAAGACCCAATCGTTTGCATGATCGTATTCGGTATAAACTTGAAGATGACTATTCTTGGGTAATTTCAAGATTAGCTCCATAATGTAAGAAATTACTATTATATTTTTGTATTTTACTGTATTTCAACGGATTATTTTTGTATTTCAAAGAATTATGACTTGCTTTGTAAAAATTTACTAAAGGTTTAATTAAGAAGTGGTTTGCCCTAAAATCTACTTTGGTTAACAAAAGTCATGAGTTTAAAAAATTTTCGTTGCGCTCTTTTTGGGGCATTTATATTGTTTATAGTTTCGTGTACAGTTGAAGATTCGGATGCTGTTACTACCAATAATACACCAATTGTTTCAACTTTTAATTATAGTTCATTAGAATTAGAAACAATGTCTTTGATAAATTCCCATCGCTTGAGTATAGGATTAAATGCTTTGGAAACTATCGATCATGTTTCCTATATTTCTGAGGATCATGACGAGTATATGATTGAGAATAATGTTGTAAATCATAATAATTTTGAAGCAAGATCTTCTAGTATAATTCAGACATTGGGTGCCAAAAATGTAAGCGAAAATATCGCTTACAATTATAATAGCGCACAGGGTGTTTTTGATGCTTGGTTAAAAAGTGACGGACATAAAAAAAATATGGAAGGCGATTTTACTCATTTTGGTATTGCTGTCAGAGAAAATCCAGTTACCAATAAAAAATATTACACTAATATTTTTGTCAAAATTTAATGCCACAAACAAAACCTAAGTTTCACAAAAAAAGCTACGATTTAGTAGCTTTTGTATTTTAGTAATCATAATGCTGTAATTATAAATTCGCTACGTCTGTTTTGTTGGTGTTCATCTTCGGTGCATTTTACTCCATCTGCGCATTGGTTTGTTAGTTGCGTTTCTCCATATCCTTTAGCCGAAAGTCTGTCAGGACTTACACCATTAGAAATTAGCCAATCTCTTGTTGATTGTGCTCTTCTTTCGGAAAGTGCTTTATTGTATTTGTGAGAAGCACGGCTGTCGGTATGCGAACGAATATCTATTTTTAAAGTTGGATAATCATTCATAACAACCAAAATTTTAGCCAAATCCAATTCAGCTTCATATCGAATGTTTGATTTGTTTAAGTCGAAATAAATCCATTTAATGTCAAAACATTTGCCTAAATCGTCTCCAACAGCAACTTTGCACTTGTCTTTTTTGATGGCTAAATCCACTTGAGTCGTACAATCTGAATTGTTAATGTAGATTGTTTTCTCTTCAGGATAGTATTCTGGACGATTCGTTCTTACGCTATAAGTGGTATTGTTAATTATATCAAACGAATAGTTTCCGTTACCATCAGTTTCGATGGTTTTTATGATATTATGTTGATTGTCATAAAGAGTAACTTCTGTATTCGAAAGAATCTGTCTTGTGTCAAATTCGGTTACTGTTCCTGTTAGTATTGGTTTGCATTTTTCAATTAGTCTTTTGGTTTCCAGAAATTGATAAATATCGTCGTATCCTTTGCCGCCATCTCTATTTGAAGAAAAGAAACCAATTCGGTTTATAGTATTAATTAAATAAGCAAAATCATCTTTTGGTGAGTTTACATCAGCACCAACGTTTTTCACTTCACCAAAGGTTCCGTCTGGATGAATTTTGGCAACAAAAATGTCTAAACCTCCAAGACCTGGGTGAGTATCTGATGCAAAGTAGATTTCATCTTCATTAGTAACAAACGGAAATGTTTCTTTGCCTGGAGTATTGATCGTGTTTCCTAAATTTTCGGGAGTACTATAGGTTCCATCATCGTTGATGCGCACTTTAAAAATATCGGATTCTCCTAAAGTGCCAGGCATATTGGATACAAAATACAATGTTTTTTCATCTGGACTTAATGCTGGATGTGCAGTACTGTAAGTATTACTATTAAAAGATACTTCGACAATATTAGTCCAATCTTCATTTTCAAAAGTGGCTTTGTAAATTTTGATTAAAGTAACTCGGTTTTCATCTTTCCCTTTTTTGCCTTCTAAGTAATTATTTCTGGTAAAGTACATTGTTTTGCCATCCTTAGAAAAAACTGGACTCGATTCATGAAATTTTGATCGTACTTTTCGAGAAAATTTTTCTGGTTTTTGTGCTGTTAACGAATCTCCATTAAGATTTGATTCGTATAGGTTTGTAAAATATTGATCGGTCCAGCTATGTCTTCTTTGGCCTAAACTTCCAGTGTCTCGTGAAGAAGTAAAAACTAATTTGTGATTGTAAAATGAACTTCCGTAGTCTGAATATTTAGAATTTATTCCAGCATCTTTGATTTTATATCTTCCAGAATTAGCTTTTATTTCGTCCAAAAAATTGACTTCCTTGCTATAATGAGTACCTTTTCCTTGATTGTTTGTTTTTTCATTGTAAATTTTGAGCATTTCATTTGCTTTCTCGTTTTGTCCTACCGATTTTAAGCAATACGCATAACGATAATAATATTCATGTTCGATATCTTTTTTGGTAGCAAACAATTTATCATACCAAGTGCAGGCTTTGTCTAACTCGGAATTGAAATAGTAGGCATTTGCAATTTTCTCATAAATTTGAGGGGTTTCGTATCCTTTTTGGGTTACTTTTTCGTAGGTTTTTATTGCATCTATATAGGCATAATTGTCATATCGTTTATCGGCTCGAGCTAATTTTGCTTTTTGTGAATAAACATTTAATGAAAAAATATAAAATATTGTTAGACTAATTATTGTAATTTTTTTCATGATATTATTTTTTTAAACCCAATAACTTTGATTTGATAATTTTGTAAAAACTAATGATTAATCTACTTGTGATAATTGGTTGTATTTTTTTAGATATTCATTAGATTTTTGGATTTCACCTTTTGATTTTAATACTATCGAATAACGATAGTAATATTCTGGTTCTAAATCTTTGGTTAGATTGAATAGTTTTTCATAGCAATCTTTGGCCTTGTCATAATCGTCATTAAAAAAATAGATATTTCCCATTTTTTTCAGCATAGATACTGTGCCATATCCTTTTTCGACAACTCTTTCGTAGATTTTTACAACATCGATATAATGTTTGTACATGTCTTTGTTCTTTGGCGTATCTGAGATTGCAATTTTGGTTTCGTTTGTACTCGTTTTTAGTTCACTTGTTGGAACAATTTGTTTTGCTACGATAATTTGCTCTACAGGCTTTGGTGCTACTTCTTTATTAGAATTCTTTTCTTTTTGAGACTCTTTTCGATTTCGAATTTCAGTTGTGGAATTGGAAACTGTCTTTTTAGCGGCATATAAATTTGTTGGTTTTGGAGTTTTAGAATTTAAATTGTAACTATTTGTTGAAGCAAATTCAGGATATTCTATTTGCTGTTCGTTTCTTGCGATTGCTTGGTTTTGAGCCTCATTTTTACTGTCATAAATTGGTGTAGTTGTACTTTTTCTATTGGATTCCAAATTATAACTAGCTATTACAGAATTCTCGACCTCATTGTTATCGGTATAAACAGGTGTAATGGTTCTTTTTCCGTTTGGTCCTAAATCATAGGTCTCAATCAAGTTATAGCTACTCACATCATAGATTCTTTTGTGACTGCCAAATTTCAGTGTAACTGTTTCTTCTACATGATAATGTTTTATTTTATTTTTAATCGGAATATTTTCTTTTGGGTTTACAGAAACAGCTTTTTGAGGATGTGCCATTTTTTCATTTAGGGTTAATGAATACTGTTGTGACCAACACTTTATTACTGGTATAAATAAGAAAGCTGTTAATATGTGTACCTTTTTTATCATGATTTTAGTTTTGAAATGTTACAATAGAAATCGAACATTTTGGTCAAGCTAATTTTTGTAAAACTCTAGAAAAATCTAGGTGTTATCATTTTGTTGTTTTTCTTGAATAATTCGAAACGTAAGTATAATTCATGTGAACCTGAGTTGTAATTGTCTAAGGCAGTAGTTTCAAAATCGTATGAATACCCCAAATAAAAAGCATCCGATACTTGAAAACCAACCATTCCAGTAAATGCGGCACTCCATCTATAAGATAGACCAACAGTTAACTTATCAATGAATAAAAAATTTGCAGAAACATCAACTTGTAAAGGGGTTCCTTCTACAAGTTTGGTCATAAAGGCTGGTTTGAATTTTGTAGAAGGGGAAATGTCAAATACATAACCTCCTATTAAATAGTAATTGATTTTCTCTTTATAAATAGCAACTTCATTATCGTTATAAGCATCAGTTTCGATAAAATTTGGAACAGATAAACCAAGATAAGCTTTGTCTGAGTGCAAATAAAGTCCTGCACCAATATTGGGCGAAAGATCATTTTCGAAATTTTGAAAGATAGGATCGGTCTGATCTCCAATATTTAGTTTGTTGATGTCTATATTGAAAATGTTTAAAGTTCCTTTGAGTCCAAAAGAAAGTCTGAAGGATTCGGATACTGGAATGGTGTAGGATATGTCTGCTGAAATTGAATTAGAAGTAGATGGGCCAATTTCATCATTTACTATTGAAAAACCAGCTCCTAAGTTTGTATTGTTGAAAGGGGTATTTATAGATATGGTATTGGTAGTTGGGGCTCCTTCTAATCCTACCCATTGATTTCGATGTAAAGCAAAAATACTTAAGGCTCCTCTTGAACCAGCGTATGCAGGATTGACATTTATAGTATTGTACATATACTGTGTGTATTGAGCATCTTGTTGTGCTATACTTATTAGGGTTGTGAAAAACATAAGAATTGAAAATATTATTGTTTTCATAGGATTCTGTTTGTTGGTTAAAATTGGCTATCTATTGGATAGCTTAGTTTTGAGGTTTGCTTCTTAATTGTTTTTAAAATGATTCGTCATGAGCCGTAAGAAGAAGTACTTTTGCACATTTATATCATTTATTTGGCTAGATATAAGTATCCATTTTTTTTGATAGTTTGTATGTTTCCAACATCATCAATAGATTCGTAGCTTAATATGTAAAAGTACGTTCCAGTAGGTAACCCCTCATTTTTGTTTATAGTTGTTCTGCCTTCGGATTGGCCTCTAAATGCATTTGGACCATTGTCGTAATTTTCTCTTTCAAAAACTAATATTCCCCATCTATTAAAAATTTCGACTTTAAAATTTTTGTAACATTCATTGTTTTCCAGATTTTCAATTTGGAAATAATCATTTTTACCATCTTCGTTTGCAGATACGGCATTGTGTACGATTATGCTTGCGCAAGGAAGAACTTTACAATCTTCATTAATGTTCATTGATACCGCTATATTGATAGGACAACTTTCGGAAATTTTATATTCATAATTATAGCTGTTAACTGGGATGTTAAGAGTGTTTAGAACATTTCCTATAAGACCACCAGAATTGTTGATGTCTATCCATGTTCCGTTTGGATTAATGTTTTCCGGTAAGAATTTCATTAGATCAATAGGTGTCGAATCTGCATTGCAAGCGGTTTCGGTTATGCTGATGTTTTGTATTTCAACAGAGGTTATTGTTATTGTAGCAGTTACGCAATTGTTCGGGTTGATTTTATCACATAAGCTATAAGTATAAACATAAGTACCAGAGGCTAATCCGCCTGTTATAGTTATGTTCCCTAATTCGTCAATGGTAATATTAGAATTGTTTCCAGAGGTAATGGTAAAACGAATCAAGTCAGCTGCAACATAATCACCATTTAGGAGGTCGTTTTCAAGTACATTTCCTATGATGCCAGTAGTAGAGCAATTAAGATTTGTGTAAACATCATCGATAGCACCAAATTCTTGACAAACTACTCCAAAATCAAGATCCAAATTGATTCGGTTTTCTGCACTTAATTGAGCCGATTGTGGATTTTGACTGCTAATTCCACAAATTGTACTGGTTTCCGAATTAGTATCAGTTTGTGCTGTTGTTTTGTTTGCAGTTGTGTTTTTGGTGGTAATATTTGAAAAGTTAGGCAAAATTTTTACTAGTCCTGTTTTAGAAATAGCATCTGCACTCGCTTCTAAGTTTGATTCCATTTTTAATTCTACATTGTACTGTCCCCAAGCATTAAATGGAGGTCTCACTCGCCAATAGCCTAAAAGTCCAATTGTGTTTCTAACAAAATAGTCATTTGGTCCCGTGATAAATAAATTAGGAACATTAGTGGTACCATTTCCAAATCCAGCAGCGTTTAATTCACCTTCATTAATTTTGCCCAGATAGCTTCCGTCATTATTAAAATCTATCCATTCCCATTTGCTATAATCAATTGTACCATTAGAATCTGGAATGTTCTGTGTAACAAGGCCATCATTATTAGCATCATACCATTCATCTTGTAAACCATTTTTGTTTAAATCGTACCAAACAAAATTTCCAAGTACTGGTAAATCTGTTTTGTCATAACCAAAGTTTCGTATCAAATGGTTACAAACCTCAAGATTAACAATTAAAAAACTTGAGGATGTATTGAATAATTCATGAGCACTATTTAAGTTGGCATCTTGAACTTGTAGAACATAGTTTCCGCTTGGAATTCCTTTAAAGTTGTAATATCCTTCAGAATTGGTAACACGCATTAACGGCGGTCCTGTTATATGATTTTGACCATTGACAATTGTTATTGGTGTTAAAGTGAGTGGAACATTTGCAAGTAGAGCATTATTACCTGCGTTATAAACTACTCCGGAAACTTTTGTCGCATTGTTGCAAATAACTGGAACTATTACAGTTGCGATATCGCAATTTCCATTATCAGCATTTTCGCAAATTTGATATTGCAAAGTATAGATTCCTTCAGGAGTTTGATTTTTAAGATCTATAGAACCATCGGGATTCATGGTCATAAATCCAGCCACATCAGGTGTGATTAGTGTTAGAGTCACATCAGCTGGGTTAACAGCTGATCCGTTTAGCCAATCATTATTGAATACGTTAAGGACATTTGTAGCACCATTAATGGCATCAATTGGTTTAGAGACATCATCGACTGCATCAATTTTGAATTTTGGTCTTGATGTACAATAAGGATCAGATGGTGGATAATTGACCGTTATTGACTGTTCAGGATTTAATGAAAAACGTACTGTAGCAGTTGGTCTAAGTCCTTCTAAACCATCTGCTGCTTCCGCCCATTTTCCATTTGCAAATATCCAACCAGGCCAATCTAGTCCATTTCCATTTTCATCAATGATTGCTCCTGGCCATAATACTTTTCCTGATAAGGGTAAATTAGGCATAGTAGCAATAAGGTTATTGTTACTGTCAAACCAAGTCAATGTTAATCCGCTTGCAGGGGTAAAATTAGTTGCAATAGCAGAATAATTCAGATACGGAACATCATTGATGCAAATTGACTCTCCCGTTATTGTCATCCTTGGACTTTCGATTGTTACAGTTACGATTGCAGTATCGCAATTGGTGTTGTTTAATTTTTCACAAATCTGGTAGGTTAATGTTTGTACTCCTACTGGAGCATTTGGCAATAGATCTATGGATCCATTTGGGTTCAATTGCAAATAAGGATTTGGAGTTATTGTTGTTAAAATGACATCATTAGGATTTACAGCTATGCCATTCAAAGTATCATTGGTAAATACATTAATTATATTTGGAGTGATTTGGTTTACTCCAGCAAGTGTACCAGCATTATCATCTACAGCATCAATAGGGTTTGTTACTTCGTTAGTGATTTCATCATCATCATCACCAATAGGAGTTTTGTTGGGAGTAAACCCGTTAGCTGTGGCAATATTTAGTACCGATCCTTTGTTTAAATCTTCTTGGGTGATGGTATAAGTTTGTGTGAACTCTGCTGTTGCATTTGGATCTAATAAAGCAATAATTGTTTCCAATCCTGTTAGAGGGTCTTTTACGGTAATTTGATACAATGTTTGATTTCCAGTATTTTTTACAATTATCAAATAATTAATAATATCTCCAACCTTACTAAATGTTTTGTTTGAAGTAGTTTTTGTTATTTCTAATCTGGGAGAGGGATTCAAAATTACAATTGTACAATCAGGACAATCTGTTTTAGGAGGGCAGTTTGTACAAGGAGTTGGATCAGTCGAGGTATCAGTTACGGGATTTCCTTTTGGGTCGTTACCTGTTACAATAGCTAAATTGTACACATAACCCGTATTGATGTCTTCCTGAGTGATACTATGTGTTCCTGTAAATGTTGTAGAATCTGTCGCTCCAACATTTAATGTAGCAATTGTGTTGCCTGTGATTGTTGCATTATTATCGGTAATGAATACATTGCTTAAAGTTGTATTTCCTGTATTCTTAATGATGAATGCATAGGTTACTATATCTCCAATGTTTGTTATTCCATCACCATTGGTATCCACATAAGTTCCGTCTTTTGTAATTTCAATTTTGGAATTTTGGCATAATTGTGTAATGGTTGGATTTTGATTTGTACAATCAGTACCCGAAAGACTACTTAAAGGAATCGAGTTTAAAACTTTTCCATTTATAACGGCTTGATTTATAATTTCTCCAGTATCAATATCCGATTGATTTACGGGAAATTCAGCTTTGTAAATCCAAGTTTCTGATGGATCTAAGTTTAGGTCGTTATTATCATCTCCACTTGTAAACACAATTGGGACAATTGGATTTATATTCTCTAGCAGTGTATCTGTTAGGGTTAATTCGTTTATAGTTGTAGTGCCAGGATTTGTAACAGTAAAAGTGTAAATTATTTTATCGCCTACTTTTGTACAACTTCCTGTGTTTTGAAGTTCGGATTTTTTTACCAAAGCAAGAGAACATGAATTTATAGTCACTTCAACAGCTTTTACAACAAAACAGCCATTATCAAATTCACTTCGGATAAAATAAGTTCCGCTATTGCTTATAGCTGTTGGAGTAGCTATATCGGATATACCACCCGTATTGGCTAATTCTAATGAAGAATAATATTTGGTTGAGGATCCGTCATTAGTGGTTTGAATATTTGGAGCCGTAATATCTATGGTAGTAGGAGAACAAACGGGAAGCGGGTTTGCTATTTCTAATTTAGGAGCAGTATTATTTACGGTTACTACAACACTTTTAGTGTCGAAACATCCTGTTGTATTATTGGTTTTGATTACAGTAAAAGTTGTAGTTTCTGATGGGTTTACAGTTGGATTAGCTTCGGTAGATGTAAATCCAATTGGGAGAGAAGTCCATGAATACGTATATTCTGTATCGGCTATTTCGCCAATGCAGCCACCATTTTGTTTGTCAATACACGTTTTGGTAAAAGGATTTCCAGGATTTGCAGTTACTGATAAATTGTTTACTGTTACAGTTACGTCTTTGCTAGCAAAACACCCAGTTGATGTATTAGTTTTAGTTACTGTATAAGTAGTGGTTTCGGATGGGTTTACTGTAGGGTTGGCTTCGGTAGATGTAAATCCTGCTGGTGTAGATGTCCAGGAGTAAGTAAAACCTGTTTCGGCATTTTCACCTATATTTCCGCCATTACGATTATCAATACAGGTTTTGGTAAATCCTTTGCAAAAAGTAAGTGTTGGTAAGGCATTAATAGTAACATTTTGTGACGAAACGGTAGAACATGTTGCACTTGTTTGAGTTACTTCAACTTTTCCTGTTCCTTCAGTTTCCCAAGCTACTTCTATAGAATTTGTATTTTGACCACTGGTTATTGTACCGCCAATTACATTCCAAGTGTAGGTACTTCCTGTTGTATTTGGTACTGAGTAAACAATAGCTGAATTACCAGAACACACAGTGCAATTTCCTGTTATGACTGGTTTGCAAGTGATAAGATAATCATCGGTTGTGATAGTTTGATCGTTTATTGGCGCACAATTAGAGTTGATATAACTGTATTTTGTTGCACTTACTTTTTGAATACCACAATTTGTTTCGTCAGGGATTAAAGTATAGCGTAGTGAAATAGGAGTAGAGGCTAAAAAGGCATTTGTCCAAGTAATTACTGTTGGGCCACTTGCAGGAAGACTTGGGTTTGCAAGAGTACCGCTAGTTGAAGTTATGGTGCTAATTGTGTAACCAGCAGGTATCGATTCGGTTACCGTAAAATCTTTGGCTACCCATTTCAGTTGGTTTGCAATTTGAGTATATATTGAGGTTAAATCAGCCGAAGTGTTGGTTTCAAAAGCATAAGAATTACCAATACTTTGAATATTTTGTAAAGTAGCTTGAGCAATACTTTTTACGGTATTATTCAATCCTCCTAATAGACCAATTGTAAATATTTGATGTGAATTGTTTTTGGCAATCGTTGCTGTGGCAATAGCTTGAGTAATACAATTTGTATTTATGGTACTTGGATTATTGGCACAACTTGCTAAACTATTTGTATCTCCCGATCTATTTGTAGCGCCATCTGTTAATAAAACGATGCTCTTACTGGTTTTGCAATCAGTTCTTCCATTTTGGTTAAGTTCTTCATCGGCTTTTGCAATTCCGTCTTGAATATTAGTGTAATCTTTTGCAGTTAATGCATCTATCTTATTTTTCAGAGCATCAACACCAGAATTGTCTAAATACGTTAAACCAATTTCTAACTTTGCTGTTGTAGTATATGATACAATCGCAATTCGATTGTTTGGGTTTGTTTTTGCAGCATCTATAAATGATTTAGCCGCTTTTTTGGCATAATATATTGGTTTGTAAGCATCTCCTGCAATAATATTATTCATGCTTTTTGATACATCGATAACCAGCACTACATCAGCATTGCTTTTGGCTTCTGTTCCAACAATTTCTAGATCAACTTTTATAAGTCCACAACCGTCACTTGTTACCGTTTTTACTGGAGTAATGGTTTGTGCAAATGAATAACTGCCTAGCAATAAAAGTGCTATTATAGTATAGCCTCTTTTGTTTATTTGGATGTTGTTTATAAATTGAAGTATAGTTTTTTTCATATACCAAAAATTTAAATTGCGAAGAATACTACTCAGTAAATTAATTGCTATCTGGGTTTAAAACGTATGTATGAAGTACGGTATCAGTCTTATAGGTAGGACAATTTGACGAAGTGGCAATTATTTGATTATTAGACCATTTTGAAAAAGGGGTTCCTGTTGGTATGGTAAGCATGGAGTAAAATGAAAAAGTTTCTCCTGCGTTTATGATAATCTCAGTAATTTCATTTTTTTGTTGATTGAGAAAAATTGTTTTCAGGGCAACATTGTCTTGTGTACTACTTTCATCTGGATTTTTTGAAGTAGAATTAACATTTACTACTGATAATTTATAGTTGTCAGTTGTAGTTCCAGTATTGGTCAATAGCATTTTGTATAAAACACCATTTTCTGAAACACTATCAACATTTCCGTTTTCTTCGACAATAATTTTGGCTTGACAATTGGTCGATTGGCTAAAAGTATCTTGAGTTGGCAGTAAGAGATACAAAACAATAAGGATGGCTGTTACTTTTGTTTTTTTAAATGTCAAATAAGAAAAAAATCTATAGTAGCTTTTTGGGAGCATTATTTTAATTTTCATATTAATAATTTTAAAAATTAACAGTCATTGATAGACAAATAACTGCTTTAGAATTATTTTCTAGAATCTGATATTCTAAATCAATACATAATTAAAAAATGTATTGATTGCGTTATCACAATAAACTAAATTCGAAATAGTGTTGATGATTAACTAATCATCAAGTGGAGTAGATTTTTATAATTCTATTTTGATTCAGAATTTGGGGTTAAATCAAAACTTTAATTGTTTTTTATTAGTAATCTGATAATTAATAAAAAAAAAATGTATTTATTTCTAGATAAGTTGAAAAAAATCTGAAAGTTATTTTGACAACTTTGAATCAAATTTAGAAACAAAGTTCAAATAACAATATGTTTTTCTTTGAATAACCTAAATATTCGTTAAAGAGTTTTGAATGTAAGAATTAGCTTTAGATTGTTTGTATATTTAGCTCTTTGTTATTTGAAATTAATAATCAAAAACTGTTAATTGTTTTGAGTTGAAACTGTAAAAATGAGGTATTTGTAAAAAAAATTTAAGAAAATGCTCAATCTGACGTTTGAATAAAAGTATTACCGTAATTTCAAAAATGAATCTCGAGCAAATGTTTTAGATATTTTTTTGTAAATTGTAACTCACTAATGAGTTGAATGATTTGTTTGGGAATAATTTTTTAATACAAATTATAGGTATTTATTAAACGTTTCATTTAGATTATTTATTAATAAACAATCGACTTAATGTATGAAAAATCTAATTTTAATTCGGCACGCAAAGTCTAGTTGGGAAGCACCATTACATGATAAAGATAGACCCTTAACTACTCAGGGAATACAAAATGCACATTTAGTATCTACCCATATTGGTAAGTTTTTGCCTAAAACATTTAGTTTTTGGAGTAGTACTGCTGAAAGAGCCAAAGAAACAGCCTTGATTTTTGCACAAAATATTAATTTCCCATTAGAGAGTATCGTTTATAAAGACGAGCTATACACATTTGATGAAAGAAAATTAGAGAGCGTTATCAAATTATATAGTAATGGTTATGATAACATAATTATATTTGGACATAACGAGGCTATTACAAATTTTGTTAATAAATTTGGTGATGTTTACATAGATAATGTGCCTACATCAGGATTTGTCCATATCGAATTCGATACTGAAAGTTGGGAATCAATTAGCAAGGGTAAAACAAAAAAAATATTATTTCCAAGAGATTTAAAATAAACAAAAGTGTTTGATCAAAAATATATTGATAGAGAAAAAAGCTGGTTGGCTTTTAATTCTAGAGTACTACAAGAGGCAGCTGATGATACAGTTCCGTTATTAGATAGATTAAGGTTTTTAGGAATTTTTTCAAATAATTTAGACGAATTTTTTAGAGTAAGATTTGCTGCTATCAGACGATTAAGTTTGAGTGGGATTTCGGGCGAAAAATATTTCGGCGGAATTTCGGTTCAGCAACTAATTAAAGATATTACAGATATTGTCATTCAGTTACAATCTGAAAGCTTACGTATTTTAAATAATATCGAAAAGCAATTAGGAAACGAAAATATTTATATAACACACGGAGATAATATTAATAAAGAGCAAGAAGCCTTTTTAAAAGAGTTCTTTATAAAAAAATTAAGCCCCGAATTGGTAACTATCATTCTTAATGATTTGGCCGAATTTCCCGTATTGAAAGATTCATTAGGATACTTGGCAGTCAAAATGGTCATGAAAAAAAATCAAGAAGTGCGTTATGCTATTATTGAGATTCCAAAAATGGTTAATCGCTTTGTAGTTTTGCCTCCTATTAATGAAAAGCAATATGTTATTTTAATCGATGATGTGATTAGGATGAATTTGGGTAGTATTTTTAATATTTTCAATTACGAGAGTATTTCTGCTCATATGATAAAAATTACTCGTGATGCTCAGTTGGATATTGATAGCGATTTGAGTAAAAGTTTGCTTCAAAAAATATCTTCAAGTGTCAAGGATAGAAGAATTGGTGAACCCGTACGTTTTATCTACGATCAAGAAATAGAGAGTGATACGCTTAACTTTTTTCTAGACAAAATGCATATTGACTCTACAGATAGTATTATTCCTGGAGGAAGATATCACAATAGGAGAGATTATATGAGTTTTCCAAATCTAGGACGATACGATTTATTGTATAAAAAAAATGATCCACTTCCTATTCCAGGATTGAGTCTAGAAGGAAGTATTTTACATAAAATTTCTGAGAAAGATTATTTATTGAATGCTCCATATCAATCTTTTTCGTATTTAATCAAATTTTTGAGAGAGGCTGCTTTAGATCCTAAAGTGACAGCAATCAAAATTACATTATATCGATTAGCCAAGAATTCTCAAATAATCAGTTCGTTAATAAACGCCGCCAAAAACGGAAAAAAAGTGACTGTTCAAATCGAGTTACAAGCTCGTTTTGATGAGGCTTCGAATATTTCCTATGCAGAGCAAATGCAAACCGAAGGAATCGAACTGATTTTTGGAATAAAAGGATTGAAAGTTCACAGTAAAGTTTGTTACATTGAAAGATTAGAGAAAGGTAAAATAAAACGATATGGTTTTATTTCAACAGGTAATTTTAATGAGTCAACTGCCAATATATATACAGATGTGACACTTTTTACCTGTCATCCTCAGATATTGAAAGACATTTCTAAAATATTTGATTTTTTTGACACTAATTACAAAGTACAACGATACAAACATTTAATAGTTTCTCCTCAATATACAAGGAATCGTTTTGTGAAATTAATTGATAGAGAAATCAGTCATGCAAATGCTGGTAGAAAGACTTATATGAAGTTAAAAATGAATAGTTTGTCTGATCTTCCCATGATTGATAAATTATATGAAGCCAGTAGAGCAGGAGTCAAAATT
Organism: Flavobacterium adhaerens; assembly: GCF_040045115.1. Classification (NCBI taxonomy): domain Bacteria; kingdom Pseudomonadati; phylum Bacteroidota; class Flavobacteriia; order Flavobacteriales; family Flavobacteriaceae; genus Flavobacterium; species Flavobacterium adhaerens. Next base: position 88,716 of record NZ_JBDLZX010000010.1, on the reverse strand, counting down.
CAATTACAAGTAAGAGGAATTTGTTCTCTAATCCCTGGGATAAAAGGAATGAGCGAAAATATCGAAGCTATAAGTATTGTTGATAATTATTTGGAACACTCTAGGGTTTATATTTTTGGAAATGCTGGTCTTACAGAAGTATTTATTTCATCTGCCGATATCATGACTCGAAATATTGATGCCAGAGTCGAAGTAACTTGCCCGATATACGACCAAGATATAAAAAATGAATTGATGGACAACTTTGATATTGCTTGGAAAGGGAATGTAAAAGTAAGATACCATTCGTATAAATTGGATAATAAATATAAAGTGAGAAATGATAATCCAATTTTTAGAGCACAATTAGAAACGTATAAATACTATCAGCGAAAAGTAGAATTAGTTGAAGAAACAAAAGAATGTTAAAGTAAAATAGTTGCAATAGCATAGGTGAGAATATGATTAAAATAAAAAAATATGCTGCTATTGATATTGGATCAAATGCCATGCGTTTGTTAATTACCAATATTGTAGAAGAAGACGATAAAACCCCTCAATTTAATAAAAGTTCATTAGTTCGTGTTCCTATTCGTTTAGGGCAAGATGCCTTTACTGTTGGAGAAATTTCTCCCGAAAATATCGATAGAATGGTAGATGCTATGAAAGCATTTAATCTATTAATGAAAGTTCATAAAGTAGAACGCTATATGGCATTTGCAACATCGGCTATGCGCGAAGCATATAATGCCAAAGAAGTTGTGGCTTTGATAAAGAAGAAAGCGGACATCAAAATAGATATTATTGACGGTAAAAAAGAAGCTGCTATCATTGCATCAACAGATTTGCATCATTTATTAAAAACAGACGAAACCTATCTGTTTGTAGATGTTGGGGGTGGTAGTACAGAGTTTACATTGTTCTCTAATGGTAAAATGGTAATTTCTAGATCTTTCAAAGCTGGAACGGTTCGATTGTTAAATGAAATGGTTTGTGACGTAGTCTGGGAGGAAATCGAAAAATGGATTAAAACCAATACCGCCGATTATGATGAGGTAACTTTGATTGGATCAGGGGGTAACATCAATAAATTATTTAAAATGTCAGGCAAAATTCAGGAGAAACCTTTGTCATTTATTTATATGAATGCTCAATATTCGTATTTAAATTCGCTAACTTATGAGCAAAGAATTTCTCAATTGGGTTTAAATCCTGATAGAGCTGACGTAATTGTACCAGCTACTCGTATTTATCTTAATGCAATGAAGTGGAGTGGTGCAAGACAAATTTATGTTCCCAAAATTGGACTTTCCGATGGAATTGTAAAAGCAATGTATTACGGTAAAATTTAATTTTCGGAATTAATGATTCAGTCGAAAATGGTTGATTTTTTTCAGCAGGCCTTTCAGTTAAGTCCTGAGGAATCTATATACTTGAATAATTTAATTTCTCATAGAAAGCTTAAAAAAGGAGATTTTTTGATTAAAGAAAATCAAGTTTGTAACGAAATTGTATTTGTAAAATCGGGTATTTTGCGTTCTTTTTTTATTGATTCCAAAGAAGAACAGGTCACCAATTGCTTTACATTTGAGAATGAATTCATGACGGCATTCTCGAGTTTTATTACACAAAAACCAACAGATGAAAATATTCAAACTATTACCGATTCTGAGCTTGAAGTAATCGATAAGTATGCTGTTGAAGAATTGTATAATTCAAGTTTTAGATGGGCTGATATTGGTAGAAAAATTGCCGAAAATGAAGTTGTAAATTTACATAATCGTATTGCATCGTTACAAAAAAACACTCCAACTGAAAGATATGAAGCATTATTTGTAAATAAGCAAAAATACATTCAACATATTCCGTTGGTGTATTTAGCATCTTACTTAGGAATTTCTACTAGACATTTAAGTCGTATCCGACAAGAAGTTCTATTTTAGGACATTTGTCTTGTTTTTGAATGTTTTACAAGTTCTATTTTTGTTTAAAAATCTTTTAAATGAAAAATATCTTGATTATAAACGGGCATCCTAATTCTTCGAGTTTCAGTTTTGCAATAGCAGAATCCTACAGAAAAGGAGCTTTAGAAGCTAATGCAAATGTTGATACAATTACTATTTCCGAATTAAACTTTAATCCCAATTTGGCACATGGCTATCAAAAAAGAATGGCTTTAGAACCCGATTTGGTTGAAGCTTGGGAAAAAATTGAAAAAGCCAATCATTTAGTTTGGATACATCCAGTTTGGTGGGCTGGTTTACCCGCAATTACAAAAGGATTTATAGATCGTTTGTTTTTGCCTGGAATGGCTTTTCGATACCGAGAAAATTCGGTTTGGTGGGATAAATTGCTAAAAGGAAAATCAGCTCATATTATCACGACACTCGATCAACCAAGCTGGTATTATAGATTGGTTTATGGACGACCAAGTGTGAATCAACTAAAAAAAGGAGTTCTGCAATTTTGCGGTATAAAACCTGTAAGAGTTACTTATGTTGGAATTATTAAAAGTTCTGATGAAGAACAACGTATAAATTGGCTGAAGAAGATACATCAAATGGGGAAACAATTAAAGTAAAGTTTGATTACCTAGTTTTTTGTTTTTTAAAATCTTATTTTTGATTTTAAACTTGGAAGTTATGAAAAATTACACATTGTTTGCAGCTGCTTTTGTTTTATTAGCTTGTCAAAATACTTCGGAGACACTTACAGAATTGTACAATTTGCCTAAAAAACTTAAAGAGGTTTCTGGAATTACCTATTCCGAAAAAGACAAACTCTTTTGGGCGATTGAGGATAGCGGTAATGCCAATAAAATATACGGTTTAAGTTCGAATGATGGTGGTATTCTGAAGAAAATATCTATTACTGATACTCCTAACATTGATTGGGAAGATATAACCAAAGATAGCGAGGGTAATTTATACATTGGCGATTTTGGTAATAACGATAATACACGAAATGATCTGTGTATTTATAAAATAGATCAAAAATCGTTGAATAGCGAAGAAGCTACACCCATTTATAAAGTTTCTTTTTCGTATCCAGAACAAAAAGATTTTCCTCCAAAGAAATCAGAATTGTTGTTTGATGTAGAAGGTTTTATTGAGTACAATGGTAATTTTTATCTTTTTACCAAAAATAGGAGCAAAGGTTTTGATGGAACTGCTTTGGTTTACAAAATTCCAAACAAGGCAGGAACTCAACAAGCCACATTGCTTGGGAAATTTAAAACCTGTGACAACTATAATCATTGTGCAATTACTAGTGCTTCTATAAGTCCAGATGCTTCCAAAATTGTTCTTTTAACTCACGATAAAATCTTTTTGTTAGAAGGTTTTCAAGGAGATAATTTTTTAAAAGGCACACAAAAAGAATTGCATTTAAATCATTTTTCTCAAAAGGAAGCCATTTGTTTTAAGGACAATACAACCTTATTTATCGCCGATGAAAAAACGAATAAAGTAGGAGGGAAAGTCTATGAAGTATCGTTGGATAAATTCAAATAATATTAAAATCCGTAACCTAAGCCAAAAGCAATTCTCGCTTTGTCATCGCCACTTTTAAAGTACGTAACTCTTCCAGTAATCACATTGAGTCCATTTATCCAGATGCCACCGCCAACAGATTGATGCCATTTGTTTGAATCTTCATGATCTATCCAAACGCGTCCATAATCGTAACCGCCCAAGACTCCAAAAGTCATTGGTACGAGACTTTTTCGGATTTTTCCAATGTTCCAGCGTATATCAGTACTTTGAAAATAAGATGATTTCCCCAGAAATCGTTCGTTTCTAAAACCTCTTAAATCATAGTCACCGCCTAATGCTGCACCTTGATAAAATTCGAAATTATTATTGAAAACTATTTTCGATTTTAATACGGTGGCCAAAACCAATTTTCCTTCAGAATCAATTTTATGGTTAAAATTTAGTTTGGTTTCAAATGTTGGAAAGTTAGCTTTGTGGTCATCAATATTCATTTTCCAGCTTCCACCCACTGCGAAACCGAATCCCATTGTTGGAAGCGAGGGTTCATCATAATTTTCAAAACTATATTTGATTGCCCCTCCAACAAATTGTTGATTGTTGAAAACATCAGGATTGACAGCACCAGGAATGTTGATATAGCGCCCTGAGGTTTCTTCGACTCTAATTTTTTCGAAGATTGTAATAAAATTGAATTCGCTACCATATCTGCCTTTTCTTTTGATAGAAGGAGAAACATTTAATGTGCGTAATCGAACTCGGTTGTAATTCATTCCGTTAATCTCATCGGTATTTACGGTTTCATTTCCATATCCAAAATAATTTATAGTAAAGTTGGGACTTGTAAATCTAGAGGCTATTTCAAAATTCCATTTCCCTAATCGTTGCGGAAAAACGCCATTGTAACTTAAATCGTATCCACTCGTTGCAAAATAATAATTGGCTGTCAGATTGTGTTTTTGAGTAAACGGATGTTGATTAAAGTTGTTCACTACATATTTTGCAATTGCTCCTAGTTTTACACCATCATCAGGATTGTAGCCACCCCAAGGTGTTATAGAAAATGCATTGTATTTTACTTTTTCATAATTGTATAAATTAGTTTCGTAATTGTCTGTTAGAACGGTTCTGGTTTTCGAGTCCAAATTATACGTATTGGGTTTAGATTTAAAATCATAGATTTTAATTTTTTTGCCGTTTTCTACTGTATAGGTGTCATTGTTTTGTCCACCAATCAATAGGATTTTAATACCTGATTTGGCTTTTCCTTTTACTTCAAATAGATCATCGTCATCCAATCCATATATCCAAATATTTTTGGTTTTCTTGGCATCAAAATTTTTGCTGTAAACTAATTCTTCACCATTGTTTTTTAATCTATAAATAGAAATTTCAGAATTGTGTTTTGATTTTTGGTTAATGACAAACTTGTCCTTTTTATCGGTTCCTACTACCAGAACAGTTCTTTGCAATATCTTATAGTATTCTTTTGCATAGTCTTGAAGCTTGTTCTTTCTATCTTTTAAATTTTGTTTAATACCAGTTATAGTTTCATCTTGAATTTCTTTTGGTAAATTATAAAAAGCATTATCGATGTCTTTATCCGTAAGATGTTCCTGAATGTATTGTGCTTGAGCAATCCACTCCTTTTCATTAGCAGTTTTTAGAAATGTAATATCTTGCGGATAAGGTTCACGATTAAGCCATTTTACATTTCTTATGTCTTTTTTAAAAGTTTGCATGTGGCGAAGTGAGGGACTTGTCATAATGATATACATCAATGGGCCGTCATACTTGGTAAAAGCTTGGTCTCGATCTCTAGGAATTGGATTGTAAATAACTTTCTCGTTTGTTTTAATTCCGCTCCAACGCCATTGATCACTATGTCTGTCCCAATCTCCTATGAGCATATCAAATAACCTCGCTTTGATGTATTCAGGTTCATTAATGCTGTATTTTTCATCTTTACGCATATTTTTCATTACATCGTCTGTGCTAATGATATTTGTCGGATTTCCTAAACGGCTTATGTTTTCTAGATTTCCTGATAATTGTTCTTCAATCAAATAGAGTTCATTGCCAAAGTTTGAATTGAATTTTCCTAATTCTTTTTCTTTCGGAATATAATACATTACCGGATCGGTATGTGCGACACCAATTTTGTCTGCTAAATTCCCAACGGCAAGTGGCGTATAGGGATGTGAAGTTGTGTAAAAATCATACAAAAAACCTTCTGCATAAGTATCTTCAAATTGGTTTGAAACAAATTGATCTTTGAAAGCCACAGATTGTAAAAATCGAGAGGTGCTTTTTTTTAGGCCACGCATTGCATATTCTTTTCCGTTTACATCTGTCAATCGCAATGAATTGGATTGATGTCCGCCACCTTCCCGAACAGGTTTTACCCCACCAAAAAGGGTGTCTAATGTTGCTACTTTTGCTTCAATAAGTGTACTGTAATAATTGCGATAATGTTGGCCAAAAAGAAATTTATGTATAAAACTCTTTTGAGTCATTTTCTTGGTATAAATTGAAGTAGTGATGGAGGAAGGAAATAGATTAGGTAAATTAAATTCTAGGACGGTATCTCTTGCTTTTAGTACTGTTTGTTCAAAAAGTAATTTTTCTTGATGGTTTTCATTTCCGAAAAAATTGACTTTTGTTTGTCCGTTTTTAAAAACTTGTAAAGTAGCATAGCCATTTCCTCCATAAGAGAAATCATTTGGATTTATTGCTTTTGCAGCTTCGGATTTTGAACCCGCACCACTTATAATTTGATGAATATTATCCTTGTTGATGTATTGTAAATTATGATCGTGACCCGATACAACTATTACGTTGGTTTGGCTTTGCAACAGAGCTTTAATTCTTTTAGCAAAATTATTATAGACTTTGTTTTGAATATCTTGTGGACTAACGCCAGATGTTTTTCGGATTAAATTTATAAATGAACCAATAACGGGTAATGGAATATTTTGTTCCAATGGGTACAATTCTTTCTCAATTGCAAATTGACCGCCATGTGAACCATTTGTCAAAATAGGATGGTGTATAGCTAGAAGTATGGTTTTGTTCTGATTTTTATTCAATAAACTAGACAGTTCGTCATAAAATTCTTCGTGTGTTTTGATGGTACAATCGTCATTGATGGTTGGATTGTTGTCCCAATCTTCAAGAAACCATTGGCTATCAATTGTAATAAGAAGGGTGTTTTTGTCAATTTTCAAGTCGTCTATACCGCAGTTTTTTTGAGGTAAGAATGCTTTTTTGTCATTTAGATAGTTTGTTACAAATTTAGCTTGCCTTTCTAATCCTTTTATACCGCTATACCAATCATGATTACCAGGAATGAAAATCGTTTTTCCTTTGAAATTTTTTGATAATTCTAATTGATTAGTCAGTTTTGTTTTGGCTAAATCTTGTTTTTCAAGATCATCAGAATTTGGAAATCCTTTGGGATAAATATTGTCTCCAAGAAACAAAAGTGTACTGTTTTTATTGGCTTGGTCTAATCTGTTTCGAAGAAGGGAAAGCGTTTCTTTAGCTTTGTTTTCATCAGCATTTCCGGCATCACCTATTAAATAAAAAGTGTGATCAATCTGGGTTGTATCGTTTGCGTTTTGTGTTAATGGTTCCGACACATTTTTCCCATATTGTTGATGGTGTGTCGCACATGAATTTAGAATTATTAGTATCGATAGTACGAGAGAATAATTTTTAATTGAAATAATAAAAGGATTATCCAAAAACAATTTCATAATTTAGGGGGATTAAAATATTCATTTATGAATCTAGTACAACAATCAGAAGAATTGGTTAGTAATTTACTCAAAGATAAACTTTCTAATTTATATTCGTATCACAATTTAAACCATACTCTTCATGTGGTTGCTGCGGTAAAAAAACTTTGTACTAAAGAAAACGTCGATGAAACTGCAAAAGAGAAACTTTTGATAGCTGCATGGTTTCATGATGTAGGTTATATTAATGGAGCCGAAAATCATGAAAATGAAAGTGTAAAAATTGCGACAGCTTTTTTAAAAGATAAAAATCAATCGGATGAATTTATTTCAGAAGTTTCTAAACTTATTTTGGCAACTTCTAAATTTTATCTTCCTCAAAACCAATTGGAAAGAATTATAAAAGATGCTGATTTGGTGCATATTACTAGTTTAGAATACAGTTCGACTTGCGAATTGTTGCGTTTTGAGTTACATAACACTATGAATCTTTCTTTTGATGATTTAGAATGGGGAAAAGAGAACCTCAATTTTTTGATGAATAAACATCAATTTTATACGGATTATGCTCAGAGAAAATGGCAATCATTAAAAGAGAAAAACATTGCAATGATTCAAAAAAAAATCAATAAACAAGAACTGAAAAAAGTGAAAGAAATAGAGGAAATAGAAAAAAAGAAAAACAAAGAAGATAAACCAGATCGAGGAATTGATACTTTGTTTAGAACAACACTTAGCAATCATACACGATTGAGCGGGATTGCTGATAGTAAAGCCAATATTTTACTCTCGGTAAATGCAATCATTATTTCGATTGCTCTTTCGACATTGATTCCAAAATTAGATAGTCCAAAGAATGTACATTTGGTGTATCCAACATTTGTAATGCTAATGTCTAGTGTAGTTACTATTATTTTTGCCATTCTTTCTACAAGGCCCAAAGTAACCAAAGGGACATTTACAAAACAAGATATTGATGATCGAAAAGCTAATTTATTGTTTTTTGGGAATTTTTATAAAATGTCTTTCGATGATTACCAATGGGCGATGAACGAAGTTATGAAAGATCGCGAATATCTGTACAATTCTTTGATTAAAGATTTGTATTTTTTAGGAATCGTTTTAGAAAAGAAATATCGTTTATTGCGAATTGCTTATAATATTTTTATGATCGGAATTGTATTATCAGTGATTGCTTTTATAGTTGCTTTCAAAACCATTAGCCTCTAATTTTGTTCATTTAACAAATCCTGATAAGTATAATCCGAAAAAGTATTAGTAAGATTATTGTTGTTTACTTTTACTCGGATGGCTCTTAAACCAAAAACGCCCTGAAGTTCTTCGACCTCAAATTGTTCTATACTTGGTTCTAATATTTTTTTGTATTGTAAGTATTTGATGTATTTCAAATATTCGTTTTGTTCTGAATTGTGCGAATATACAATCGTGATTTTTTCTTTTTGGGTGATTCTTTCTTTTGTTCCTTTTATCAATGCTTTATCAATACGTTTTTTGACAACTTCATATCGGGCATTATAAGTTCCATCAACATCAAATCGTTTTTCGTCCATTCTAAAACGGATAGAAATAGGAGAACTAAAAGCCAAAATTAGCGATGTAACATCCAATTCATAAGGCAATGTAGCTTTGAGTTGGTGGTGTTCAATCTCCATTTCACACATAGTTTGCAATTGCCATAATCTAAGATTGTTCAGATACAAAGTTTCGAATGGTTTTGTTGGCGCTATCGATGATCCTATATAAAGATTGTGTTCTACACCATCAGTTTTGAATCGTTCGTAGTAATGAGGATATATCATTTGCGCTTCTATTTGTTTTTTATCTAAAAGGAGCGCCAATTTTTTGTTGATGATCGACATGGTATTGTCAAATTTTTTTCTGGAATGGTAAAACATTCCTGATTTTTCATCCAAACTCTCAAAATACTTTTGTTTTCGGGTATCATTTTTACTATCCAAAATCATATTTTTTAGAATAGGATGAATTTCAGTTTCAATATACGTTTGAATTTGTTGTTCAGTATCGGCTTTTAATGCCAAATCGAGTTCGTTTTGAAAAGATTGTAATTCGAATATTCTTTGTTCCAATAAAATAAAACTTTCATTCGATTTCTGACTTTCAAAGAGATCAATTAATGTTTTGAGTTGATTTTTTAAATCTTCTCTTACCGTTTGATTACGATGTTCAGACGATCCTTTTATATCAATTTGTCCATACAAAGGGAAGACTTCTTTGAAAATGATTTCTTTGAAAATAAAGTCTTTGTTAGGTGAAAAATTTTGAAGATATTTTTGGGCTTCACGTTTAAATTTCCAATATACACTCGAATGAATTGCTGTATATTCTCGTTGAATTATAGCTTCTATTTGGTTTTGCTTTTCATGTTTAAAACGTTCCATTGTATCGATTAGAAACGGTAAAACCAAATCTAAATTGATAGCATTGATGCTGTTTAAAACTTTTGGTTTTGATGAAACCAATTCGATAACACCAAGAATGACATCATTGTTTATAACTGGTCCAAAAATGCAACTTTTTATATTTTGCTGTTGCAAATGATAGCCAAGCTTTTCGTTTTTTGAGTTTTTTATAAATTCATCAATATCCGAAATAATGAAGTTTGTCTTTTGATCTATAATGCTTTTAAAGCAATTTTCATAAATCGAATTTTGACATTCCATTTCATTTAACCCGTTCAAGAGAAAACTTTTTGAAGTGACATCATTTTCAGGTGGAGTGACAAATTTGTCTTCTTCGTGATTGTAAATGATAAAACTAATTCTTAAATCAGGTATTTTGAAAATGGATTTAAAAATAGATTCAAAACTAATATTTAATTTAGTTTCACTTGTAGAGGCTCTCAAAAGGTTGCTTTTTAAATCAGATACAGAAGTTTCTCTAGTTACATCAACAAGGCTCACAATTCCGAATCCCTTCAAAATCCAGCTTTCCTGAGGGAATTTTTCTTTCCACAAATCGATATTATCATAATTATCCATCAAATAATCAATATCTTTTTGACTTATTTTTGGAGCATTTTCAGTTGGGATAATTTCGATGAAGTCAGCATTGTAAAGTATTCGATAATGATAAATTATTCCATTTTCATCTGGAATATCGTAGAATAAAGGTCTGTTAAAATCTAATTTTTGACCATAGTGCGCATTCAAAATCAAGATACAATTTAAAACATAAAATTCATCTTCTTCAAAATCACGTATGGCTTTATCGAACGGCATACCTGCATTTTTGAGAATTTTTTTGAATCTTTCCGAATAATTAAATGTGATATTCTGAAACGGGATACTTACAGCTTTGATCTCATTATGTGTTAGTGCAGTTGGAAAAAGATCAGCAAGTAAATTGCGAATAAGTTCTTCGTGTTTGTTTATAAAATGTAAATCTTCGATTCCGTTTCTAAAATCTGGAAAAAGTTCAACTTCTTTCAGTAATGCTTTAGCATAATTTGAACGATAATCTACATCGGATTTAGCAATTTCCTCAAGATTTTCTATTAATTTATGAAAAGATATGAGTGTTTTAAAAGGACTTTTTGTAAAAGTAGTGTTGCTCATAATTATAAAAATTAGCAACAGTAAAAATACAAATTGTTTTTGGTAAAATAGTACAATTCTGATGATGCTTTTTTATAGACTATCTATTAGCTCATTTTTTTAGCATAGAAACCAATTCTTGAATTGTATTCGGAATACTATATAATTTTAAAGTTTTTGAAATTTTAGATAAACCTTCAAAAGCAATAGCACCGAGGTAATTATCAGCGAGTTCAAAACTATACAATTGCCAAATTTCGTTTTTGTTAGATATGGTATTATTTAGAGTATGATGACCATCTAAGCAAGGAATGAATTTAAAATCTTCGTCAATACCTTTTCCCAACGCTTTTACAAAAGCTTCTTTGCGTGTCCAAGAAGTGTAAAAAGCATGTTTTTTATTGTTGGCTTCTTGAATGGCCGAAATTTCGTTATCTACAAAAACATCTTCCAGTACGTTGGTGAAGTTGAAATGTTCATGCATAAATTCTATATCTAAGCCTACTTTTTTGTTGGATATTGCAATTGCAGCAAAGTCCTCAGAATGTGAAATATTAAAATGTAAAAATGGATGAGAAGCTAAAAAAGGCTTTTTGTTATAATGATAATCAAAATCAATGGCTCTTACATCCAACTTGGTATGGGATGCTAGAATAAATTTTAAAATAGATCTGTAAATAATAAACTTATTTTTGTCTTTTTCTTTATAAAATTGTTGCGCTTTTTTTATCTCTTTAGCATTAAGATAGTTTGACAAATAGTTTTTTATATTGATAAAGTTGGGCAAATAAATCGTGTAAATAATTACGTCTTCTGTGGTTAATGAATACTCTTTAGAAGGGATCAATTTTGCCGATTTTACCTTAGAAAATGAAATGGACAGATTAGTTATTTGCATGTCTTACATCTAAAATTTCTTGTAGCATTCCAGCTAATATGATGTCATTAGGAGGAGCAACAATGTCATAATGATTGCCGGGGATATTGTGTATGGCTATTCCTTCTAATGCAGCTTTTTTCCAGCCTAAATAGGTTGGGTCTAGTTTATGATTAAGGTCGTCTTTTGAGCGAAATAAATCGATTTTGAAATTTTGAGGTCTAAGTTGATATCGATCGATTATTTTTTTAACCATTCCATCAGTTTCAATAATTTGTTTAAGTGCTAATTCTTCAGGTTCAGTTACATTATTGTTGTTTTTTAAGAATCTGTTTAAGATATATTTTTTTTCATTAATTCTCATTTTAAAAGTTTTCCAACTCAACAACATGTCTTTAGATCTTATTAGTTTCTTTTGTAGGTGAGTTTGATAATAATAAGAAGAGTCAACAGAAGTATCTAGTAAAGCGGTAAGACTTACTTCTTTTCCTAATTCTTTTAATTGTTTTGTCATTTCAAAGACAACTATGCCACCAAATGAGAAACCAGCCAATGCATAAGGTCCATTTGGAAGTAGTTTTATGATTGCTTCTACATAATGAGCAGCCATTTCTTCTATAGATTTGTACCAATTGCCGTATTCTTTCGCTGTACCTTGAATACCATAAATAGGCTGGTCATCATCAAAATATTTACTCAAGTTTACAAAATTTAAGACATTGAGACCTGCTCCATGAATAATGAACAAAGGGGTTTTGTTACCGTTTGATTTTAATGGAACTAAGCAGTCAGAGTTAATTTCTTTATTGGTGCTGATTAGTTTTGAAAATTTTTCGATAGTCGAATATTTAAATAAAGAAGAAAGCGGAATTCGTTTACCAGTTTGTTTTTCTATGTCGGTCATAACTTTTACAGCCATAATAGAATGCCCACCCATTTCAAAAAAATCACTAAATATATCTATGCTTTCTATTTTTAAACTTTCTTTCCAAATAGCTGCTACTAGTTTTTCTTCTTTGGTTCTTGGGCTTGTATATTTTTGCTCAATATTTGTTTTGTACTGAGATAGTGCTTTACGATCGATTTTGCCGTTGAGCGTAGTTGGTATTTTATCGATTATATTAAAAGTATGCGGTACTAAGTGTGGGGGTAATTGCAATGATAAAGTTTCCCTCCATAAGTTTTTTTGATTTTCAATGTTTTGTATAGTTGTATCAGGAACAATGTGAGCTATAAGGAAATTTTGGTCTGCCAATACAATAGCATATTTTATTCCATCAAGCAAAATTAATGCTTGTTCAATCTCACCTGGTTCTATACGATGTCCTCTTATTTTAACTTGTTGATCTACACGTCCTAAACATTCTATTTCGTTGTTTGGGAGCAATTTACCTAAATCACCTGTGCGATAGAGAATATCATTTGTATTAATTGAGAATTTATTTTGAATAAATTTTTCAGATGTCAGTTCGGGACGTTTCCAATATCCATTTGCAACTCCATCTCCTCCAATAGCTATTTCGCCAATGTTTCCTGGAGCTACAAGTTGACCCAGTTCATTGAGTAAATAGATTTGTGTATTTCCAATTGGTTTTCCGATTGTTATTAGTTGAGTATTGTTTTGTATTTGTTTTATCGATGACCAAATTGTAGTTTCGGTAGGCCCGTAAACATTCCATAGAGTATCACATTTGTCTAAAAGTTCTTTGGCTAGATCAACAGGCATAGCTTCGCCACCGCACAAAGCTTTGATTGGTAGTTTTTGTGTCCAACCAGAATCCAATAACATTGACCAGGTTGTTGGAGTTGCTTGTAAAAAATTAATATTTTTATTTTTTAGTAAATCGAGTAAAAGTCTTCCATCTCTTGCAGTTTCGTGATCAGCTATTATTAATGTTGCTCCTTTAATAAGCGGTAAGTATAATTCTAAACCAGCAATATCAAAGGAAATTGTTGTTATTGAAAGTAATCTATCATTTTGATCTATGCCTGGCTCTTTTGCCATACTCCATAGAAAATTAACGAGGCTTTTGTGAGTAATAGGAACTCCTTTTGGGTTACCAGTAGATCCTGATGTGTAAAGGATATAAGCATTGTTGCTTGGATTTACAGCTGATGATAATGGTACTGTTGGATATTGATTTAATAAAATCATGGCATCTTCAATAAACAGGGTTTGTGGCCATGATGGTAATGTGCCATTCGATTTTTTGCTGGTTAATAAAATTTTGGCTCCAGAATCAACTAGCATAAATTCTAATCTTTCTTTTGGATATTCGGGATCCAATGGTAGATATGCTGCACCACATTGCATAATGGCCAGTAATGTATAAAGTAATTCAGGACTACGTGAATAGGAAACAGCTATAAAGTCGCCAGATTGAATACCTTGTGCTTTTAAATAGTGTGCTAATTGATTGACTTTTGTAGAAACATCTTGATATGTTGTTTTGGTATCATGAAATTCTAAAGCTATTTTATCAGGTGTAGCCTCAACTTGTTTTTTAAACAAATCAGTTAGTGTTACATCTGGGTAAGCCATAGAAGTGCTATTTAGAGCAGTATAGTCTTCTAAATAATTGCTTCCAATGAGGTTTAGTATTGGACTATCTGAATCGGATATTATTTTATTGATGATGTCTTCAAAAGAAGTCATCATGAGTTGTATAGTTTCGGGTTTGAATAAAGTTGTATTATATGACCATTGAAATTCAGGGCCGCTTTTGGCTCTAAAAATATGAAGCTGAATTTCAAATGTTCCAAATGCTCTAGGATTAGCATTGAATTCATGGGTAAGTCCTGTGTATGAAAATTCATTTTCTATTGTTCTTGCCAAATCTACAGTTAGTATAACAGGTACCAATGGAATTCTAGAAGGATCCCTTGCAATTGCGAAGTTCTTTAACAAATGTCCAAAACTAACTTGTTGATGTTCATATGCATCAAACAACTGGGTATTTCTCAGTTTCAAGTATTCTTTAAAACTAATTTCCGGATCAATTTTACTGCGCAAGGGGAGCAGGTTAACACAATCACCAATTAATTGACGCATACCATAAAGAGAATTCCCAGAAGAAGGAAATCCTACTACCAAATCATTTTGTCCTGTAGTTTTGTATAAAAATATCTCAAATGCTGCAAGTAAAGTTGTAACTAAACTTGATCCCGTAGTTACTCCAATATTTTTTAATTCGGTTACAATTGCATCATCCAGAGGGAAATCTAATCGGTCACTATTATAAGTTCTTAAAGAAGGACGTTCAAAATCAAGTGGTAAATCAATTTTGGGAACAGATTCTTTATAGATGTCAATCCAAAAATTTTCTAAAGTTTTATAATCGTTACTATCTGCTAATGTGTTTATTTTTTCAGCATATTCACTAAATAGTTCAGGTGTTGGAAGTAATGGTTTAGTATTTTGATGATAAGCCGAGTATAGTGTTCCTAGTTCTTCTAATATCACATCAATGCTTAGTCCATCCCCAATAATATGGTGAATCGTTAACGTCACAATATATTCTAGATGGTCCACTTTTAATATGTTGACTCTAAATAGAGGGCCATTTACAATATCAAAAAGTTCATTTACTTCTTCCCGTATTAAAGCAGCAGTATAATGCTCTCTGTCATTGCTCGATAGGTTCGAAAAATTATTATATGAAATTCCAAAATCAAATTGATTGTAAATACACATGAATCGGCCGTCTGGACTAAAAGTAGCTCTTAATCCTTCATGGCGTTGTACAAGAGTTTTTACAGCTAGTTCGAATGTATCAACAATCAGGTTTCCCTTGAATTTAATAGATACAGATAGATTATAGGCTTTGTTGGCATCGCTACCTCCAAAAATACAATCTGACCATATTTCTTGTTGTGAACTTGTAGTGAGGATAACACGTTCAATTTCTGGTGAAAATGGATTGTGCGGAATGTCATTTTCCACTTCGGTTTGCATTTGAGGGTGATTTTTCATATCTATATTATTTTAAACACGATTGTACATTTTTGTAAACCAACAATTCACGAATTTTTTAGCTAATTTTATTTTGTTCTCACAATTTGATTTTCATGAATTTTCCATCCTGATTAGAATTTTCTATAAACCAAGCCGGGTTTCCATCTTCATCACGTCCTAATTTACTGCCTTGTACAGGAGGCTCATTGGCCATAATGGTATATTTCTTTTCTGAAATAAAAGATTCTGCAAGTTGTTGGTTATCCGTTTTAGTTTCGTTAATTATGACGTCAGAAGTTGTAATTCTGTTAGAATCATTGGTTTCTAGTATATTTTCTAAAGCGAATTCCAATTGTTCCGATTTTGTATTTACAATTTTTCCTTCAGTCAATAGATTTTGTTGGTGCTGAATTTGATCAATTTTTTGACTCAAAGCCTCAATTTGTTGAACAATTTGTTCTAACGAAATCTGATTTTGATCGGTAGTTGTTGCAATTGGATTTGTAAAACCATTCGGTTGGATTGGTTCGATATTTGTTTTTTGTGTGTCATTTTGAGAATTTAGAACGTGATTTTCAGGGAGGTTTAACTCAACATACTCAGCTAATAGCAATGGAGTAGAATACCCTTCATTCAATTGTCTAAAAGTAATTGGTAGTTCAAATTCATTTTTAAGCCTTCCTGATAATTGTGTTAGCGATAGTGAGTCGAGTCCTAATTCTAAAAATGTATTTGATATCGCATCTGAATCAACCGATATTCCTGATGCTTTTAGAATAATTTCTGAAATTTTAGAAAGTACGGCATCTTTTTTAGTACTATTGGTTTGGATTGGTTCAGTTTCCGTATTTAAATTTACCTGTGGCGTTTCTTGAATAACATTATTTTTTGGGGCTACTACTGTGTTAATTGATGCAATAGGATCTATCCAACAATGTTTGCGATCAAAAACATAACTTGGCAATTCGATTTTTTGTCTTTGTTGATGTTTGTAAAAGCAGTCCCAATCTAGATTTATACCTTTTAACCATAAATCGCCTAAAGTATTTAAAATTGTATTGTATTCATTTTCTTCTTCGTCTTTTGGAAACGTTAAGCTTGGATAGGCTGGTATAATTTTCCCAGCAGCTTGCTGACGAGCCAATGTTGTTAGTGTTGTACCAGGACCAACTTCTAATAATATAAAGTCATCTAATTCAAAAGCTGTATCCATTGCATCTGCAAATAGAACGGTGTTTTTCAGATGATTTACCCAATAGGTTGGGTTTGTAGCATCAGTATCGGTAAGCCAAGTTCCAGTTACTGTCGAAATAATTGGTAATCGTGGAATATTCAGTTTTACTTTTTCGATTTCATCTTTAAAAGTATCCGCAATTGGATCCATCATATAGGAATGAAATGCATGACTGGTATTGAGCAATTTATTTGGAATATCTTTGCTGTCAAGTTCTTGATTGAAACTTTGAATATCATCTTTTGTACCTGATACTACACAAAATTGGTTAGAGTTTATTGCAGCGACCGAAAGATTAGCAGGGAGTAGTTCATTTAATTGTGCTATAGGTACACGAACTATTAACATAGAACCACTTGGTAACTCACTAATAAGTTTGCCTCTAACAGCTACAATGTGTAAGGCATCTTTTAGACTAAAAATTCCTGATAAATGAGCCGCTGTAAATTCGCCAATACTATGGCCACAGAGAAAAGTTGGCTTAACTCCCCAGCTTAACCACAATTGGGCTAATGCATATTCGGTTACAAATAGCGAAGGTTGTGTTAATCGAGTGTTTTTTAAATCTTCTTCAGCTTCAAACGAATTTTCCTTTGGATAAATTACATCACGAATATCTAATTTTAAATCATCCATTAGTAATTCGGCACATTTATCTACAGATTCACGGTACACTTTTTCATTTTCATAAAGTGTTTTACCCATTTGAAGATACTGTGCTCCTTGTCCTGGAAATAGGAATCCCAATTCGTTTGGAAGACTTTTTAATATAGATGTTTTAGCACTCTTTGTTGTTGCAGAAAGTAATTTTTCTGAAGCATTATTTGTAGAACTCGCTATCAAAAAACTTCGATGATTAAATTCATCTCTTGTTTTATGCAATGAATAAGCGATATCTGCCAAAGGAGTATTTTTTGATTTATCGATAAAATTGCCCAAAGCATTTTCGTAACCCTGTAAACTGTTTTGGTTTTTTGCAGACCACATTAAGAGTTCAAGAGGACGTCCGGATGAAGATTGCGTAGATTTTGGTAAATATTCTTCGACTATAGCATGAACATTTGTACTACCAATACCAAAAGAACTCACACCAGCTCTTCGGATACCGTTTGTATTCCAATCAATTAACTTGTTGTTGATATAAAAAGGGCTGTTGTCAAAATCAATATTTGGATTTGGCTTATTGAAGTTAACCATCGGGGGGATTTTTTTATGTCGCATAGCTAACAGGGTTTTGATTAAACCTGCAACACCAGCAGCAGCAGTAGTATGACCCATGTTACTTTTTATAGATCCAAGAGCACAAAAATTATTTTTTTCTTGTTTGCCATACGCAATTTTAAGTCCTTCAATTTCTATAGGATCACCAATTGGAGTAGCCGTACCATGTGCTTCCATATAACTAATTGTTGATGGCGAAACTTGGGCATCATTAAAAGCATTGATGATTGCGCCTGCTTGACCTTTTGGGCTTGGTGCCATAAAACTACCTTTGTCTCCACCATCATTGTTTACACCTACACCTTTAATTATACCGTATATAATATCGTTATTTTTTTCGGCTTCTTCCAATTTTTTTAGTAGTACCACTCCAGCACCATCACTAAATACGGTACCTTTTCCAGAAGCGTCAAATGATCTTGTAGAGCCATCTGGACTTTTTATAAAACCATCATCATATAAATGACCACTATTTATTGGCGCTGTTACGCTAGAACCACCAGCGAGTGCAATATCGCACATGCCAGTTCTTATTGCTTTCACAGCTTCGGCAACTGCCAATAATGATGTTGAACAAGCAGAATGTACACTTACTGAGGGACCTTTTAAATTTAAATGATAAGAAGTTCTTGGAGCAATAAAATCTTTTCCATTTACAGTATAAATTTGCAAATCTCCTATAGAACTTTTAAGTTCTTTGTTTGAAAAGATATTGTTTTCGTAGTATGAATTGATTTCGCTACCAGAATATACACCAATGCTTCCTTTATAATGTTTAGGTAAATGTCCTGATTGTTCTAAAGCTTCCCATGAAATTTCTAAAAATATTCGGATTTGAGGATCCATGGCGGCGGCTAGTTGTGGGTTCAATCCAAAGAAGGCTGCATCAAATGTTTTTGCAGATGGTAATATTCCTCTAGCACCTATATAAAGAGGGTCATTGCGTAAATTTTCTGGTAAACTTTTATCTAGTTCATCTTTTGTAAAAAGACTAATAGTTTCTTTTCCATCTCTAAGAACTTTCCATAATTCTTCAATAGAGTCAGCACCTGGAAATCTTCCAGCCATTCCAATAATTGCAATGTCTTTTGAAACGGTTGTTTTTTCTTTGAAATCTTCTTTGAAAGTAAATATTTCATCAGTTGAGTTTGAATCTTTTTCTAAAGCGTTTGCGAGTTCTCTGATGGTTGGATTGATATAAATTTTTGAAACGGGTATGTCTTTGGATAATTGTTCTCGAATTTCTGAAGTAACTTTTTGTGCCAGTAGTGAGCTACCTCCCAAATCAAAGAAATCATCATCTATACCAATACTTTCTATTTTCAATTCTTCGCTCCAAATGTTAGCAATTTCTTTTTCTAATTGCGTATTGGGTTTTTTGAAAACAGGTAATGAATCGGGTCTTACATATTCTGGAACAGGTAAGTTTTTTTTATCAATTTTTCCGTTTGGAGTGATCGGAAATTCTTCTACCCAAATGTATTTATAGGGTAATAAAATTTCAGGTAATACTCTAGCAAGTAACTCATGAAGTATTTTTTCATCTAATCGTTCTTTATCAGATTTTAAGTAGGCAATAATTTTGTCCTCATTACCAAATAAATTGCTCACTATTACTGCAGATTGTTTTATGTTCGAAATAGTGTTTAGAGTGGCTTCAATTTCTCCTAATTCAATACGGTGACCTCTAATTTTTACTTGATGATCTATACGACCTAAGCATAAAAAATCGCCATTTGGCAAAAGTTTCCCTAAATCACCTGTACGGTAAACAGTAGTGTTAGAATCCGGTTGAAATGAATTTTTAATGAATTTTTCGGCCGTTAGTTCGGGTCTTTTCCAGTAACCTTCTGCAACTCCATCTCCTCCAATTACAATTTCTCCAATTGAGCCTTCTTCAACAACTTGTCCTTTTTCGCCTAATAAATAAATTTGTGTATTGGCAATAGCTTTTCCTATTGTTATTAATTCATCATCTGAATGAATTTTTTTGACAGACGACCATACTGTGGTTTCGGTAGGACCATACATATTCCATAAAGATTCACATCTTGCGGTTAATTGTCGGGCAAGGTTTAGTGGCATTGCTTCTCCACCACATAATGCTTTTATGGGTAGTGGTGTTTTCCAACCAGAATCTAATAATAATTGCCATGTCGTTGGAGTAGCTTGTAATATCGTAATTTCTTTCTCTTGTAAAAGAGTATGTAAGAGTTGACCGTCTCGGGTAGTTTCATAATCTGCAAAAACTACTGTGGCTCCATTTAGAAGAGGTAAAAACAATTCTAAAACAGCGATATCAAAAGAAATTGTGGTAATAGATAATAATTTATCTTCCTTTTTTATACCAGGCTCGATCGCCATACTAAAAAGAAAATTCACCAAGTTTTTGTGGGTAACGGTAACTCCTTTTGGTTTTCCGGTAGAACCAGATGTGTACATCATATAGGCAGTTGCTGTATGATTTATGCTGTTTTGAAGTGCTAATTCTGAGAATTTTGTTAGCTCTTCTAATGTGTCTTCTATTAGAATTTTGTTAGCGTTATTTGGTAATGATTCCGATAGCGATCTTGTGGTCAATAAAAAACTGGCTTCCGAATCTTCGAGCATAAACTGTAAACGTTCATTCGGAAATTTTGGATCTAGTGGTAAATAAGCTGCTCCACATTGTAAAATTGCAAAAAGTGAGGCAATCAAATCTGGATTTCGATCTAGCGAAACAGCGATAATTTGCCCAGAACTTATACCGATAGAAGAAAAATAATTAGCCAATTGATTGGTCTTTTTGGATAACTCATCGTATGTGATTGAATTGTTTCCAAATTCAAGAGCTGTTGCTGAAGGGGATTCTAATGCTTTTTTTATAAAAAGTTCAGGTATAGTGTTTTGAGGATACACCATTTTTTTCCAACTATCATCATTATCATTATTATTGTAGTTTTCTCTTTTCATTTTAATAGTTATAAAATTAGAGTTGAATAAGACAGATTATTCTTTTGGATTATTTTATTGATTTGTTGGTTTTTGTAGAATCATTTGAGCACAATAACTTCAAGAAATGATTTGTAATTCCAAAGCTTATAACTGTTCTGTTATTAATTATTTTTTTTATTTTAATAAAACAGTTTTTACTGCTGATTATTTAATAATTTAATCAAAACAAAGAAAAATAATTAACAAATTGGCATATTTCCCGTGTAAGGCTATTATTCTCGATGAATAACATTTTTTAAATTTAACGGCTCAAATTGTCGATAAAATGCATTTTATTTTAGAAAAATTAAGACTTAGGGAGTTGTTTTTGGCTTTAAGTATCTTTAAATCAGTCTAGTAAATGTTAATTATGTGAAAGATGTGTGTTTTGAAGCTATAATAATTATAAAAATAAAGTATTTTTTATGGGTTAATTAAGGATTAGATAAAAAGAATATATTGTTATAATTTTTAGTCTAAACATCCGTTATTCATTGAGTTAGTGAGCAGTTTGGAGTGTAAAAAAAAAAGAAAAATCATCTTCTTTGTAAATTGATGTTGGGTGTGCTATTTTATCAATAATAATTTTTAAGCCTTAAAATCATAAAACAGCCTTTTTATAATAAGTAAATAATTGTTAAAATACTGAAAATGTGAATCTTATCTTAAATTTGATTGTTTCTTCTATTAAAATAAATAGTTTTGCACCACAAAAAAAAATAGGGAAGAATAATAAAAAGAAATTGTGAAATACCGGAATCTAAAAAAAATTAACCTACTTATTATTACGATGTTATTGTTCTCTATGAAGGGGATTAGTCAAAATGGTGGAACAGTTGAGAATAATTTAATGGAAACTATAATTACATCAGGGAACAATGCAGTCGGAAGTTCAGGAACAGTTGCTTATTCAATAGGACAAGTTATTTACACTTATATTGAACAAGAATCAGATTATACTGTAGCTCAAGGGATACAGCAACTATTTGCTGAGGAAAATTTAGGGACTCCAGATGTAGAGGAGTCTATTGCTGATGTGTTAATTTTTCCAAATCCAACAGTTGATTTAGTGCATATAAGTATGAAAGATCAAGAATTTGGGAGTGATCAACGTTCGTATAAGCTTTATGATATCCAAGGTAGGCTTTTGAAACAAAATAAAATTAGTCAGGTTGATACTCAAGTAAATTTAAGCAGCCTTTCTCCTTCAATTTATGTGCTATTAGTTTATACTGATAATAAAGTATTAAAATCATTTAAAATCATTAAAAAATAAAAAGATAATGAAATTTGCATCTACTCTTTTATTGTTATTTGCTACAGTTACAGTTAAACTATTTGCACAATCACCTGAAAAAATGAGCTATCAGGCAATTATTCGTGCCAGTGATAATAGTTTGGTAGTAAATAAGGGGATAAGTCTTAACATTATTATTCATCAGAGTACCACAACGGGAAGTAATGTTTATCAAGAAACTCATTCGGTTACAACAAATAGTAATGGTTTGGTTACACTAGAAATTGGTACAGGATCCGTTATTGTTGGTGATTTTAGTAAAATTTCTTGGGACAAGGGGCCATATTTTATAGAAACACAAGTCGATGTAAATGGTGGAGCTAGTTATAATATTATGGGAACAACACAGCTTTTGAGTGTTCCATACGCATTATTCGCCAAAACAGCCGAAAAAGTATTAGGAGGAACAACTGCAACGATAGCTTCCGTAATTTCATTTACTGCCTCTAGAAATATTGCCTCTACAGATGTAAATAATACTATTGAATGTACAGGAACAGCAACTTTGACCTTAACGTCTGACTTCGGAAGTATGTCAGTAGGAGAAACAATCAACCTTGAAGCTCATAATGGTGCAGTATTAACAATTCAAGCTGGTTCTGGGGTTAGCATTAATTATGTTGCAGGCGCTACTGCAAAGTTTACTAGTGCTACCGGAAATGTCAGATTTGGATTTCTTAGAAAAACTGGTACGAATTCGTACATTATATCAGGACAATGAAATATTTAGTTTGTTTTTTACTTTTTTCAACCACAATTTTTTCTCAAAATTATCAATATGCACTAGATGAAGCACCTGTAAAATCTTCAGGTGTAAGCAATCAGCTAGAAGAAATTGATTATTTTGATAAAGCTTATCTATTGCCAATTACTCAAAAGGGGACTTTGCAGAAGGCATTAGATGAACATAAGATTGTTAGACTAGAAAAAGGAGATTATTCAGGAGTTAGTATAGTAATGAAAACAGGTCAAAAACTATACGGACATCCATCATTAACTAAAGTTTCAGGCATAACAATTGCGGCTGGGAGTAGTGGTGTTTACTTGCAAGATTTATTTCCTCAAGATCAAGTTATAAAATTTGAATCGGGGGGAGTTATATCAAATTGTACTTTTAAATCAATTAAATGGGCGATTATGCAAGGTACCAACATAATGCTTGAAAACTGTACTTTTATTAACTTTAGTGGGCGTATCCAGTTTGATTGTAGTCAGTCTGGCTATTTTAGAAACAATAAAATTATAAAAAATCAATCTGGTACTTGGTCTAATCTTCTGGTTATGAAGGGGAATAGTACAACACCAAGTTATGGAAATGTCCATTTGCATACCAATTTTTTGACACCTCATGGCGACACAACCGAACTTTCGGGTTTACAATCTGCAACATTTGTAGGGTTGGATGCTGAAGGATGGAATCTTATGGGCGAAGGAACTAAAGCCATGTTTTCGGCAACCAATATGGGAAATGTAAAGATTACTGATTTTGGTGGAGGAAGTTATGATTCTGATCCAACACCATCTTATGATATAGAAGCCAATGATGTTTTCTTTTTAAATAAGTTTCTTAGAACATCCAAAGACGTAGTGTCAGTAAATACAAATATGTTTTTAATGAACGGTTTAGGAAAGTACACCAGAAAGTCCGGAACCGTTACTGGATTCGATCTTTTAGGAAATCTAGATCAATCGAATGCTATTTCGTTTAATGGTGTTGAACAAAATGGAAAAATGACCAATACAAACGATATTAATACTATCGTAAAAAGTGTAAAGGGGACAAAATATACTCCGTGGGAAAAACCAAATTGGGAGACATTGCCAGATCCGTTAGGGGCAAACTGGAAAACTGTTAGAGAAGAAAAAATAAGATTAAATCAAATTGAAGATCAAACGGCTTATATTCAAGGTTTAATTGATAAAAATAGTATAGCCGAATTACCTGAGGGTATTTTTTATATAAAATCAACCTTAAAACTACCTGTAGATTCTAAACATGGAATTGTCGGACAAGGTACTGGTAAAACCGTTATCGTTGGTATGACAGATGATTTTCCATTGATATCACTTGTAGGTGGACAAGATTCAAATTTTATATTTGCAAATATGACGCTTCAGGGAGGAAATACAGGTATATATTCTTCTCAAGATTACGGGAAACATCATATGGCGTTTCAAAACATTAAGTTTGTGGTGTTTAGAAACCAAAAGTATGGAATGCATCTAAAGCAAATGGTGGGTTTTGATAATAACTTTCTTGAAAATTTAGGTTTTGTAGATTGCACAATTGGCTTTTTTCAAGACCCTCTTTACCCGTGGGCAAATGATAGCGATACTTCAAGTTTTGTTGATAAAACTATGTTTTATAAAAATCAATTTATTAATTGTGGTACGGCAGTATCTATGAGAGCCACACGAGCTGATAATTTAGATGCATGGGTAGATTGTAAATTTGATGGTAACGATCTGGCTTTTGATATATCCGGTCAAAATTACCCCATCATTGCCAATAGTGATTTTACCAACCATAAAGGACCTAATATTATGCGAGATGCTGCTTTAGGAATTTATAGTTGTAGATTTTACAACAATAAATCGACAGATGCAATAATAAGAGGGGTAGGTAGTATAATAGAGGGATGTACTTTTTCTGATGATATTAGATTGTATTCTCCAACGGTTCATCATGGAATGTATAATTATGTATTGAATTCAACAATTAAAGGAAGTATTGTAAGGAATTTTGGCGCTACTTACGGAATATTTGTCAATAATGCATTGTTAGGAGACTCATCTATTAATAAAATAATGGTAAGCGTTAAAGAAAATGTACCAACCGTAATCATTGATGCTCCATCAGATCCATATCCTCAGTTATTGGTAACTCAATAATATAAAATAAATAGATCTCAAAAAAGACTCAGATTATAAATTGTAATCTGAGTCTTTTTATTTTATAATATTTTAATTCTAAGTGTTTTTTTTCTTTTTAAAGATCCTCAAAAGAATTAATTTAAAGAGTATCTATTGAGTGATTGTAGGATTAAACTCTTTATAAGTTGCAGATTTACCACATGAAAAAAGTAATTTTACCCCCTAAAATCTAATTTATTGTATTTTATCGGATTTTAAAATACGTTGAACAGATTTATTATTTTAAAGTAGAAACATTATATACTTTAGCTTAAAATTAAAATAAGGGCTTAGTGATAAGTGTGTATTTAACATAAATACTTGTTAATAGTTTATGTTTTTTATATAAAATCTGTTTTTTTTTCAAAATTTTACAAAAGTAGATTGTGCTTCAAAATATATGGTAACAATAATAGAGTCTTATATGTTAAAAAATTAAAAATTTATATATTTTCTTTAGTGATGAAGTATGTAGTGTATAAAAATATTAGGAAAATTAGGGAATTAAAGAATATGACAAGGGAATATGTTGCAGCAGAATTGAAAATGAGTGCCAGTGGTTATGGCAAAATAGAAAGAGGAGATGTTGATTTAACAGTTTCAAAGTTAATTGAAATTTCAAAAGTATTAGAAGTCTCAATTGAGTTCATATTTAAATTTGATGTTTCAATATTTTTTAATGAAACCAAATAAAATTTAGAATCGTTTTTTAAAAATAGTATAGTTTAATAATTAAAGAAATTAGATTATGGAAAATTATCATCTACGGATAAAAGAGTATCGATTGCGAAATAATCATACACCAGAGTATGTTGCTATCCAAATGGAGATTAGCGTAAAAAAATATGAAAATATTGAAAAAGGAAAAGTTGATCTTAAATTGTCAAAGTTAGATCAATTAGTTAGGATTTTAGGCGTAAAAGAAAGTCAAATCTTCCAGTTGAGTTAAGATTTTACTTTTCTATCGAATAAAAGAGCTCAAAAAAGTATTTAACTTTTTGTAAGCTCTTATTGTTTTTTTATTTATGTTTTACTTTTAAGACATACCCCAAAGATTCTAAAATTAAAACATAATGTGTTTTTGTGATATCTTTGATTACAGCATTTTGTTCGCAAAATGGACCAGAATTTAAATGTATTTTATCTCCAATTTGATATTGCATAACTGATATTTCAGAAGCAGTATCTCCACTTTCAAGCCATTCTTTTATAGTTTCAATTTCGTGATCTTTTACAACAGCGTGTTTTCCTAGCCAAAATAAATATCTTACAACTCCAGGAGAATTGAATACTTTACTTCTATCTTTTTCGGCTATTCGTACAAATATATAGTGATTAAATAATGGGACTTCAACCTTTATCTTTCTATCTGATCGTTGTTGGATTTTCGTTATTACTGGACAGTAACAGTTAATATTAAATCGTGTTAGTTGTTCAGCTGCTCTTTTTTCCCATTTAGGTTTGGTGTACACTACATACCATTTCATAATTCTTAGATTTATTAATTGTCCCTTAATAAGTTCATTTAAATAATAGGTAAGCTCTTTTATATAATAACCTCAAATCAATATCTATATAATAGTGTTTAGAGATTAATAAATAGGTTGAAGGTTTAAACCTTCATCTTTATTGTAGGATGTAAATTTAATTCTCATATTCTGATAATATTAACATTTTTAATAACAAGTTTTCCTGATTTAGGACATTTAGCGACGAAAATGAGGTTGTTTTGAGGAGTTATATGGTAATTTTATCCTAAATTATTGTTAGAGAAAAACTAATATTTGATTTGAATATTTTGTCATATATGAATGACAAGAATTTAGTCTTCAAATGGTCTTCAAAAACGGTAATTTATTTAAGTTTTTTAACCATTTTTATTTTGTTTTTTGAGTAGTTAATCTGTAACTATTCACGGGGAACCCTTTTTTAAATTTGAAAAAAGCATCTTAAAACCCCAGTAAAATGGTTGAAATATTCTCTCAAATCATTTTGTATTCAAAAACCTAATTTTTTAATTTTAAAACATTAAGAAGATGAAAACTGGAATTACATTTAGTGCTTTCGATTTGTTGCATGCAGGTCACGTAAAAATGCTGGAAGAAGCAAAATTACATTGTGATTATTTAATTGTTGGTTTACAAACTGATCCAACTTTGGATCGTCCTACAAAAAATAAACCAACTCAGACTGTTGTAGAACGTTATATACAGTTAAAAGCGTGCAAGTTTGTTGATGAAATAGTACCTTATGCAACCGAACAAGATTTGGAAGATATTTTGCAATCATTTACTATCGATATTCGTATAGTAGGCGAAGAGTATAAAGAAAAAGATTTTACGGGAAGATCTTATTGCGAAAAAAAAGGAATAGAGTTGTATTTTAATACAAGAGACCATCGCTTTTCAAGTACAGGTTTACGTCAAGAAGTGTATCAAAAAGAACTTTTAAAAGTTATATAATGAATACTAGTGCTATTACTCATATAATATTGTCTGGCGGAATTGGTAGCAGATTATGGCCACTTTCTAGGAAAAGTCAGCCAAAACAATACCTTGAGCTTTTTGAAGGACAAACCCTTTTTGAAAAGACTGTTGCGAGAAATAAAAACATTTCAGATAAAACCATAGTCGTTGGAAATATTGATAATTATGAAATGAGTAATAGCATTATGTCTAAATTCAATATGTCTTTTACTCATATCGTAGAAGCCGTTCCAAGAAATACTGCTGCGGCAATTGCATTTGCAGCTTTTGCTTCAAAGCCAGATGATATTTTATTGATTACTCCTTCGGATCATATCATAGAAGGCGAAATGTCCTATGACATCGCTTTAAGAAAGGCTATAGAATTAGCAAAAAATGATTTTTTAGTGACTTTTGGAATAAAACCAACAAAACCTGAAACAGGTTATGGTTATATTGAATTTGAACATGAAAATGTTATTGCGTTTCATGAAAAGCCAGATTTGAAAACAGCAACTATGTATCTCGAAAGCGGTAATAATTTTTGGAATAGTGGCCTTTTTTGTTTTAGAGCAGGAAAGTTTCTATCAGAGCTAGAAAGTTTTGAACCAGAAGTGTATTGGGCTTCTAGAACAGCCTGGGAAAACAATTCTAATGGTTTTTTGGATTACGAACTATCGCTTAAAATTCCTTCTATAAGTATAGATTATGCTGTAATGGAAAGGAGCAATGCGATCAAGGTTGTAGCTAGTGATTTTGAATGGTCAGATTTGGGTTCTTTTGA
This sequence comes from Flavobacterium adhaerens, assembly GCF_040045115.1. NCBI lineage: Bacteria > Pseudomonadati > Bacteroidota > Flavobacteriia > Flavobacteriales > Flavobacteriaceae > Flavobacterium > Flavobacterium adhaerens. The sequence continues at coordinate 60,212 of NZ_JBDLZX010000010.1, read as the reverse complement.
GTCGGTTTACGATTACTTGGTTCAAAAAGGACACCCAATAGATTCTAATAATAATATCGTTATCGGAACATTATTGCATACCACTTTTATTGGAGTTAAAAATTGCATTTTAATTTACACTTCAGACGCTTTGATGGTTTTGCAAAAAGAAAATTCTCAAGAAGTAAAAAAAGTTTATCAAGATTTAGAATCTATAGCTTCTCCATTATTATAATATAAATTGAGGCAAACTTAGAAATGAATATGATTGTCTATTAATAAATTTCACCAACAATGATTGATAATAAATCTAAAATATATATTGCTGGACACCAAGGTATGGTTGGGAGTGCTGTTTGGAGAGCTTTGTTGCAAAAAGACTACAATAATCTTATTGGTGTTTCTAGTAAGGAATTAGATTTAAGAGACCAAAATGCGGTTCGAGATTTTATTCAAAATGTAAAACCAGATGTTATTATAGACGCTGCTGCAAAAGTCGGTGGAATTTTGGCAAACAATGATTTTCCTTTTCAATTTTTGATGGAAAATATGCAAATTCAAAATAACCTTATCAATGAAGCTCATAATCATGGAGTAAAGAAGTTTATATTTTTGGGTAGCTCTTGTATATATCCAAAATTTGCTCCTCAACCATTAAAAGAAGAATATTTATTGACAGCAGCATTGGAGCCAACAAATGAATGGTATGCTTTGGCCAAAATTACTGGGGTAAAATTATGTGAAGCAATCCGCAAACAATATCAAAAAGATTTTGTGAGTCTAATGCCAACAAATTTATATGGTTTTAATGATAATTTTGATTTGCATAGTTCACATGTTTTGCCAGCAATGATTCGTAAATTTCATGAAGCCAAAAATAACAATCACGCTCCAGTTGTATTATGGGGATCAGGAAACCCAATGCGAGAATTTTTATTTGTAGATGATTTAGCCGAAGCAGTTGTTTTTGCACTCGAAAATAAATTGCCGGAACATTTATATAATGTTGGTACAGGCGAAGATTTGACAATAAAAGACTTAGCACTAGCGATTCAAAAAAGGGTTGGTCATTTGGGTGAAATTATTTGGGATAAAAGTAAGCCAGATGGGACACCACGAAAATTAATGGATGTTTCTAAAATGCATAATATAGGTTGGAAACATAAAGTATCTTTAGAACAAGGGATACAACAAACATACAATTGGTTTCTACAAAATGTCGAAAATTTAAAAGAGAAAGATTACCAAAAATCAATCTTTTAAACTAGAAATCTCAACAAGAAAAAACTTTACAGTTAACGTTTTATAAACTTTGCAACATTGCAATACAATGCCTTTGTGCTTAAAAAGTTAGATTATGAATCCATCAAAAAAAGTAGCGTTCATTACTGGAGTAACTGGACAAGACGGAGCCTATTTGAGTGAATTTTTATTAGAAAAGGGCTATATAGTACACGGATTAAAAAGGCGTACATCCTTATTTAATACTGATAGAATTGATCATTTGTATCAAGATCCTTATATAGAAGATAGAAATTTTATACTGCACTATGGGGATATGTCCGATAGTACAAACTTAACCCGTTTAATACAGGAAATTCAGCCTGACGAAATTTATAATTTGGCTGCTATGAGTCATGTGGCTGTTTCGTTTGAAACACCAGAATATACTGGAAATGTTGATGCATTGGGAACTTTAAGACTTTTGGATGCAGTTCGTTTGTTGGGGTTAGAAAAAAAGACACGAATTTATCAAGCTTCAACTTCTGAGTTGTACGGTAAAGTTCAAGAAGTACCACAGTCCGAAAAAACGCCTTTCTATCCAAGATCACCTTATGCTGTTGCCAAGATGTATGCTTATTGGATTACCGTAAATTACAGAGAGGCTTATGGAATGTATGCTTGTAACGGAATTTTGTTTAATCATGAGTCACCTATTCGGGGTGAAACTTTTGTCACTCGTAAAATCACTAGAGCAACTTCAAGGATAGCTTTGGGATTACAGGAAAAATTATTTTTAGGAAACCTTGATGCGCAACGTGATTGGGGACATGCAAAAGATTATGTACGAATGATGTGGATGATTTTGCAAGCCGAGGAACCAGAAGATTGGGTTATTGCTACTGGAAAAACAACTCCAGTTCGCGAATTTGTTCGAATGAGTTTTGCTGAAGTAGGTATAGAATTAGAGTTTAAAGGTATTGGTATTGAAGAAAAAGGCTTCGTCGCATCATGCAGTAATCCAGATTATCAAATACCAATTGGAAAAGAAGTATTGGCAGTAGATCCAAATTATTTTAGGCCAACAGAAGTTGATTTATTAATTGGAGATCCTACAAAAGCAAAAACTAAATTAGGTTGGGAATGTAAATATGAATTATCAGAACTAGTTCAGGAAATGATGGAATCAGATTTAAAGCTGATGCGCAAAGAACAACTTTTAAAAGAATGCGGATTCACGATTCTAAATTATTTTGAATAAGTGATCCAGTAAATTTAGTACAGAATATATCTAAAGAAAAAAAACTAACTTATGATTAAACCCGGTTTTGTTCGTTTTATATTAGCTTCATTAGTAGTTCTTTTTCATATTACTAAGTTTGTTTTTATAGGGCATTTGGCCGTATTCTGTTTTTTTATTCTTAGTGGTTATTGGGTCTCCTTGATGTATGAAACCAAATATAGCAAAACCAAAAATCCTTTATTTGTTTTTTACTGTAGTCGGATTTTTCGTTTGTTACCGGTTTTTTATTTAGTGAGTATTTTGACTTTTATAATGCTTCATTCATTTGAACCAGAAATAGTAAGTTCATTAGATTTTAAATCTACAAGCAGTATTGTTTTTTGGTTTGCCAATCTTTTTATGTTAGGATACAATCAGCTTGGTTTTGCACCTTTGGTTCCTGCTTGGTCACTCGATATCGAATTGCAATTTTACTTGTTATTGCCAATACTATTATTGTTCATAAAAACCAGAAAAGAAAGATTATGGGCTATTGTTATATGTTTTTTTGTAGCCTTAGGACTTTTTTTTATGGTTCCAGAATTATGTCTTTCCAAAACAATTCTTAAATATCTAGTTTATTTTATAATAGGTATCGAAATCTATAAATCTAAAGTAGTTTTTAAGCCCAATCTAGAAAAGATTTTCAATCTTTTATTTATTGCAATTTTAGCCATTCATTATGTAGTTCCTGATTTATTAGCTAAAGTAAAAGTGATTGATAGCAGTTACAACGAACTGTTTAATATTTTGACTTCTTTCCTGTTAATACCATTACTAGCCAATAGTGTATTGCGAAAAAGTGATTCTAAAGATACTTTTTTAGGAGGGGTATCTTATGTTTTATACCTAAGCCATTGGATGTTTATAATTCCGTACAATTATTATATCAAAGAGCTTACCAAATCGGATAGAATTCCTTATACGCTAGCGTATTTGTTTATCACTTATTTGTTTTCATTTTTGGTTTATCAATATTATGATTTACCACTTGATAAGTTGAGAAAGAAATGGGTTTTAAAGAGAATGTAAAAAATAAAACTGTGCATTTAAACATAACCTTAATTTTGAATTAAAATATGTTAAATAGGATACTAGAGCACCCACATTTTGACAATGCAAAACAATGGGGAAAACTAATCAGCATAACAGGTTCTGCTCAAATAATTATTCAAGCTGTAGGTTTTGCAAGTGGACTCATAATTATTCATATGCTGACTGTTCAAGAATATGCACTTTACACATTAGCCAATACAATGCTTGGGACAATGACTTTGCTGGCTGATGGTGGAATCGGAACTGGTGTGATGTCTGAAGGAGGTAAGGTTTGGGAAGACAAAGAAAAACTGGGAGCTATTTTGGCCACAGGTTTAGTATTAAGAAGAAAGTTTGCTTCAATATGTTTTGTATTAGCGATTCCTGTTTTAATGTATTTATTGCTGCATAATGGCGCAAGTTGGTTGACTGCAATTTTGATTTCGGCATCATTGATCCCAGCTTTTTTTGCAGCCTTATCGGATTCTTTGTTAGAGATTGTTCCCAAATTGCATCAAGACATTTTTCCTTTGCAAAAAAACCAGGTTATGGTTGGTATTGCTAGACTTTTCTTAACGGGATTGACAATTTTTATTTTCCCTTGGGCATTTGTAGCAATTTTAGCTAGCGGGATTCCTAGGCTCATAGGAAATATTAAATTAAAAAAAATAGCGGATAATTTTGCCGATAACACTCAGACAAATGATCCTGAGATTCAAAAAGAAATATTATCTGTTGTCAAAATAATCTTGCCTGGTGCCATTTATTATTGTTTATCTGGACAAATTACGATTTGGTTAATATCCATTTTTGGCGATGCAACTTCAGTAGCACAAGTAGGAGCATTAGGAAGAGTGTCGGTTTTGTTAGGTTTATTCGGAACACTATTTTCAACTTTGTTGGTTCCTCGTTTTGCAAGACAAAAAAATGTTTACAAAGTATTGTTTAATCAATTTTTGCTTAGTGTTTTGGTCTTGTTTTCAATATGTTTATTAGTTGTGTTGGGCGTTTCGCTATTTTCGACTCAGTTTTTATGGCTATTAGGAGGAAACTACAAAGGGCTAGACACTGCTCTTGTCTTAAATGTTTCAGGAAGTTGTTTAGGACTATTAACGGGGCTTTTATTTTCGCTTTGTTCAAGTCGAGGTTGGCTTATCAATCCGTATCTCTACATATTAGCAAATTTAATATGCATTGTTATAGGGATATTGATTTTTGATGTTTCAAATTTAATTGGGGTATTGAGTTTCAATATCTTCATTTCGGTTATTCAAGCGCTGATTTATTTGTTCTATGCACAATTAAAGATTCATAGGTTAAAAACGATTTAGTTTAATGATTTAATATTTTATAAAATGACTACTCCATTAGTATCCGTTTGTATTCCTGTTTATAATGCTGCAAAATATATTGAAGAAACTGTAAACTATTTTTTGTCACAGACTTATGATAATATTGAAATAATTATTCAAGACGATTATTCTACTGATGGGACTTGGGAAATATTGAATGAAAATTTTGCGAATGAACCTAAAGTTAAATTGTTTAGAAATGAAAAAAATTTAGGAATAGGACCCAACTGGAATAATGTTTACGATAAAGCAATAGGTGAATATGTAGTAATTGCAAATGCTGATGATGTTCACAACAATACATTTATAGAAAAAGGAGTTAAGAAACTCACTGACACAAGATCCGATTTTATCTCTTTTAAATATAAAAGACTTTTTGAAAAAACGGGCGCAATAAAATATACCGAAGAAAATGCACCTATTAAGTCTGGGTATATCGAAAATGCCTTCGAAAAAATAGCCTTCGAAAACCCTTTTCATATTGTGTTTACAATGTTTAGAAAAAAAATTCTTGACGAAATTAAATTGAAAGGGAAACTGTTTTTAAATACTCAAATATGTGATGCCGAATTGATGTTGCGGTACGCTGAAAACCGAAATTTATATTACTGTGATGAGGTAATTGGGTATTACAGAATTCACGAAACCAACAATTCGTCTATTCCATTAGGAGAATTGAAAAGTTATTATTTTGATGTTCTACCTATTTGGCATTCCAAACTTTCAAAAAAATTTGGTTTCAGATTTAGAAAAAGTTTGATGGTTGGCTTAATAGCTTATTTAAAGTCTATAATAAGAGGTAGAAGCCCTTGGAATTACAAACTGTTTTTCAATATGTTTCGTTTTGTAATGTCTTAAATCTATGAAAATCAAAAGCTTTTTGTCTGAATTTAGATTGTATCTGTGCAATCATATAATTTCTCATATTCCTAGTCATACTATACGGTTATGGTATTATCGAACGGCAATGGGATTTAAGATAGGTAAGGGGAGCTCAATTTGTATGAACTGCAAATTTGATTCTTCTAAAGGACTTGAGATAGGTATTGATTCTGTTATAAATGGAGGATGTCGAATAGATACGAGAGGCAATGTAAAAATAGGTAGTAACGTTTCTATTTCTGAAGATGTAATTTTTTTGACAGCCGATCACGATGAATTATTTGAATACGAAAGAATACGGAATAAAGAAATAATCGTTGAGGATTATGTCTGGATTGGCACAAGAGCTATGGTATTACCAGGAGTTCATCTAGCAAAAGGAGCTGTTGTAGCCGCTTCGGCAACCGTAACAAAGGATGTAGCATCTTGTAATGTGGTTGCAGGAATTCCGGCAAAGGTTATTAAAATGAGAATCAATAATTTTGATTATAGCGGAAAATATAGGAGGTTGTTTCAGTAAATTTCAATAAATTATGAATAAAGACTTTTGTATTATATCAAATGATTGTTGGGGTGCCGAGGTTTATATTGAACGAAAAATAAAATACAATTCGCCATTTGTTGGATTGTTTATCCCTCCGTTAGACTTTGTAAAAATGGCTAATAGTTTGCCAGTTTATTTAAAGCATAATTTAGTTTTTGTAAAAAGAACTAAATACATAGAATACGAAAAACTTCATCTAAAAGAACGATATCCTATTGGTTTGCTTGGTGATATTGAAATTCATTTTTTGCATTATAAAGATGAAAATGAGGCCACTTCAAAATGGAATAGACGATTAGGACGAATGCCATTGGATTCCTCTAATTGGTTCATCAAAGGTTGTGATAGAGAAATAAATAATTGGTTCGAATTCTTAATTCTTTGGAATTCAATCCCTTATAACAAAGTGTTTTTTTCAGCCAAAAAAATACCAGGAATCGATAAACTAATACGTATTACCGAATCTTTCAACGACTATGTTACAGATGGAAAAGATTTGTATAAGTTGTCTAAAGATTATTTCAATATAGATAAATGGTTAGATTCTAAAGGAGGAGCCTGGTACGAAAAAAAAATATCTTATAAACGTTATTTGAACTTTTTGCTTAAAAAATTTAAATATAAAATGAGCAAGTTATGAAAGGCATAAGTGTAATAGTTTGTTGTTATAATAGTGTTGGTAGGCTAAAACCAACTATAGAGCATTTGTTAAATCAAGACAATATTGCTCCTAATCAATGGGAGGTTATAATAATAGACAATGCCTCTACAGATAATACCTCTGAAGTAGCTAATCGTTTATGGAAAAATAATGTTACTGCAAACAAACCAAATTTTAGAATCATAAAAGAATTTGAGCCAGGTTTGTCTGCAGCCCGTTTATGCGGGATCAATAATGCTCACTTTGATTATTTATTATTCTGTGATGACGATAATTGGTTGTCTGAAAATTATTTGCACGACGCTTTATCAATTATTAATGATAATCCTAATGTTGGTGTAATTGGAGGATATGGTATTCCTGTTTTTGAAGGTCATGAGCCACCTTATTTTTGGAAAAATCAATATCACACTTTGGCTGTAGGTTCTCAATATTTAGAAGAAGGAGACATTACCAATACCCGAAAAGTTGTTTACGGTGCTGGAATGATTGTAAATAAAAATGCCTTTTTAGAGTTGATACATAAATATCAATTCAAATTTCAATCTACTGGACGAAAAGGGACTTCATTAGTAAGTGGAGAAGATCACGAACTCTGTTTAGCTTTGGGAATGATTGGCTATAAAATTTTATGGAATAAGAAACTACAATTTTGTCATTACATTCCTAAAAACAGAACAGAAATCAATTATTATAAAAAATTATTTTTAGGATTTGGACTTTCTGAGCCTTTGCTTATAGGTTATCAATTAGATCGCCTAAAACCAATAAATTTTAAGAATGATTATCGATACATTGCTTTAAGAAAAATGAAAAATGTAGTGTCACTCTATATGAAAATTTTGTACGAGCAAAAGGTTCTTCAAAAAAATGATTATCAAATTTTAAATTTAACTCAAGATCTATATACTAATTTGGGGAGTTTTAAAACAACTCTTAAAGTAAGAAACAATATAAGAGATGGTTTTATAAGTACGGTATTGTTTAAATTGACTCCAAATCAAAATTAAATCAAATCTTAAAGTACTGATTCGTAATTAACAATCTATAAATACAATGAGCGAGAATAAAATTCCTAAAGTAATTCATTATTGTTGGTTTAGTGGTGACGAAAAATCCCCATTTATTTTGGATTGTATGAAAAGCTGGTCTGAAATAATGCCAGATTATCAAATCAGATTATGGGATGCCAATAGCTTTGATTTTAGTTCAGTCCCATTTGTACATGAAGCATTCAAAGCTAGAAAATGGGCTTTTGTTGCCGATTATATTAGGTTGTATGCTCTATATACCGAGGGAGGAGTCTATTTAGATTCGGATGTTAAGGTATTCAAGAGTTTTAGTGAATTCTTGGATTATGATTTTTTTACCTCTCATGAGTTGCATCCAGGTAATTTTACTGATACCGAAAAATCGAAACTTGATAAGAATTTTAGACCCAAAAATGAAAATGATCTTGTATTTGGTTTGAATGTTCAGGCAGCAATAATGGCCGCAAAAAAAGGGAATCTTTATTTAAAAGATTGTTTAGAGTTTTACCAAGACAAGCATCTTATTGATGAGAATAATACATTATTATGTGAGGAGTTTATAATAGGACCTATAATATCAAAAATTGCTGAAAAATATGGTTATGTATATCAAGATTCTGAGCAAAAATTAGATAATAATATGATCATCTTCAAGTCTGATATATTTGTAGGAAATTCTGTTTTTTTGTCTCCAAAGTCATACGCAATTCATCTCATTAATGGTTCTTGGCGTGAAAAAAGTAAATATTCTATATTCTTCTCTTATGTTAGAAATTATTATCCACGTTTGTTCTTTTTGGTTGATTTTAATGATCGTGTTATGAGAAACCTTAGAGGACTTCTAAAACTGAATTGATGAAAATACTTTTTCTCTGTGGTTCATTGGAGCCTGGATTTGATGGGGTTGGAGATTACACGAGACGCTTGGCTGGTGAGCTAATAAGACAAAATCATCAAGCCAAGATTATTGCTCTAAATGATAATAGTAAAATTATTGTAACCGAAGAAGAACAAGAAATAGAAGGAACTAGTGTACCAGTTATGCGTATTCCAAATAATACACCAACTACTCAACGTTTAAATACAGTAAAACAATCATTAGTTGTTTATAATCCGGATTGGATTAGTTTACAATTTGTTCCCTATAGCTTTAATGCAAAAGGATTGCCTTTCTGGTTGCCTTCCTTTTTAAAGAAATTAAAAGGAAAACACAAATGGCATATCATGTTTCATGAATTGTGGTTGGGAATTGATATCGAATCTTCGTTTAAGCATAAATGTATTGGCAAATTTCAGCAATTAATAATTGAAAAAGTAATTCATAATACAAATACAAATCTCGTAAACACTCAAAATAAATTGTACCAATATTTTTTGAACGAACATCAAATCAATTCAGAAGTTTTACCTATTTGCGGAAACATTCCATTTACAGCTGTCAAAAAAGAAAATATAGACTGTACTCAATTTGTCTTGTTTGGGGCGATACATTATGGAGCTCCATTTGATGATTTTATAGAAGATTTAAACAATATTTCGAATCAATTAGTCAAACCAATAAAATTTATTTTCATTGGGAAAAATGGTTCTGAGTTAGAGAATTACATAACGATTTTAACAAAGTACAATATTGGTTATCAGGTTTTAGGAATTCAATCCGAAGAGGTAATATCCGAAGTGTTAGTAAATAGTGATTTTGGTATATCGACAACACCTTATTTTCAGTCCGAAAAAAGTGGAGTTTATGCAGCATACCGAGAGCATCAAGTAAATACAATTTGTGTTTCTAGGCAATGGACACCAACACAAGGACAATATCGAATACCTCAAATCATCAGATACGAAAAAAATAATTTGAATATAATTCAGAAAAATGTTGAGGTTTTTGACTTACAAAGTATGACGAAACAATTTATTAATTCAATTTCGATATCATGAAGTTACTTGTTTCACATCCTACATTGAATGCGAATTCAAAAAACTTGATAACAGGATTGTTAGATAATAGAAGATTATTCAAACTATTTACATCAATAGCGATATTTCCAAATCAAATATTGTATAAATTGAGTGATTATTCAAAGCTAAAAGATTTAAAAAGAAGGAGTTTGGATAGTACATGGCAACCTTATACACGATCCAAATCATTTTATGAATTTGGTCGGTTATTTACCTCAAAACTCAAATTGGATAGCTTAATTGCTCACGAAAAAGGATTTTTTTGCATTGATAATATTTATAAAAAGCACGATACTTGGGTCGCCAATAATTTAAAAAAAGCCCAAAAGCAAGGTCTTTCAGGAGTATATGCTTATGAAGATGGTGCTTTGTCAACTTTTGTAAAAGCGAAACAGTTAGGAATAAAATGCATTTATGATTTGCCTATCGGGTATTGGAGAAGCGCTCGCCTATTAATGCAAAATGAATTTGACATCAATCCAGAATGGTCAAGTACGCTTACTGGTTTTAATGATTCGCCAGAAAAGCTTCAAAAAAAAGATCAAGAATTGGCACTTGCAGATGTGATTTATGTAGCGAGTAGTTTTACCAAAAAAACATTAAAAGAATATTCGGGGAATTTGGCTGAGATAAAAGTGATTCCTTATGGATTTCCAGAGGTAAATTTAACAAAAGAATACCAGCCACTTCAAGGTCGTAAACTCAAGGTACTATTTGTTGGAGGTTTGTCACAGCGAAAAGGAATCTCTTATTTGTTTGATGCAGTTAAGGGGTTAGAAGACAGGATAACATTGACTGTTGTTGGTCACAAAGCTGTTTCTGATTGCAACGCTTTAAACGAAGCTTTAGAAACACATCATTGGATTCCGTCCTTGTCACACGATCAAGTACTATCCTGTATGCGAGAAAATGATGTGTTGGTTTTTCCTTCTCTTTTCGAAGGTTTTGGTTTGGTAATTACCGAGGCAATGTCACAAGGTGTTCCTGTAATAACAACTGATCGTACGGCTGGACCGGATTTAATTACCGATAATGAAAATGGTTGGATAGTACCAGCTGGTTCATCATCAGCAATAAAAGAAGTTTTTGATAAAATATTTGAAAAACCAGAAATTCTAAAACAGTTTGGAATTTCGGCACAAAATAAAGCTCAAACAAGACCATGGTCAGTTTATGGTCAAGAAATGGCAGACGCTCTTTCTTCGTTAAGGATTTTATAAATAACTATGGTAAATGAATATAGCGAGTGAATTAGATATAGAACCAAAATATAAACTGTTAAAAATAGCTATATGGTTGTATTTTCTACTTTGGATTTTTGAAGGGGCGCTGCGCAAATGGTTTTTGCCTAGTTTAGCAGCACCTTTATTAGTGGTTCGTGATCCTATTGCTATTTACATAATAGTTAAGGCCTTGATGCTGGATGTTAAATTTGTAAATTCTTTTGTGGTTTTTGCATTGATATTTACATTATACGGTTTGGCAATTACACTGACTTTCGGGCACGGAAATCTTTTTGTAGGACTTTATGGAGGAAGGATAATGTTGGTTCATTTTCCATTAATTTTTATAATGGGACAAGTTTTTACCAAAGACGATGTGCTTCAAATGGGCAGATTTTTATTGGTTATGAATATCGTAATGACGATAATTGTTTATTTCCAATTCATAAGTCCACAAACAGCATTTATAAACGTTGGTGTAGGAGGCGAAGGAAGTGCTGGTTTTTCTGGAGCAATGGGCTATAGTCGTCCACCAGGAACCTTTTCGTTTATCTCTGGATTGGCAAGTTTTTACACAGCTGTATCCGTTTTTGTATTTTATTTTTGGTTGTCCAAAGAGTATTGTTCAAAAATTTTACTGAGTATCAGTACAATTACTTTAGTCATAGCATTGCCATTAACTATCAGTCGTGGGGCAGTAGTAGCAGTTGCAATAGTTGGGTTGTTTGCGGTAATAGCCTCAATGACCAGTAGCAAAATGGTGATGAAATTGGTGTTGAGTGTTGTTGTTTTTTATCTCGTAATACTGGCACTTCAGGAATATTCAGAAACTTTTAATTTGAGTACAGAAGTGTTTATGGATAGAGTAGAATCTGCAAACAAAGCGACCGATGGAGGTGGATTAAAAGATTCTATTTTTTTAAGAATGTTGAATGATATTACGGCTCCAATAGTAGATTTATTCGATCAGCCTATGTTTGCTGGAAATTTAGGAATGGGTACAAATGCAGGAGCACAAATGTTGAACGGTAAAATTACATTCCTAATAGCAGAAACAGAATTTGGACGATTAGGTGGTGAACAAGGAATTATTTTTGGCGGAGGCCTCATTCTTTTGCGAGTTATTTTAGGAATAAGCATGACAATGAAATCGTTTAGATTGCCACAAGAAGATAAACTGCTTCCTTTTGTTTTATGCGGCGCAGCAGTTGTATCCTTGATTCAAGGACAATGGGCACAACCCAGTATTTTAGGATATGCCGTGATTATGGGAGGATTAGTAATGGCAAGTTTAAAAAAAACAGATTATGTATTACAAAGCAATAGTTTATGATCCAAAAAATTGTTTTAATTGGTAATTACAAGCCGGACAAACAATACAGCATGTTGATTTTTGAAGCTTTGATAGCTAGAGGGTACTCGAAATATGGTTTTCAGATTACTACAATTCGACCAAATGACATCTTTAGAAAATTAAGTTTCAATAATTCAATTTTGATAAAGTGGTTAGGCTACGTTGATAAATTTATAGTATTCCCAATTCAGCTTTTAGGGATTAGGCTTTTAAACTTCTTAACATTACAATCGGTAAACTATCATATTTGCGATCATTCTAATGCGTTTTATTTACGTTTTTTACCCCAAAACGCTACAATAATTACTTGTCATGATGTATTGGCAATAAGAGCTGGCTTGGGATATTTAGATACTTATTGTCCAGTAACAAAATCAGGGAAGGTTTTGCAACGGATAATTTTGAGTGCTTTGAGTGAAGCCAAAAAGGTGGTGGCTGTTTCGGAATTTACCTTAAATCAATTAAACGAAATCGACACGAAGCCTAATATTTCCAAAAACTGGATTTGCATTCATAATGCTTTATCTGAAAAATTCAAGCCATTGCCTCTAAGTCAAGCTCATTTAGTTTTGGATAAATTAGAAATACTAAAAAACAACGATTTCATTCTGCATATAGGTTCCGATTTAGACCGTAAGAATCGAAAATTATTGATTCATATGATGTATGAATTGCAAAATTATTGGAACGGCATATTGGTTTTAGCTGGCGAAAAATTAAATGATGAATTGCTTGAACTGATCAAAAAATTAAAGATTTCTGATAGAATATTACAAATTCAGAATCCCACCGACAAAGAAGTAATTGCATTATACTCAACTTGTCATACTATGATTTTTCCATCTTATTCAGAAGGTTTTGGTTGGCCAATAATAGAAGCTCAAGCTTGTGGTGCTCCTGTAATTACCAGTAACAAAGCACCAATGATGGACGAAGTAGGAGGAAAGGCTGCTTTATATGCAGACCCAGACAATCCAAGCTCTTTTGTAAATGAGTTTTTGAAATTAATTGAAAAAGAATTTAGAGACGAAATCATTAGACTGGGGTATATAAACACAAAAAGATTTGATTTTGATAATACCGTACATCAGTATGTAGAATTTATAAAAAATTAAATAGATGGTACTAAAAATAATAACCATTTTAATGCCTTGGCCTTTAAAAAGATTTATGTTGGTTACATTTTTTAAATACGAAATTGATCCAACTGCCAGAATAGGATTTTCCTGGATTTATCCTCAAAAACTGATTATGGGTTCAGATAGTTATATAGGTAATTTTAATGTAGCAGTACATTTAGATTTGATAAAAATTGGGAAGTATTCAACTATAGCAAGAGGTAATTGGATTACTGGTTTCCCTACTAATACAGATTCGAAACATTTTGTACATCAAAAAGATAGAAAATCAAATTTAATAATTGGAGAACATTCATCCATTACCAAAAAACATCATATCGATTGTACCAATGTAATTCAAATTGGCAATTTTGTTACCATTGCTGGATATGCAAGCCAATTGCTAACACATTCAATCAATATCGGTTTGAATATTCAGGACAGTTATCCTATTACAATTGGTGATTATTGTTTTGTAGGAACTTCATCAACTATTTTGGGTGGTTCAAATTTACCAAGTCACAGTGTTCTAGGTGCAAAAGCATTATTAAATAAACATTTTGAAATTCCTTATCGGTTGTACGGTGGAAATCCAGCTCAAGAAATTAAAGAACTGTCAAAGGATTTTAAATATTTTAACAGAGAGGTGGGATTTGTTTTCTAAAAAGTTTAAGTCTAATAATAACGTTAAGATCTGAATTTGGTCATGAAAGTAATTCATTATATAGCAAGTATCGATAAAAATGGTGGTGGTACTACAGAGTACATGAGATTGTTAAGTAAAGCTCTAAAAAATGATACTTCGTTTAGTATTGCCACAGGAATTTCAAAATCTCCAATAACTATTGAGGGTGTTCCTGTAAAATTTTTTGATAATAATTTGTTGCGTTGGTTTTCCTTGATGAGAGAGTTTCGAACTTTTCTTGAACATGAAAAGCCAGACATTGTTCATATCAACGGAATTTGGAGCCCACAAAATTGGGGGTTTCAAAAAATAGCGCAAGAGCAAAAGATAAAAGTGGTTTTATCGCCACACGGAATGCTAGAAACTTGGATATTGAATCACAATCCTTTGAAGAAAAAAATCGCTCTTTTCTTATTTCAAAATAAAGCAATTCACAAAGTAGATCATATTCATGCTACTGCTCAAATGGAGAAAGATAGTATTGAGAGACTTAGTTTTACAAATAAGATTACGATTATTCCAAACGGAATTGATTTGAGTGAATTAAATGGTAGCAAAAGGAGATATGGTACAAAAAAAATGGTTTTCATATCTCGTATTCATCCCAAAAAAGGAGTTGAAATTTTACTCGAAGCTTGGCGGGAATCTAATACAAAAGGGTGGGTGTTGGAAATTGCAGGAAGTGGCGCACCAGCTTATTTAGAATCCCTAAAACAGAGTGTTCAGGATTTACCTAATGTGCATTTTGTTGGAGCTGTTTATGGTGAAGCCAAATGGGATTTTTTACGTTCTGCCGATGTGATGGTTTTGCCCACTTACAGCGAAAATTTCGGAATAGTGGTTGCTGAAGCTCTAGCAGTTGGTGTTCCAGTCATCACAACTACTGGGACACCATGGCAAGATCTAGAAGATTACAATTGTGGTTGGTGGATTGAGTTGTCTGTAAAGAATTTGAAAGATGCTTTGTCGAAAGTTTTTAATTCACCAATTATAGCTCTAGAAGCTATGGGAAATAACGGTAGAAAATTAGTTAAAGAAAAATACGACATCGAAGCGGTAGGCAAAAACATGGTTCAATTATATAATACGATTTGAAACGATGAAAATTACAATTGTTCAAGGTGCTTTTTTTCCAGTCCCACCAGTTTTGGGCGGTGCAGTTGAAAAAATTTATTTTAAGTTAGGACAAGAGTTTGTTAGTTTAGGACATGAAGTAACTCACATTAGTAGATCGCACAGTGATTTTCAAGATAAAGAAACCATAAACGGGGTGTCACATATTCGAGTAAAAGGTTTCGCAACTCCAAAAAGTTTACTTGTTTTAAAGTTTTATGATTTAATTTATACTTTAAGAACTCTTAAGCATATTGATTCGGATATAGTAGTTTCTAATACATTTTGGTTACCTATTTTTTTTAGAAACAAATCAAAAGGCAAAATATATGTAAGTGTCGAACGAAGACCCAAATGGCAAATGAAATTATATTCAAATGCTAGTAAGTTTAGAGCTTGTTCGCCTATGATTTTTGATTTGATTAAAGAAAGAATTAAGCCAGAAGATCATAAAAAAATCTCGTACATACCCAATCCTGTGCCGTTTCAACTAAAAGATTTTGCAGGTGAAAAAGTAAAAAGCATTTTGTTTGTAGGACGATTAGACAAAGAAAAAGGAGTACATATTTTGATTGATGCTTTTAATAGTATTCCCGAAAGGATCACTAAAAACTGGGTACTCAATATAGTGGGACCTTGGGAACCTGCAGAAGGTGGTGGAGGACAAGAATATTATAATGAATTAAAAAGCAAAAAAGGGAATGTAAACTTCATCGGTTCTGTTTATGATCAAGACAAACTTTCGAAACTTTATTACGAGTCAAAGATTTTTTGTTACCCAGTTCAAGACGGGACTGGCGATGCAGGTCCAGTAGCACCTAGAGAAGCCATGTCTTATGGTTGTGCGACAATTTTATCAAATCACCATTGTTTTGATGAATATGCTGTTGCAGAACTAAATTGTCTGAGATTTAATCAAAGCAGTTACAATCAAACACACGAACTTTCTCAGCAAATTTTAAGATTAATGACTGATAATCAGCTTTGTGAAAAAATTTCAGGTAATGGGAAAAAAGTGTATGATGATTTTTCTACTTCTAAAATTGCAAAAATGTTTATTAATGATTTTCAATCAATATTAAATGAGTAATGATATACTAGAATACAATCAAAACACACCTTATGATTCGCCTTGGTCAATATCACAGAGAGTCAAAATGGTAATTTGGGATTATGTATGGTTGTTATTTTGTATTTGGACTCCAAAACCCGCCAACGGTTGGAGATTGTTTTGGCTCAAATTATTTGGTTGCAAGATTTACGGAAAACCATTTGTGCATCAAAGGGCAAGAATTCAAATTCCGTGGAATTTAATTTTACACGATCATGCCTGTTTAGGAGATCGAGCCAATGCTTACACTCTTGGAGTTGTAGAAATTTTTGAACATGCTACGGTAGGCCAAGAAGTTTATTTATGTACAGGAACTCATGCTTTTAATAAACCCTCTTTGAATTTGATTACCAGGAAAATAACAATAAGCAAAGGTGTTTTTATTGGTGCTAGAACATTTGTCATGCCAGGGGTAATAGTGGGTGAAAACGCAATAATAGGTGCAGGAAGTATAGTCACCAAGAATGTCGAAAAAAATTCTATAGTAGCAGGCAATCCTGCAAAATTTATTAAATATAGAAGCTATGAATAAAATTCCAATTTCAGTAGTCGTTTCGGTCAAAAACGAATCACTTAATTTGCCCTCATGTTTGGATAAGTTAAGACGCTTTGATCAAATTATCGTGGTAGATTCAGGAAGTACTGATGATACAAGAGATATTGCAGTTGCTATGGGAGCCGAAGTATTACTTTTTCAATGGAACGGTAAATTCCCCAAAAAACGCAATTGGACATTGCAAAATGCTGATCTTCGTCACGAATGGATATTATTTTTGGATGCAGATGAATTTGTAACCGAAGCCTTTGTTGATGAGGTTGCCACAAAAATAAAAGACACGAAGTATAACGGTTATACTATACAGTTTGAAAACTATTTTATGGGTAGAAAACTGAAATACGGATATGGTTTTCAAAAATCGGCACTCTTTAAAAAATCTAAAGGGGCTTACGAAAAAATCGACGAAGATTTATGGAGTCACTTGGATATGGAAGTACACGAACATCCTATTATAGAAGGTAAAGTTGGAATAATAAATGCAAAAGTTATCCATAAGGACTTCAAAAACTTAGAACACTATATCGATAAACACAATGCTTATTCTACTTGGGAAGCACAAAGATATTTGCAATTACAAAAGGAAAATAACTCGCATTTATCTGTAAATCAAAAAATAAAGTATGGTCTTCTTAACACAGGTTTACTTCCAGCGGTTTATTTTGTTGGAGCTTATTTTTTAAAATTAGGTTTTCTAGACGGTAAAGAAGGATTTTATTTGGCACGATTTAAATCTCATTATTTTTTTCAAATTCAGACTAAAGTAAATTCATTAAAAAACAAATATAATTAAGGATGAAAAGGATATTGATAACAGGAGGAGCTGGTTTTGTAGGTTCACATTTATGCAAAAGATTGTTAAACGAAGGCAACGAAGTAATTTGTCTTGATAATTACTTTACTGGTGCCAAATCTAACATCATTGATCTTTTAGATCATCCTTATTTCGAAATGGTGCGACACGATATAACCGAACCCTATTATGCTGAGGTTGATGAAATTTATAATTTGGCTTGTCCAGCATCACCAGTACACTATCAATATAATCCTATAAAAACGATTAAAACTTCGGTGATGGGAGCTATCAATGTGTTGGGATTAGCCAAGCGTGTCAACGCCAAAGTTTTGCAAGCCAGTACAAGTGAAGTTTATGGCGATCCGCTTGTTCATCCGCAGACCGAAAATTATTGGGGACATGTAAATCCAATAGGTATTCGATCGTGCTATGATGAAGGAAAACGTTGTGCCGAAACTTTATTTATGGATTATCACAATCAAAATAAAGTTGCTATCAAAATCATTAGAATCTTTAATACCTATGGTCCTAATATGAATAAAGCTGATGGTAGAGTGGTTTCTAATTTTATTGTTCAAGCTTTGCAAGGAAAAGATATAACAATATTTGGTGATGGTCAGCAAACTCGTTCTTTTCAATATGTTGATGATTTAGTAGAAGGAATGATTCGAATGATGAATTCTGATCCTAATTTTTTAGGGCCTGTGAATCTAGGAAATCCAAACGAATTTACAATGTTGGAATTAGCCAATACCATTATTGGTTTAACGAATTCGAAATCTAAAATTATTCATCTAGAATTACCACAAGATGATCCTAAACAAAGACAACCAGACATTACTCTGGCCAAAAACAAACTCGAAGGTTGGGAACCCAAGATTCAATTAAAAGACGGCTTATTAGCAACAATAAATTATTTTGATAAGCTATTACAAAACCAATAAACTTTACCATTTTTCAACAATTTTTAAAGGTCATTGTTTTCTCAATTTCGTATTGAGAGACAATTTTTTATGCCTTTTAAATTCTGAATAAAATTCAATTTTTAAACTATCTATTTATGAAAGTCTCCATAATAACAGTGTGTTACAATAGAAAAAATACAATCGAAAAAGCAATCAAAAGTGTATTAAATCAAAATTATCACAATATCGAATATATTATTGTTGATGGAAATTCTAAAGATGGAACCAAAGAAATTATTCAATCTTATGGCAACAAAATAAGCCATTTTATATCGGAACCTGATAATGGAATGTATGATGCAATAAATAAAGGAATTAAGCTTGCAACGGGCGATATTATTGGGTTAATGCATTCTGATGATGAATTTTATGATTCTAAAACCATCAGTCGGATAGTAGCTCGTTTTGAGTTTTACAAAAATACAGATGGTATTTATGGAAATGGGGTTTACGTATCAAATGATGCCGAAGAACGATTAATCCGAAATCGAATTGGAGGTAGGTTTAGTCTTGACAAAGTAAAAGGGGGATGGTTGCCTTTGCATCCTACAGTTTACTTAAAAAAATCGGTAATTGATAAATACGGTATGTATAGTCTTGATTTTAAAATAGCTTCGGATACCGAATTTTTACTGCGCTATTTGTACAAGCATAAAATTAAGATGACATACATAGATGTATATATTGTAAAGATGCGAATGGGAGGCATGAGTACTAGTGCAAAACGAGCATTAGAAGTTTTGTATGAGGATTACAAAATATACAAGTACCACGGTTTAACAGCGATTCAGGCTGTTTTTTTGAAAAAGACGATTGCTTTAAGGCAATATATAGTTCACTAAACAAAACATAAAACTGTAGAAATAGAAAATCTTTGTTTCGACTGTATCCAATCTAATCAAACCAAAACTACTGCTATAAAACTATCCAAAATGAAAAATAAACTTTATCCAATAATTTTATTGTTTTTACTGATATTACAATCATGTACTACCAGAAAAAACATGTTGTATTTGCAAGATTTAGACTCTTATGCCAATGCACCACTGAATTATGTATCTACAAAAATACAACCCAATGATATTTTAAAAGTAGAAGTAGGTGATCTTAATCCGTTGGTTGCTGCGCCATTTAATATTGGCGGATCAATAAATACGGATGCTTCAGTAGAGACAATGAAACTTTCTGGATATTTGGTAAATAGCAGAGGAAATATTACGATGCCAATATTGAATGAAATTAAAGTAGGAGGTTTATCACCTGCCGAAGTAGAAATCAATGTTAAAAATAGATTAATAAACGAGGGCTATCTTGTGAATCCAACAGTTATGGTTCGTGTCCTCAATAATAAATTTACCATACTCGGTGAGGTAGTTTCCCCTGGAGTTTACCCGTTTACAGAAGAAACAATTTCTTTGTTAGATGCAATAGGAACAGCTGGAGATCTTACTTATTCGGCAATTCGAAAAGATGTAAAACTCATTCGTGAGGTCGAAGGAAAACGGTTAGTGTATCATATCGATTTGAGAACAGCTTCATGGATGTCAAATCCAAATTACAGAATTAGACAAAACGATGTAATTATAATTACGCCAAACAAATTAAAGGTTAATAGTGGAGGACTAATCAAAGACCCAATTCAGTTGATAGGAATCGCACTCTCGTTTGCAGCATTATTATTAATCATTAAAAATAACTAAAATCTATTTTTTTAAAAATTTTAAGTTTTTCAATTCAAATAAAAGCATTATGGATTCTAAAAAAGATTTTTTTAAATACTTAAAATATTGGCCTTGGTTTTTGGTTAGTTTATTCTTAAGTGTTGGGGGAGCTTACTATTATATTCGTTCTGTATCACCTTCATACGAAACATCTGCCTTGATTAATATTGATGTTAAGAAAGAAAATAATTCAGAGATTATTAATACCACCAATACTGTAAAAGAGAAAGAGAAAGATGATCTTGAAGAGGAAAAAATGTATATTACTTCTAATGATTTCCTTGCCAAAATTGTCACAGATTTAAAACTCAATATTAGTTATTACGAAAAAGGATATTTGGATAATAAGGTTATCTATGATATTCCTTTTACCATAAAAACAACAGTTGCTAGTGATTCTTTATCTGATGCAACTTATAACGTACAAATTGACAAGCATGGTTTTTTAGTAACTAATTTGACTACTGCAAAGAAATATTTGATTGGAAACAAAAGACCTCATTCAATTTTTGCAGATATACCTTTTACTCTCGTATTTACGGATAAAGCCGAAAAAAATATTCCGTATTATTTAGGCAAAGAGTATATCGTAACCGTAGAGTCCAAAGGAACTGCTGTCAAAAATTTGAAAGGAGCATTAACAATCGATTCTTTTGAAAGTCCCAATACCAATTTGCTTTTGAGTCACAAAGGGACAAATCCCGCTTTGTCTGTTCAAATCTTAGACAAGCTTATAGATCAGTTGGATAAGGATATTGTGGCCAACAAGCAGAAGAAATTCACTAAAACTATTGAATATTTAAACCAAAGAATAGCTGTTTTTGCCAAAGAAAAAAGCGCTATCGAAAGTACTAAAGAAAACTATTTACGCAATAATGATATTTATGTTTTAGATCAATATATAGCCTCTAAAACCACTGATAACGCAACCAAAACGGCAAATTCATTGCTCAACGAGAAGCAAATTACGTTAACCAATTTTGCAATTGATGATATAAAAAGAAGTAGTAATACTGCAGTTTTGGGTACAGATTATAATATAGATTCGCCATCTGTCAATGAGATGCTTGTTCGTTACAATACTAGTATTATGGAAAGCGAATTACTTTTACAAAGAGCTCAAAAAAATAATCCAGCCTATTTGGCTTTGATGTCGCAATTGAAAGTTCAAAAACAAGCAATTTTGAATACACTTGGGGATTATTTGAACTATTTGAAGCAAAATGATGCAGTAAATAAAGTAGAGCAAAGCAACGCTGTTTCGGCTGCCAAAAGTATCCCAACAAAAGATAAAGAACTTGGAAACATCAATAATAATTTGACGCTAAAAGAGGGAACTTATACAGCCTTATTACAGAGAAGAGAAGAGGCTATTTTGAATGGAGCAATTTTAGAATCAAACTTAAGTATTTTAGACTCTCCGCAAACTAATTTTTCGGCCATTTTTCCAAAACCAAAACCATTTATGTTGGGAGCCGTTTTGTTTGGTTTTTTGTTGCCTTTTGGATTTGTTTATCTTAATCTTCAAATGGACTCTAAAATTCATAATGAAGAAGATTTAGGCGGAGATTTTGCCGATATTCCTTTTCTAGGAGTTATTCCCAAAATCAATAACGATGGAAAATTAGATAATTCAGCAAATTCACGATCCATTATTGCCGAAGCAACTCGAATTTTATTTTCTAATATTTCCTATTTATTGCCCCGAAAGGAAATACGAAAAGGAAATGTAATATTGTTTAGTTCGTCTATTCAAGGCGAAGGAAAATCATTTTGTGCTTTTCATAATGCCATAACTATTAGTAATCTTAACAGAAAGGTTTTGCTTATTGGTGCCGATTTAAGAAACCCTCATTTGCAAGACTATTTTAATGTTGATAAAAACACAGTAGGTCTTTCTAAATTTTTATCAGACAAGAACGAAGATTGGAAGAGTTTCTTGATAAAGGGTGATGAGTTTTCTGAAAACCTAGATACATTGTTATCTGGAAATATTCCACCAAATCCTACGCAGTTATTAACCAATGCTAATTTTAAAATTTTAATTGAAGAAGCTAAGAATATTTATGATTTTATCATCATTGATTCGGCACCAGTGCAGGTAGTTTCGGATACTCTTAATTTCAGTGATTTGGCGGATGTAACTGTTTTTGTTGTTAAATCTAATTATTCTGAAAAACGCACACTAAACCAACTTAGCAATTTTATAAAGAAAGGACAATTAAAAAATGTTGGAATTGTGATTAATGCTATTAGCAAAAAAGATTCTTATGGATACAATTACAATTATGGCTATAAGGAAAAAAATGAAAAAAAATCATGGTTTAACAAAGCATAATACTATAGTTGTTTTTTTAAATTAAAATGGAATAATGTATTTTATTATAGTAGGTTACGGTTTTAAATTTTATAAATAAGAACTTTTCTAATCCTAAAATTGCACTGCAAAATGACCAAAAAAATAATTTTATTTCCACTGTTTGCTGTTGTTGGACTAGTATTTTATTATTCATGGTTACCAGATCCTACACTAAAATCCGAAACCTATTTGCCACAATGGCTTTTAATCTGGAGTAATCAAAATTATAATTTACGTACAGCAATTCCTTTTATCGCCTTCGGTTTTTTGATTCAGGCCTATTCTAATTGTAAAAATTCTAAAAAAACAGATATAAACAAAAATTTGATTTTTATACAAAACCTTCTAGTTGCTGGAGTTGTTGCATTCATAGCCGAGTGTGGACAATTTTTATTAAGAGACAGAAGCCCTGACTTGATGGATGTTTATTTTGGTGTTGTTGGGAGTTTGATTGGGGCATTGGTGTATAATTTATTTTACAAAATAAGATTTAAAAATGCGTAATAGACATAAGTTTACTTTTATAATTTGCTGCGCCATTGTTGATATGATTGCAATGGTTCTTGGAACTGTTGTTTTTTTGAATTTTGTAGATGCAGAGAATTTTGGATGGAATTCCATTATTCTCAATAAAATGATTCCAATTACAATTTTAAGTTGGTTATTTTCTGTATCCTATTTTAGATTGTATAGAGTAGATGTTCTATTTAGTTTAGAATATTTTTTTCGCAATAGTTGGCGTGCATTTTTTACTCAAAGAATTTTGTGGCATCTGTATATTTATATATTTCAGGATAATGTACTATATTTTATTGGAAGTAAAGCCAATTTGTTTCAGTTGAGTTTTTTATTAACCTATTTTTTACTGTCTAGAATTCTATTTACGCTTGTGATCGGTAAAATAAAAGGATGGGTTTTTAAACGTTATACTGTGGCGATTTGGGGATTTAATAAAACTAGTATTGAACTTGCTTCTCATTTAGAAAGTAATTCTTTCTTTATCGATTTTTTAGGAATTGTCAATGAAAATTCCTCTATAGAATACACTAATCATGATGATTTTAGTTCGGCTCTTTCTGAGGCAATTCATAATGCATCGAAAGAAAACATCAACGAGTTATATATTGTATCCAAACCTGACTTTATTACCGATCTGAATTGTTTCTTTTTGTTGGGAGATCAACATTGTATGCGCTTGAAATTTGTTCCAGATTTTTCGTCTATCTCCAAGAAACATTTCAAATCCACACACTTAAACAATTTTCATGTTATAACACCTCGATATGAACCATTGCAAAATGCTTATAATCGATTGGTTAAGAGAATATTTGATATTGTTTTTAGTCTTTTAGTTATCATTTTTATTTTGTCATGGTTATATCCTTTATTGGCCATTCTTATCAAAAGACAAAGTAAAGGGCCTGTTTTATTCAAACAATTGCGAACTGGTAAAAAGAATGAACCTTTTTGGTGTTATAAGTTTCGCAGTATGTACATTAACTCAGGCGATGAAAGCCAACAGGCCCAAAAAGGAGACTCTCGTGTTACGCCAATCGGAAAGTTTATTCGAAGAACAAGTCTCGACGAAATGCCTCAATTTTTTAATGTCTTGATGGGAAATATGAGTGTAGTAGGACCACGTCCTCACATGATAAAACATACTTCAGATTATAATGACCACATTAATAATTTCATGGTTCGTCATTTTGTAAAACCTGGAATTACTGGTTTAGCCCAAGTTTCAGGACTTAGAGGCGAAACCAAAGAAGTGTCGGATATGAAACGACGTGTCAATAGAGACATTGAATATGTACAACGTTGGAGTTTAATCACCGACATTAAAATTTGCTTTTTAACTGTTATTGTAACATTAAAAGGAGATGAAAATGCTTTTTAACTAACTAAATATATTAAAAATGGACATTACTTATTATTTTATTGGATTACTTACAGGAGTTTCTGTGAGTACATTTTTTATCGGAAAGGAATTGTATAGATATTATACAAAATACACGATCCAACAAAAGCAATTGGATAGAATTCTAAAATTGAACGATAAAATTAAAAAGTTGAAAAATTTGGAACCTATTGAGACGCCAAATTTTGACGCAGGGATTTAAATTTCTGTATTCGTTATTATTGATGAACTTTTATGGAATTTAGGTTCAAATTAATAGCGAATTAGTATTCGTTTTTAATCTTTATTTGGATGAAAAAAGTGTAATTACTCACTGTTATAATAAGGATGTTATGTGCTTTGACTCAATTTGCTTTGTTAACCAATGAAGCTTCCCCTCAATTAATTTTTGTATCAATTATTTATAATGATATGAAAAACAAAGCATAAATCTTTTTATAGCCATAGCCAGTAAAGGATTTTAAATTGACAAAAAAAGAATCTCAAATTAGGGTTTACTACCAAATCGGATATACGTAAAAGGGTAATGATCTCTAATTGATACTTAAAAAATGAATTAATTATGGAAGGCAATAACAAAACATTAGGTGAATTTATAATCGAAAACCAAAACGAATTTAAATATTCATCTGGCGAGTTATCTCGTCTTTTTAATGCTATTAAACTAGCGGCAAAAGTAGTGAGCTATAAGGTGAACAAAGCTGGGTTAGTAAACATTATTGGCGCTGTTGGTGAAAAAAATATTCAAGGTGAGGATCAACAAAAATTGGATGTTTATGCCAATCAGGTCTTCATAGAAACAATTACCAATAGGCAAATTGTATGCGGAATAACTTCAGAAGAAAATGATGATTTTATCACCGTTCAAGGAAACGATAAAGGGTATAATAATAAATATGTACTTTTAGTTGACCCACTTGACGGATCTTCTAACATTGATGTAAATGTTTCAGTCGGAACTATTTTTTCTATTTATAGAAGAGTTTCCGAAGTGGGAACACCTGTTATTTTAGAAGATTTTCTTCAACCAGGGATAAATCAAGTAGCTGCTGGATATATTATTTACGGTACTTCGACCATGCTTGTATATACTACTGGTCATGGTGTTAATGGTTTTACCTTAAACCCAGCTATTGGATCGTTTTATCTTTCGCACCCTAAAATAAAATTTCCTGCCGACGGAAATATTTATTCTGTAAACGAAGGTAATTATATTCATTTTCCGCAAGGAATTAAAGATTATATTAAGTACTGTCAGCAAGAAGAGGAAAACAGACCTTATACATCGCGATATATAGGTAGTCTTGTTTCAGATATACATAGAAATATGCTGAAAGGCGGAATTTATTTATATCCTTCCACTAAATCTAAAACTGGCAAATTAAGACTTTTATACGAATGTAATCCGATGGCATTTATTACCGAACAAGCAGGAGGGAGAGCATCAGATGGTGTTTCTAGAATAATGGAAATTGAACCTACGAGTCTTCACGAACGAGTCCCTTTTTATAGCGGTAGTGTTAATATGGTCAAAAAAGTAGAAGAATTTTTGGCAAAATCAGAACTAAGTAAATATTAGTTTATATAATTGAATTTTTTTATGTTATTAAGAAGCTCCTCATTGAGGAGCTTTTTTTTATGCGTATATTTTCTTGTTATACTTCAATTTTAGTGATTTTACAAAATGAAATTTTGATAAATTTTTTAGAAATATTTTTTAATTACCTTAAAATAGTAGTTGTTTGTTTGAATTTTTAATTAAAATATTTTACACAATCGGTTGTTTTATTTTGTGATTTGTTTATATTTGCTTTATAAATGTGATTTACACACTTTATTTTTTGATTTACTTGAGTTTGTAAATGAAGATAATACAAACAATCTAAATATTTTAATTTTAAACAATTTGTTATGAATATTAATTTAAGATTACTTCTTTTTTTATTTTTCGTATTGGTAGCGCCAAGGGTTTTTTCTCAGGATTCGAATTTTCATATTTACTTAGCCTTTGGACAATCGAATATGGAAGGAAGTGCCAAAATTGAACCTCAAGATACTATTGGAGTCGATAGCCGTTTTCAAGTTTTAGAAGCTGTAAATTGCCCAGAATTGAATCGTGAAATGGGCAAATGGTACACGGCTATTCCGCCTTTATGTAGATGTAAAACGGGAATTACATTAACTGATTTTTTTGGACGTACAATGATTGCAAATCTTCCTGATAAAATTAAAGTAGGAGTTATAAATGTTGCCGTTGGTGGATGTAAGGTTGAACTTTTTGATAAAGAAAATTGTCAAAATTATGTAGCAACAGCTCCAGATTGGATGAAAAATGCACTAAATGAATACAATAATAATCCTTATGCAAGATTGGTCGATATGGCAAGAATTGCTCAAAAAAGCGGTGTGATAAAAGGAATTTTGTTGCATCAAGGAGAATCCAATACAGGTGATGCTAATTGGCCAGTAAAAGTTAAAAAGGTTTATGATAATTTGATAAAAGACTTGAATCTAGATCCCCAAAAAGTACCTCTGTTGTCTGGCGAAACAGTACATGAGGAACAAAATGGTAAATGCGCTAGCATGAATACAATTATTGCTAAACTTCCAGAAGTGTTACCGAATTCTTATATCATTTCTTCCAAAGGATGTTCGGTTGCTTCTGATCATTTACATTTCGATACTAATGGCTATAAAGAATTAGGCAAACGATATGCTGAAAAAATGCTTTCTCTTGAAGAATATAAAGCTCTAAAATAATTTTTAAAATATAATTATTTAAAGTCTTAGTTTAAATAATAAATAACCACTAGGATATTTTTTTATACTGAAATACAGTATTAATTATCCAATTATTCAAACTGAACAATAAAATGTTTATTAACTAAAAACGATTAAAAATATTTATGAAAAAGAATATACTGTCAATCATTTTGATAATGAATTTCTCAATCAATATGCTTTTTGCTCAACCAGTCGAGAAGGAAGCTCCCAAGGGTTTTGATCAAGTACGAGAAGGAATTTCCAGAGGAAATATAGAAGGTTTAGAGTATAAGTCTCAAACGGTTGGAAGTAATCGAAAAGTAACTGTTTATACTCCACCGGGATTTGATCGCAAGAAAAAATATCCTGTATTGTATCTTTTGCATGGAATTGGAGGGGATGAAAAAGAGTGGCTCAATGGTGGTACACCTCAAATCATCTTAGACAATCTGTATGCAGATAAAAAAATACAACCTATGATTGTTGTAATGCCCAATGGCAGAGCAATGAAAGATGATCGAGCAACAGGAAATATAATGGCTCCTGATAAGGTACAAGCTTTTGCAACTTTCGAAAAAGATTTACTCAAGGATTTAATTCCTTTTATCGAAAAAAAATATCCAACACTAAAAGATAGAGAAAATCGTGCAATTGCTGGTTTGTCTATGGGCGGAGGTCAGTCTTTAAATTTTGGCCTTGGTAATTTGGATAAATTTGCTTGGATTGGAGGTTTCTCATCTGCTCCCAATACAAAAATGCCTGAGGAATTAATGCCAAATCCTAATGATGCCAAAAAGAAAATCAAGTTGCTTTGGATTTCTTGTGGTATTGATGATGAATTGATTTACAATAGTACTAGAACACACGAATATTTGGTCAAAAACGAGGTGCCTCATATTTATTACATTGAGCCTGGAGTTCATGATTTTAAAGTCTGGAAAAACGGATTGTATATGTTTACACAATTTTTGTTTAAACCAGTTGATTCTTCGACTTTTACACAGTATAGTGTTTTAGGAACACCCGCAGAAACAAACATTCGCAATGCCAAATATCCACAAGTGTTACCCGATAATCGTGTTATTTTTAAAGTGAAAGCACCAGATGCAAAAAAGGTACAAATCGATTTAGGTAAAAAGTATGATTTGGTAAAAGATGATGAAGGTTTTTGGAACGGAACAACTGATGTTATCAATAGTGGTTTCAATTATTATTCTTTGGTTATTGATGGAGTAGCGGTTGCTGATCCAGCAAGTGAGTCTTTCTATGGGATGAGTCGCATGGCTAGTGGTATTGAGATTCCAAATAAAGATGGAGAATTTTATGAATTGAAAGATGTACCTCATGGTACCATCCGAATTAATAATTATTTATCAAGAGCTTCTTCTTCATGGAAAGAGATGTATGTTTATACGCCTCCAGGTTATGATAATGCAGCCGAAAAGTTTCCTGTTTTGTATCTTTTACATGGTGGGGGCGAAGACCAAAGAGGGTGGTCAATGCAAGGTAAAGCAAATCTAATTTTAGACAATTTGATTGCATCCAAAAAAGCAAAGCCAATGGTAATTGTCATGATGGATGGCAATGTAAGAAACTCTGGTGGTATTGCTGGATTTAATGAAAATACACTTAAAGCTTTCGAAAATGAATTGAAAAACAGTGTGATTCCATTTGTAGAAAACAATTATAAAGTATCGACAGATGCAAAAAATAGAGCATTAGCAGGTTTGTCGATGGGAGGTTTACAAACACTTTATACAGGAGTGAAAAATTCTGAAATGTTTTCTGCTTTGGGCGTTTTTAGTTCTGGTTGGTGGGCAAATAACCCAAGCTTGTCTGATTCTCACTATGAGTTTATGAAAAATAATGCGACTACGATTAATAGTAACATAAAAGAGTTCTGGATTTCGATGGGAGGTAAAGAAGATATCGCTTATGAAAACTGTAAAATTATGTTGAGCAAATTTGATCAATTTCAGATAAAGTATAAGTATAGTGAATATTCAGGAGGGCATACTTGGCCAGTTTGGAGACATGATTTGTATCTTTTTGCACAATTAATTTTTTAATATTGCTGTACGGGAAAAACTTTTTAAAAACTTAGCTAAGTATTGAATTCATTGATCTCACAAAATTTTCTTGAAATAGAACTTGGTTTTGGATGTTTCTCCCAAAGTCACAGAGTCGCAAAGTAAATCCTTAAAAAATTGCGTCTTACTACCTTTATGAGAGTATAATTTTGTAAAA
The DNA here is from genome assembly GCF_040045115.1 of Flavobacterium adhaerens. Lineage (NCBI taxonomy): Bacteria > Pseudomonadati > Bacteroidota > Flavobacteriia > Flavobacteriales > Flavobacteriaceae > Flavobacterium > Flavobacterium adhaerens. Next base: position 30,337 of record NZ_JBDLZX010000010.1, on the reverse strand, counting down.
TCAGTATAAATAGAATTTTGTCAACAAATATTTTTTTACCAGACAATAATAATTTTCTAACAAAGAGTTTTTAGGATAAAAGTTTTTTTATCAAAAAAGGCTGCCCGTTCTTCGGATAGTCCTTTTCTATTATTAGTCATTTTTATAAAATAAATTCTCACAGCTATCCGAAAGTTTTACATAACGATATAAAAAATGTCTGTAGCCCTTATAAACAGGGTACGACATATAAATTATCCTAAAAATAAGTCCGAATTGAATTGTAATTTTGGTTCTGGACTTATTTTTTTTGCACCATCACCAACTTGATTGAAGACATAATTCAAACTCAAGTAATAAGTTAGGCATATCCTGATTTTTTCAACTAAAGAAGAGAATGATTTTGTCTTTTTTGCTATTGTTCTATTTATCAAAGCAAGCAATAGATTACCATCACTCATTGTGGTTTGCGCTGGACTTTGCAATAATCCTAAATCCCCTATAAATGTCTCATTAACACCGATTCCGGTAGAAATATCGTTCAAAGTATAGCATTTATTGAACTGTCCGTAAGTTAAGGCCACAAAATGATCGTAAGTCTTGTATTTACTACAACCTTTGTCGCTTTTGTGTTGTTTGGCACAAGATTCAATCATCCAAAGTGGTGCTAAATCTATTATTTGTCTAATAAGTGGCTTTTTGTTATTTTTGATTCGCCTGAAAAGTCCCATAATTATTTTTTTTAGTCAAATCAAAAATAAGAGATTCTCAGGCATTTTTTATTTTAGACTTTCGGATAGTGAACAAAAAAAACTGTTGTCAAATAATGAAATAAGACAACAGTTTAAAAAAGATGTGATTAGGGATCTAATTGATTTAAATATCAATTTTTTGCCATTTATTTAGCCAGATAATTAAATACACATTTGCTACAACTACAAATAATAACAATACGACTTGCGAAATATCCGATGGGTTACCTGAAATTTGTTCTACAAAATGAAAAGCATTTAGAATCACTAATAAAATTGCATAGACAAAAGTGATAACTTTGAAGATTTTCTTTTCTGTAATAAGGGTGATAAATCCAACAATCATTGGTAAAATCATAGCTGAAATATAAATCACATGAAAAATTGGCGGAATTTCAGCACCTGGTTTTGCTACCATTGCATCGGGTTTTGGGAAGAAAATATGACTTGAAATTTCCATAATGGTATGCATAACCAAACTTAATGCTATTGCAAGCCAGGTAAAACTGATTTTTGATTGATTTGTCATTTTATTTAAATTTTAAAATTAATTACAGTTTGATAATTTGTTGTGGTTGTCCTCCAATTACGGTAATCACTTTGGTAGATTTTCCTGTTGCTGGATCATAAGCGTAGTAATATGCTTTTTTGCCATTTGCTTTTTGATCTTCAGCTTCTTGATCTTCAACAATAAAGTAAGGTTTGCCATTGTAAATAGCTGGACCATGTACCGATTTCCAATATCCAACTGGGATATCTTCAATTTTTTTCAACTCTTTTGTAGCCAAATCAAGTTCGTAACCAGCATATGTTTTTTTAGACATTCCTTTGAAAGTGATGTCAATTTTTTCAGTAAACATTTTCAAGTACATTTTTCCGTTCAAAACTTCTCCGCCAAGACCAAAATTTTCAGTAGTAAAATCAGTCAATGAATTGATTCTCCAAGATGAATCTATATTGGTTTGTCCGCTTTTAATTCTATAAACGGCAAAATTTGGTCCTTCAGCATCGTTGAAGTTTCCTAAGAAGGCACCCAAATAAATATCATTTTTAGCATCAATGGTGACATAATTACAATTTTTTAAACCATATCCAAAAAGTTTAAAATCATCAACAGTGATAATTTTATCTAATTTATCTGTAGCTGTATCCACAACGGCAATGTAAGATTTGTCAATTACCTGGTATCCGTTTGAGTCTAAAAAGAAGATTTCGGTAAAAAATTTCCCGTCTCTTTGAATCATAAATCCACCGATGCTGATTCCTGCAACATTGGTAAGTGTTTCTTTTATGGTATTGATTGGCGTGCTTAAATCAATAGAACCAGTTTTAACCATTGTTTCTGGATTGAAGATTTGTATAGCGGTTTGACTCAATTCGCTATTGGTATAATACCCTTTTGTATTAGAAATAAAACCGAAGTTGTTTCCTGTAGTGTATTGATTTCCAGTAGGTAAAAATCCTGCAGCTACAAAACTACCTGCGCTATTCAGGGTAAACTTTTGAACTCCCCATTGGCCAGCCGTATTCGAAGTGTGATATATAGCTCCATTAAAACCAACACCAGCTGCACGGCAACTACCTAATTGTACTACATTGGTCAATTTAGATACATTTATTTCTCCTTCAGGCATTTTGTCAAATGGGACTAAAACTCCGCTCATTGCGGTTTCATCTGTAACAATAAACATAGCATATTTGTCTCCACTGGTATCTCCTCCTTCTGTGTTATTATTATCATCATCAGATGATGAACAGGCTGTAAAAGTTGTAATGGATAAGGCCAAAAGCAAAAGCTTTAAAATTGATTTTTTCATTGTGAAATTTTATTTAATTAATGTATTTAGAATTTATAAGTAAGTTTTAATCGGAAGTTTGTTCCTGGTTTCGGGACTCTGAATTGATCGTACAAATCGGAGTTCAATAAATTATTGATTTGAATATTTATACTTAGTGGAATTTTTTGAAATTTTGATGTGATTCCGAAATCAAGCTGATGTTGTGTAGGTATAATCAAATCGGTAAAAGCTAAATCATGTTCGAATAAATTTGGCTCTAGCTCTTTATTGATGGGGAATAACAAATACTGTTCTGTAAAATAGTAACTCAAATACAATTCTGTATCAATAGGAAGTTTGAAAGTTGAGTTGAATTTTTTGGATGTATTTATGTTGGCAAAAAAGTAAGGTACATTTGGAGTTCTAGATCCTTCTAAAACGGTTCCAACATCTTCCGTACGCATATCTTGGTAGGTTACTGCCAGATTAGTTGTAAACTGTTTTTTAAAATTGAATTTAAATGAAGTTTCTATTCCTTTCGTGATTTGCGTATTTGTATTGTCATATCGTGCAAAAATTAAACCAACAGGAACTGTTCGTATAAAATCGGTAGTGTTCCTATAAAATAGAGCAATGTCCATAAAAATAGTTCTCGATTTATTGAGATGTGTGTAAAAATCAAGATTTAGGTTGTTGCTTTTTTCGGGTTTTAATTCAGGATTTCCTAATACAAATAAATTATCACCTAAATATTCAACTACTTCTGGAATTCGAGTAGTGTTTTCAAATGATATTCTAGCAAACTGTGTATCGCTAAAATTATATTTTGTTGAATTTCCAGCACCAAACGATCTGTGTTGTTGTGAATTGATTTCTCCATATCTCCATAAATCTGTTGAAGTTACGTCCAAATAATAATGTTTGACAGTAAACTCGTTTTGGAGTTTGTTTTCTAAAAATTTCAATCCGATTCCAAAACCCGAAATTATTTTTGTGTACTCGTTAGGTTGTGTTATAGGCTGAATTCCAGTTACAGGATTAGGAACGGAGTAAGGGTCAGAGCCTACACGATCTTGATTTAGTAATGTCGAACTGAGTTTAAAATTTATATTGTCAGTAAGATCATACTGTGTGTATAGGCGACCTGTATAGACATCTATATCCAGATTTTGATCTCTTTTTGGTGTGCTCACTTCGCCAGAAATATAATCAGGCTCATTTGGATTCGTAATATTTCCATACCAATTATATTTGTAATTTGATATATCTACGAAAACTTCATTTTTATCACTGTATGCACCAAAAGCTTTAAATAGCCATTTATCTGTGAATTTTTTTTCATAAGTCAACGAGAACATTTTGCTTTCTTCCTCATTTATGGGTTCTCCAAAAACGTTATCTATAAAAATTCCGTTTTGCAATTCTTTATAATAATTAAAATACGAAGCCTCAAATTTTAATAGGTCGGCAAATTTTGTTTGTTGTATTCCAAAATAAACTTGAGCAAATTGAGAACTAATATTATCATGAAAACGTTTTAAACGAACCGTTGTCAATGCTTGAGTATTTTCATCTCTTACAGGAGCATCCAATTGGTAATTGTTATCCGAATAAATAAAATAAGCATTTGCTCCTACAAAAAAAGATGAATTCGGAATAAGATAATTGATATTTACTGTACCAATATGGGTGTTAAAGGAACCCAATTCATAAGTTGCAGTTATGTGATTTTTGGAGTTTCCTTTGGTAACAATATTGATACCTCCACCAAGAGCATCTGCACCAAGTTCAGTAGGTAAAACTCCCTTGTAAATATCTACATTCGAAATCAAAGCAGAAGGGATTAGGTTTAGTTGTGCGGCTTTTCCTAAATATTCAGTTGGGATTCCATCTTTAAAAAATCGGATGGCATTTCCTTGTAAACCATTGATATTAACTTCAAAATTACTACCAAGCCCAGTTGCTTCACGTACTTTTACTCCAGAAGTCTGATTGATGAGCTGTGTAACGGAAACTGAGCGATCAATCGTTTTTTCAACATCAATTACACTAACAGCAATAGGGTTTTCACGTTTTTTTTGTTCTTCTGATTTTGATTTGACTACAACATCGTTCAGATTATTAATGTCTTCCTTTAAAATAAAATCTTGTTTTTCGTTCGAATTTATTTTGTATTCCTTTTCTAACAATAAATAACCTACTGCAGTAATAGTTACTTTGTAAGTGCCAGATGCAATTCCTGTAATTTTAAATTTACCTGTTGCATCTGTGGTTGTGCTTTTTGTAGTCAATCTATTTTTGATAACAATTACGGCATCAGATATTGTTTGTGTGTTTTCGCCAACAATTGTACCGCTAAAGCTGTTGTTCTGACTGTAAGTATTAATTGTTATTAAGAATAGTAGTATATAATATAAATTGCGCTTCATTATTTTTATTTAGAATGAATAAATATAAATACAAATTTAGATAGTGTATTCTTGTAAAAAAAAACTTAAATCTGTATATTTTGTTAAATTATAAACAAAAAGGGAGTAGTAATTTTTATGAAATTTGTACCTAAAATGAAGAAATGAGACTAAAAAACGATTAAGACTTCAGTCTATGCAGTTGTAAAAAACGAAATTGCAAAATAGAAATAGTACATTTGTCATTATTTAGAAAACAGAATGACAATACAAGAAATAGTAGGCACTTATAGTATTAAAGGAAGTAATCAGAGTGAAGATGATGGCTTTACTTACCAAGGTATTTTGACTTTATCACTAGATCATAACAATCGAATTATAGGGCAGTGGATCATCAATAATATACAAGTGCAAACCGGAACAGGTTTTTTTAAAGATGATATAGTGGTCCTTAATTTTAAGTATAAAGGGGATGATTCTAAAATTTATAAAGGTGTAGCAGTTTACCGTTGTCTTAGCCACGATGTTTTAGACGGATTTTGGTCCGAAAAACACGGTAATCCATTATACTTAGGAACTGAAAAATGTATTCGTATAAAAAGCTATAAGACAGTTAATTAGGTTAAAAAAAGCAAAACTATTACTTTAGTTTTTTTTAAATTGAGGTTGTGGCAAAGGGACAAATTCTGTTTCGTTAGGAACTTTTGGAAATTTTTGGTCTAACCAATCTTGTTTGGCTTTTTCTATAACATTTTTATCAGAATGCACGAAATTCCAATATATAAAATGCTCTTCAGGGAAAGCGTCACCTCCAAAAATATAAATTGTAGTATGCTCACCCATTTCAAACTCACAAAGACTACTTTCTTTGGCAACTAAAATTTGTTTAGAAGAATAAGTGTTACCGTTGTTTTTAATTTCGCCTTCCAAAATATACAAGGCACTTTCTCCAAAAAGTTCTTTGCCAATACTCAGTATTGATTTGGTGCTACTCTTTATTTCAATCAAATACAACGGACTGTAAACAGGTACAGGTGATTTTCTTCCAAAAGCTTCACCTGCGATCAATTTTATAGTCACATTATCTTGTTGCCACTCAGGAATATCTTGGGCTTCAATATGCACAAAGGAAGGATCTATATTTTCTTTTTCTTTCGGTAAAGCTACCCAAATTTGAAGACCGTGCAAACTTTTATCCGTGGTTCTCAAACACTCAGGTGTACGTTCAGAATGTACTACACCTTTACCAGCAGTCATCCAATTTACAGCTCCAGGAGTAATTTCCATTTCGGTTCCCACACTGTCTCGATGCATAATCGCCCCTTCAAATAGATAAGTAAGTGTCGAAAGTCCAATATGAGGATGTGGCGGAACATCTAAATTTTGATAGTCCTTTAAAAGCGCTGGTCCCATGTGATCCAAAAAAACAAATGGACCAACAGCTCGTTTTTCACGAAAAGGCAAAAGCCTACCAACTAGAAAATTACCAATATTAGCAGCTCTTTCTTCAATAATTAATCCAATATTCGACATATTTTAAAATTTAATTCCCTACTAAACTTACGTATCACAAAACTTTTCAACCAAAGTTAATTCAAAAAAAATTACTTGTAAAATATTTCGGCTGCCAATTCAGGCTTTACACTCCAAGTCCTCGGGCATCACCTTAAAAAACATAAACCCAAAACGAGCTTCCGTTGGTCGCTGTTTTGGGTTTTGTTTTTTTAGGTTCCTTCCTTGCGGGCTTTTTGTTGCAATCCTGGGCAGAGAGAGATTGCCAGTATATTAGCAAAATAATTAATCATTATTATCCCAAAAATCATCAGAGTTAAACTCGTCGTCTTCAAAATGGGTATTGTTGTCAGTAGGTCTAATTGCTCCATTGGGGTTAAACAATTCCCAATCGTCCCAAACGTAATTAGTAGCATCAAAACTATTAATCCAATCTATAAATAACAATCTAAATTCATTAAGTTCTTTCCGAATTAGCAAAACATATTCTATATTGGTATAGTTTTTTTGAAAGCGCAAGTCACTAATTTGAATATCCAATTGTATGGCGTGTTCTCTAATCAATGCCGCTTTTTGCATTCTGATACTGTATAAATCACCACCCTCAGCACCTGCTATTTTTGCTGGAATCATCATAGCGTCAGAGCGCATCAAGTCCTTAGCGACCTGAATGTATTCATCTTCATCTGGTAGCGAGGCAGCCAGACTTTCGACTAATTGATGAAGTAATTCTGCTTTTTGATAAATAGGGAGTTTTTTAACTTTTTCAAAATGAGACATATGCTTTTTTTTTGCGTGCAGTTTTTATAACAATTGCACTAAATCTATGATTTTATAACGCAAATAAATTCTTATTATTTACTTTACAGACTGATAAATTTGAAACTTTTTGATTTTATTTTGTAATCATTTGTCTTGCAGGGTATAATAATTTTACAGAAATAAGTAAAAGGATGTGTTTTAAATAACAATTATGTAATTCAAAAGAATAGGAGGTAGTTCATTGCAATTATAAAAAGTTTTGCTACAAATTCATTATATACAATCATTATCTCAAAACATTATACAAGGTATTTTCTCTATTTGAATACCAACTTTATAAGTAAAAAATAGTAAAATAAATTTTGGCTAAAGTCCATTCGAAAATAGCATTTGAAAGCCCTTTTGTAAGAAACAAATACTTTTAGATTCAAATTTTAATCCTTACTTTTGAACCTCACAAAAAACAAAAAATAATTATGGCAACTATAACATTAGGAGGAAATCCTGTTAATACTTCAGGTGAATTACCAAAAGTTGGTTCTAAATTGGCTGATTTCAAATTAGTTCAAAACGATTTGTCTATTGCAGATTTAAGCACATTTGCAGGGAAAAAATTAGTCTTAAATATTTTTCCAAGCATCGATACAGGAACTTGCGCAACTTCGGTTAGAAAATTTAATGAAAAAGCAAGTAGTTTACCAAATACTACCGTTTTATGTATTTCTAGAGATTTACCGTTTGCTCAAAAACGTTTTTGTGGAGCCGAAGGTTTAGAAAACGTTGTTAATTTATCTGATTTTCAAGAAGGAACTTTTGGTAAAAACAATGGTTTAAATATTGTTGATGGGCCGTTAAACGGACTTCATTCACGTGTTATTATAGTAGTTGATGAAAACGGAGTAATTACACACACAGAACAAGTAGCCGAGATAGCTCACGAGCCAAATTATGAAGCGGCATTAGCTGCTCTTTAAGATTTTTATGAAATTTCAAAAAGACAATTCTCTACTTACGGGCCGATTGAAAAGCGTAAAATACGCTTTTCTTGGTGCCGTAAAACTAATAACTACCGAGCACAGTATAATGGTTCAATTCTCAATAGGAATCCTTATAACCATTGCTGGATTTTATTATCAGATTTCAACTACCGAATGGCTTTTTCAAACTATGGCAATCGGTTTAATTATGAGTATTGAGGGATTGAATACAGCAGTCGAAAAAATAGCTGATTTTATTCATCCTAATTACCATGAAAGAATTGGTTTTATAAAGGATATTGCTGCTGGGGCTGTTTTTTTTGCAGCATTAACGGCAATAGCAATTGGTCTTATTATTTATATTCCAAAATTAATATAGGTTCAAGTAAATTCAAGAATGGCAAAATCTACAAAAAAACAAACATCAGATAAAAAAGACGATTCAGAAGTAAAAAAAACAAAATCATGGAAGTTAACCAAACAACAATGTATTGTTTTGGGGGCTTTATTGGTTTTGTTTTCAATTGCTTTACTGGTTGCTTTTGTTTCTTTTTTTATTCATGGTCATTATGATCAAAGTGCTGTTCATGAATTGACAAATCGTGATGAATCGGTTCAAAATTGGTTAGGCAAGTTCGGTGCTTATTTGGCTGATTTGTTTATTTACAAAGGATTTGGAGTAGCATCTTTTTTGTTTGTGCGTTTATTTTTTCTAACCGGAATGTATTTGGTTTTAGATCTTTCTATCAAAAAACTAAAAGGCATCTGGTTTTGGGACTTATTTGTCATGATTATAATTTCGGTTTTATTTGGTTTTTTTGCAACTTCTATCCCAGAATTAGGAGGAACTATTGGTTACGAACTGAATATCTTAATGCAAGATTATGTAGGTAATACTGGGACTTTGTTAACCCTAGTTTTTGGAATAATTATTTATTTAATTTTCAAAATACAATTGTCGCCTGAACGGGTACAGTCGTTTTTTGAGAATACAAAAAAAGAAATTAAAGAAGAGATTACTTTACCGCAACCAGTTATTTCATCAAACGATCCAAGCTATAACTTAGAAGAATTTGCTGTAGAAGAACCTATTAATGATGTGGATGAAGAGTTGGATTTGATCCACTTAAAAACTACAGGTTCTCAATTTGAAATCAATAAAGAAGCTTTGAAACCCACGATTTCTAGTTCGTCAGAAATTAATTTAGATCCAACACTTAAACCGCTTCCAGTTGAAGTTCATCCCAATATTGAGCAACCTAAAGAAGAAGCATTTGTGATTGAAAAAGCAGTCGAAGAAGATATAATAGAGGACAATTTAGCTTCAAAATTGGTTTCAGATTTTGGATTATTTGATCCAACTTTGGACTTGTCCAATTATAAATATCCCACAATCGATTTATTAAAAGAATATTCAACAGGAGGTATTACTATTAATCAAGAAGAATTAGAAGAAAACAAAAATAAAATTGTTGAAACGCTTCGTAATTACAAAATCGAAATTGCCCAAATTAAAGCTACTGTTGGTCCTTCGGTTACATTATATGAAATTGTGCCTGAAGCTGGAATTCGAATTTCTAAAATTAAAAGTTTAGAAGACGATATTGCTTTGTCTCTTTCGGCATTAGGAATTCGTATTATTGCGCCAATTCCAGGTAAAGGAACTATTGGTATAGAAGTTCCTAATAAGAATCCAACAATGGTTTCTATGAAAAGCGTTATTGGTTCGGCAAAATTTCAAGAAGCCGAAATGGAATTGCCGATTGCACTTGGAAAAACAATTTCGAATGAAACTTTTGTGGTCGATTTGGCCAGAATGCCACACTTATTGATGGCTGGAGCTACTGGTCAAGGAAAATCGGTCGGTTTAAATGCCGTAATTACTTCCTTATTGTACAAAAAACATCCGGCAGAAATCAAATTCGTAATGGTCGATCCTAAAAAAGTGGAGTTGACACTTTTTAATAAAATTGAAAGACATTACTTGGCTAAACTTCCTGATACTGATGACGCAATCATTACGGATAATGCCAAAGTTGTAAATACATTGAACTCTCTTTGTGTTGAGATGGATAACCGTTATAATCTTTTGAAAGATGCAATGGTGAGAAACATCAAAGAATACAATGAGAAATTTAAGTCACGCAGGTTAAATCCCGAAAACGGTCATCGATTTTTGCCTTATATAGTTTTAATTGTTGATGAGTTTGCCGATTTAATTATGACAGCAGGGAAAGAAGTAGAAATGCCAATTGCTCGTTTAGCGCAATTAGCTCGTGCTATTGGAATACATTTGATTATTGCGACACAACGTCCTTCGGTAAACGTAATTACAGGCTTGATCAAGGCGAACTTTCCTGCTAGAATTGCCTTTAGAGTATCTTCGAAAATTGATTCGAGAACTATTTTAGATACGCAAGGAGCAGACCAATTGATTGGTCGTGGTGATTTGCTTTATACAAATGGTAATGATGTTGTTAGGGTACAATGTGCCTTTGTTGATACACCAGAGGTAGAAAAAATAGTTGATTTTATTGGTTCTCAAAAAGCATATTCAACAGCTTATCTGCTACCAGAATTTATTGGAGAAGATGGCGGAGTGAGTTTAGAAATGGATATTTCAGAAAGAGATACTTTGTTTAGAGAAGCTGCAGAAGTTATAGTAAGTGCTCAACAAGGTTCAGCTTCTTTATTGCAACGTAAGTTGAAATTGGGTTATAACAGAGCAGGTCGATTGATTGATCAGTTAGAAGCTGCAGGAATTGTAGGACCTTTTGAAGGAAGTAAGGCTAGAAGTGTAAACATACAAGATATGGCTAGTTTAGACCAGTTTTTCAATAATGAAACCTAGATAATTGTGATAATTTAGCTTTTTTTTAATGCTTTTGACTTTTAAGCTTTTTAAATTTGCATCAAATTCTGATTACTGTGATTTTAGATAAGGATTACTTGATGTGGATATTTTCTTTAGAATCGAATATATTTAAATCCACCATATAAAAGTAAAGGATAAAGTAAGTTATTCGCCTTTCATTTCAAATCCTTTTCAAACTAGCTTTACATTTTAGAATTTGCTAAACAAAATTAATCAAGGATAAAAAACAAAAAAATGATTTTTAAAAACAACATAAGAACAAAGTTTATATTAGGTTTTACATTGGTATTTTTTATTGGTTTTTCGGCACAAGCTCAGGATGCCAAAGCCAAAGCATTACTGGATAAAGTAACTGCTAAAATTAAAAGTTACAATAATATCGCTATCGATTTTAAATATTCTTTGAATAATGCAAAAGAGAATATCAATCAAGAAAGCAAAGGGAATGTTGTAATGAAAGGAAATCAATATGTTTTGAATTTGATGGGAGTTACCAAAATTTTCGACGGGAAGAAAACCTATACAATTGTTCCTGAAGATGAAGAAATAAGTGTTTCGACCGTAAATGAAAAAGATGAATCTGCTATCACACCATCAAAAATGTTGACTTTTTTTAACAAAGGATATAAATATTCAATGGATATTGTACAGAATGTTGGTGGCAAAAAAATTCAGTATGTCAAATTGATTCCTACTAATACAAAAGATCAAAGGAAAGAAATTTTGTTAGGAATTGATTCTAAAACAAATACAATTTACAATATCATTGAAATTGGAAAAAAGGGAACTAAAACAACTTTGACAGTGAATTCTTTTAAAACTAATCAAGCTTTACCAAAAAATCAATTTACCTTTGTCGCTAGTAAATACCCCAATTATTACATCAATAAATTAGACTAATTACTAGGTGAAAATTTTAGACCGTTACTTATTAAAAACTTTTTTAGGAACATTTGCTACGGTATTTGTAATCCTTTTTTTTGTGTTCATTCTGCAAACGGTTTGGCTGTTTATTGCCGAACTAGCTGGAAAAGATTTAGATTTTGTAATGGTGATAAAATTTTTAGCGTTTTCGCTACCTAGAATTGTACCGCTAGTTTTACCACTTTCTATATTATTGGCCTCTATAATGTCGTTTGGTGATTTATCAGAACATTATGAGTTTGCTGCCATGAAGTCTTCTGGTATTTCTTTGCAAAGAGCTATGCGTAGTTTGATAATTGCAATTGCAATTCTAAGCATAGTTGCTTTTTTGTTTGCAAATAATGTCATTCCGTATGCCGAATTTAGGTTTGTCAATTTCAGAAAAAATATTGCTCAAGCAAAACCTGCCTTAGCAATCGCCGAAGGTCAATTTAGTGATATTGGGATGTATAATATCAAAGTAAATAAAAAATCTGGCGAAAACGGAAATCATCTTACTGGAATTACAATTCACCAAAAATCTCAAAATGGGGATGGTGGTAAGACTGTTATTCGGGCAACAGATGGTGAACTGATTAGTAATGAAAAAACTAATCTTCTGCAATTGGTTCTAAATAAGGGAAATTACTATCAAGACATTGTTCCCAAAAAATATGAAGACCGAAATAAAATTCCTTTTGCAAAAAGTTCATTTAAAGTATATCGCATCAATATAGATTTGTCTAAATTGAATGCTGTTGACGAAAATAATGAGTCGGTTTCTAATACTAATAACATGCTTAATGTTAGTGATTTGAAATACACTTTGGATTCGTTGAAAAAAAATAGAGACAACGAAATTGTTGCATTTTCTGAAAGTATAGCTGCCAAAGCCCCCATTTTGAGTAATAATAATTCTAATGAACCTCAAAAAACCAAAAAGCCATTTGTAAAAAATATTCTCACTATTTATAACAATCAGGAAAAAGCAAGGGTTTTAAATACAGCGATAAGTAGTATTGAAAGTACAATATATACAGTTGATGCTTCAAAAACAGAATTAGACAATAAAAAGAAAAATATCAACAGTCACATCTTGTCATTGTATGATAAGTTTGTTATTGTTTATGCATGTTTTTTGATGTTTTTTATTGGAGCGCCTTTGGGAGCCATTATTCGTAAGGGTGGAGTAGGACTCCCTATTGTTTTTGCTGTTTTGATTTTTATTTCGTTTCACTTTATCAATACATTTGGGAAAAGAATTTCGCAAGAAGATGGTTTACCACCTTTTTTTGGTTCATGGATGTCATCATTAATTCTTACCCCATTGGCAATTTTATTAACATACCGTGCTACAAACGACATTGGGTTAATTAACATGGATGTATTACTTACGCCAATACAAAAGTTTTTTCAAAAAATAATTCAAAGAATAGTTCCATCTCAAAATAAAGAATAAAATGTCTGTCACAAAAATACAACTCAACACAATCGAAGAAGCAATAGAGGACATTCGACAAGGAAAAGTCATAATTGTTGTTGATGATGAAGACCGTGAAAATGAAGGAGATTTTTTGGCAGCAGCCGACAAAGTTACTCCAGAAATGATCAATTTTATGGCTACACACGGACGTGGATTAATTTGCGCACCCTTGACTGAAAGTCGCTGTAAAGAGCTTGATTTAAGAGCAATGGTTACAAACAATACAGATCATATGGAGACTGCTTTCACGGTTTCGATTGACTTAAAAGGGAATGGTGTGACCACAGGGATTTCGGCGGGAGATAGAGCTAAGACAATTTTAGCATTAGTTGACCCTAGTACTAAGCCACATGAATTAGCGCGTCCTGGACATATTTTTCCGTTGATTGCCAAACAAGGTGGCGTTTTAAGAAGAACTGGGCATACCGAAGCTGCAATTGATTTTGCAAGACTAGCAGGATTCAAACCTGCGGGGGTTATTGTTGAAATCATGAATGAAGACGGTTCAATGGCTCGTTTACCTCAATTAGTTGAAGTTGCTAAGAAATTTGATTTAAAATTAGTTTCAATAGAGGACTTGGTTGCGTATAGAATGCAACATGATAGTTTAATTATAAAAAAAGAAGACTTTGATATTGAAACTCGTTTCGGGATTTTTAGATTGAGAGCATACGAACAAACCACGAATAAGCAAATCCATATCGCTTTGACTAAAGGAACATGGAACTTGGGAGAGCCTATTTTAACACGTATTCATTCTTCACAGGTTAATAATGATTTATTAGGAACACTTACCAATAATGTAGATCAGCAATTGGATGATATGTTTAAAATAATTAATGAAGACGGAAAAGGAGCAGTGATTTTTATTAATCAGGATATGACAGCGGTTAATATGCTAAGCAGAATTAGTGAGTTGAAAGCGCTACAATCACAAGGAACGATGAAAGCTCCAAAAGTTGTGATTGATACCAAAGATTATGGAATTGGAGCCCAAATTTTGCACGACATTGATATTTCAAAAATTCGTTTGGTTTCGAACACTCAACAATCAAAACGTGTTGGGATGATTGGTTATGGTCTTGAAATTACCGAATACGTTAGATACTAAAATGGAAAACTTAGAAGAAAAAATAGAAAAATCAGAAACACGCATTTTTAAAGCTGTTTTCCCGAGTACCACAAATCATTATGATACCTTATTTGGTGGTACAGCACTTCACCTCATGGATGAAGTTGCTTTTATTTGTGCCACACGCTTTAGTCGCAAAAAAATGGTGACTATTGCCACTGGCGAAATAAATTTTAAAAATGCCATACCTGCCGGAACACTTATCGAATTAATTGCAAAAGTTATAAGTGTAGGAAGAACGAGTTGTAAAATTCAAGTTGATATTTTTATGGAACAGATGTACTCAGAACAGCGTGAAAGTGTTGTTGCTGGTACTTTTTCGTTTGTTGCAGTCGATGACAACAAAAAACCAATTCCAATTTTTGAATAATTATTAAAGAAAAAAAAACAACAGATACTGATTATTAATTACTTAAATAATATATCGAAATAATTTGTAAAAAAATTAAAAAAAAGTTTTTTATAATCGAAAAAGCATATTACATTTGCACTCGCAATTAGAAAATGATAGCGATATACTGGAGAAATGGCAGAGCGGTCGAATGCGGCAGTCTTGAAAACTGTTGACTGTAACAGGTCCGGGGGTTCGAATCCCTCTTTCTCCGCCAGTAGGAGTTTCAAAAGAAACTTTAAAAGTCAAAAGCCTTTAAACACTAGTGTTTAAAGGCTTTTTCATTTTTGGCAACCTTTCAAAAAGCACATACTTTATCAAAGAACGGTAACCCTATTGGTAACCCTAATTATTTTTGAGTTTTAAATCAAAAATAGGGTTACTAAAAATTGAGAATTCCCCGGGAATTCCCTGCTACCTCTAGGCTCTATCAAAATTTTTAAATCAATTTGAATATTAATTTAAAAACTAGATACCATGTTAAAAGTAATTTTTTTTCTCAAATCAAGCACCGTTGACAAAAATGGCGAATTAACAATATTTGCCCGTCTGTCACTCAACAAGCAAAGAATTTCAATCAGTACAGGAAAATCTATCTCAAAAGATAGATGGATTTTTACGAACAACCTTAGAAATGTTTTAAAACTTGAAAAAGAAAAAGTGATTAAAAGTTCTCTTGATCTTTTCCAACTCAATGCCGAAAAAAAATTCAATGAACTCTTCAGAATTGATTCTGAGGTATCATTAGAATTATTAAAAGAAGAGCTCAGCGGTAAAACAAATGCAAAGAAAAACGGCAACACAAATCAGACCACCATCATTGAGATTCTTGACAAATACAATAAGTATTTCAGAAGAAAGGTTGCCGCTGGTGAGCGCTCCAGCGCTTCTCTTCAAAAATACGAGCGTTCTAAAGAGCTTCTTTTGAATTTTATGAAGAAGAACTATGGAACCAATGATATGCCTGCTTTGGAAATATCAAGTTCGTTTGTTTATAAGCTGGAAGAATTTCTAAAATACGAAAGCAATTTTAAGGGTAAAATAGGGATTAAGAATAATTCTGTAGTCAAGTATATGAAAATGTACAAAACAGCTTGTAATTACAGTATTAAAATGGACTTAATCATCAAAAACCCTTTTCAAATCTACGACGGTAAATTAAGTATTAAAGATGCCGTGTTTCTGACTCAGCAAGAACTCGATACGATAGAGAATAAAATATTTTCGGTAAATCGCTTAGAAAAAGTAAAAGACATCTTTCTTTTTTCTTGTTACACTGGCTATGCGCCTGTTGATGCCATGGATCTTTCACTTGGCAACCTTTTCGAAGACAATAATGGCAATCTTTGGATTATGACCAGCAGGGCTAAAACCGCAATAAGAGCAAACGTTCCTGTACTTCCTTCGACTTTAAAAATTATCAATAAATATAAAAATCAACAGCAAGGATTAATTCCTCAGATATCCAATCAAAAAATGAATGCCTATCTAAAGGAAATTGCTGATGTCTGTGGTATTACCAAACATCTAACGTGGTATGTCGCCAGACATACTTTCGCTACTACCGTGACCTTAGGGAACGGTATGAGAATCGAGAATGTTTCATCCATGATGGGACACACCAATATTAAGCAGACCCAGCATTATGCAAAAGTTTTAGATGTAAATATTATGGAAGATATGGAGAAACTGAAATTAAAATACAAGTAAAATACATAACTAAAAAAGGCTCCAAATTATGGAGCCTTTTGCTTTACAGTTTTTCTTTAACTATTATTTTCATGAAGAATTTTTTCGATTTTTACCGCATCGTACAAAAATATATCACCGAGTTTAGTAAATGGCAGAATTCCTGTCTGCCTGTATTTTATAATAGTATTGCTAGACAATCCAAATATCTTTTTTAAATCTTCATTTCTGTAATATACAGGTATCACGCCTTTACCCTGTCCGCTGATTTTTGAATCAATTGTTTCCAGCCTCACCAGTACAGGCTCTATTAATTGTTTTACTCTCATTACAAAAGAGAGTTTTCTTTCTTTTTTTGTCATAACTAAAGATTTAAATTTTGACACTAAACTATTTTTACAAGCTCTTACCAACTCTGAAGTCTTCTTTTTCTTTCCTGCATTTTTGTAATGAGTTCTTCTAAAAATGTAATCTGCTTCTCTTTATAGGTATAACCTTTGCATTCGGAGAATTGTCTACTGATCGACTTAATTTTCGACTGCCCGCCCTCATCGCCAGCATATGTAAAATTATTTTCGAGAAAAAACTGAAACTTACTTCTATTATTTTTTTCATCTGCATTGTCAAAAAACAATAGACCTTCATCCATTAAGAAATAAAAGAGCTGAGCGAAGTCAATTTTATTGTAACAGGATTTACATTTTTCTTTTGAAAAAACAGATTGCACTTTGTTGTCCATGTCAGTTTCGCTGACTAGATTTTCTAATAATCGTAACCTTTCGTCAAATTTCAATATAACATTAAAGAACTCTATTTGCTTACCCCTTTTCATCGCTTCTAAAATTTAGTCATCATTCTAAAAATATGAACTGTATCGTTTATTTGTATTCCTTGTCAGGGCATACAAAAGATTTCTACACTAATGCCAAATAGCATCGATGTAATTAAGACACCAATCTCATTACAGTAGTAAAGCGAATTTAAAAAGTAAAAGTATATCTCAGCTTCTTATTGTTTTCAAAGGAATATAATGACTTTATTTGGCATTGTTAGAAAATATAAAACATTGGCAATTCCTATTTTTTCAGGTGCTTTTCCTCAAATTCCTCTGTGAGCTGTATGATTTTTTTGGACAGAACAGCAAATTCCGCAGTCTGCTTTTCCAATTTGTATAGATATGCCAAAGCTTTCTTTTCGGAAAAATTACGGTGCAAAATCTTGACAACCTGATTGTAATTTACCCCAACAGCCCTAAACTGGCTGTAAAAAGAGGTTAGGCGCATATAATAATCCATTGTCGCTTTATCGATCTTAACTGTTTTTATTCCTTTTTGAAAAACACACGCTGTAATAAAGTGCGCCATTACATGCATTCCTGATATTTCAAAAAGAGTCAGAAAACGGGCATTTTCTTCTGCAGTAAGACTGATAGAATAACGATGAACAGCGGGATCTATTTTGGAAGGTCTGCCTCCTTTATGCGGGTTCTTTGTTTCTTCATTTTCCATGACTTCTTATTTTAATTACTTAAAAACTAATATATCTTATAATCAGTACTTACACTCTAATTTGGAAGTACTTGGAAGCATTTGGCTTATTTGTGCCTGACCCAGTCTTCAACCTGTAGGATTGGACATTTGCTGTCAAGTAAAGCCATCACTAGACACTTTAAAAGAGTAGGCCTTTTTCAGGATTAATTTTCTGAAAACATGAAATTATGCTCCACAAAGAAACAGTTACCGAGGAGATGTGGGAACTTCTCCAAAGGCTTATGAAAGACGAAAAACTAAAAGAACATATATTGGTCGGAGGTACGGCGCTAGCCTTACGATTGGGACACCGCTTATCGGTGGATATAGATCTTTTTACAACAAAAAATTTTAATTCGCAGATGATGCTCAAATATCTGCATGACACTTACGCTGTAAATGAAAAGGAAAGCCAGTTCTTCCCGAACACCGTTCTTACCTACATCGATGATGTAAAAGTTGATATTGTTACACACAATTACCCTCTTCTGAATTCTGTAGAAACAGCTGAAGGAGTCCGCATGATTTCCAATGAAGATATTGGAGCAATGAAACTCCATGCGATTCATCAGAGCGGAGACAGGTGTAAGGATTTTGTCGATATGTACTTTATGCTTGAACGAGAACCATTGAAGTTCTACCTTCAAGCCTATCAGAGAAAATATGACAAAGATCCGTACTGGGCTTCCATAGGGCTGAATACATATGACAAGATTACTACCTTTGAAGGCGTAGATATGCTGAAAGAAAAAGAGCAAAACTGGAAAAATATCCAAAAACGGCTGGAACTGGCAGTAAAAAATCCTTTGTATAAATTTAAATCAGAAAGCCAGGATTTACCCATTAATCCCAACAAAAAGAGAGGATTTCGCAGGTAATTCAGTAAAAAATGCTTATATTTGATACTAATCCATTTAAAAAAATAATGAAGCCATTAATCAAACATATACCTAATCTTCACCCTAAATTCTTCTGGGATTTTAGATTCGACAGTATTGACTGGGATGGAGGATATAAAATGGTAATTGCCCGTATTGTTGAGCGTGGAGGTCAGGATCAAATTGACGAAATCGTGCGTTTTTATGGTCGTGAAAAAGTGATAAAGGCTGTCCGTGACGAGATTTTCTTTCTTCCCAACTATGCCATTGAGAATGCTCTTAAATTCTTTCCCGAACTAAAAAAGGAAGAGATGTATTGCTATCTGAACCGCAAAGACAAACCCTATCACTGGATTTAGTTCTGCCTCTTAAATTTATTAAACACGAGATTCTTTTTACTTTATATTTTTCCGAAGAAATAAAAAAGAAAACGAAGGTATGACAGGCTGTTCTCAGTCTGGCAAAAAGACTTCGGCATAATGCCTTGCTCGTACCTCACAAGCCACCCTTCGGGACTTATTCCGATTCCTTTTGGCCTGACTGCATCCTGTCTTGTGAAATTGCTTTCTTTTTCTTTTTTTCGGTTTTTCTGTTTTCTTTTGAAAATATTTTGTGTTTTTACATATGTACATAACACTGTATTTACTTATTTATACAGAGAAGTATTTATGTATATATGCAAAACTGTAAAAACATAAAAGCGCATGTACGTAAATACTCATTTGCAGTTTTACATGTGCAATTGCTTATACTATTATTTATGGCTTTATATCTGGCCAGCCAGAAATACATCTGGGCACAAATACGCATGAGCAGGCGTGCATAAATATGTAAATTACACTGTACAGATTTATATACTTTGACTTCGATCAAAAAATTGTCATTGTGATTACTGGAATTTACCGTGACAAAATTATATATGACGGGACTTTTAAAAGCAATATCTATATGACCTTGCCACAACTAATTTTGAACCTTTAGCACAATCATGAAATTCAAAAATACGGACAAAATAAAAAAAGGGCATCAAGCCCTTTCAATTAAAACCTTTTGTAAAAAAGTTGTCGCGGGACAACGGCAAGTTGTGTTTTGAGATGCTTGAAATGAATTCAGCATCTCAAAACAACTTGCCCTTGCAGGGGGCGGAAAACGTCTCCAAAGTCGCCGTTTTATTAAAATTACAATTGGAAACAGGTTAATTGGAATCACTCTTCTTTTTTTCATCTAAATGTTTTAGGTAAAGCATATCCAATAATTCCGCTTCTTCCAATGGGATCAGCATTTCTATTATTCTCAAAAGACTTCCAACATATCGTTCAGTATGTTTAGCACTCTCAATACTGACTTCAATGCCGTCTAAAGCAAATTTTGCTGTTTTAAGCAAATCCATAATCATACAAAACTGGTCTCTATATCCTTGCACATTTATTTCAATAATGTGGATATCATTTCTTGTTTCTAATGCTGGCTTGAGCAATACAAAATAATGCTCTGGGTTCTCTATGAACTCATTTAATTTGATTTTATCTTTTTCCATAATCTTTATTTTTAAATCAATTAATCATTTATCTAGTGGACTGTTTGAAGTTTTGATTATGTCGTGTTTTTGAAGTTTTTATCAGGACTGTTGAAATAAGTGTAGACCGATTCTAAAAATAGCCTCATTAACGCAAACCATGTCATCTGATCAATATGCTCATTCAGTTCAGGATCGTTTTCCAGCTCTATTGCGCTTTCTAAATCAAATTTTAAGTCTTGAATGCTCTGCTGAAAATTTTTGTAATAGTCTGCTCCGACAACTGTTATAACAACAAAGAGCAGTTCATGTACAAACTGGGAGCAGGTAATGGATTTTAAAATATACCTGAGACTATCAAATCGCTTATCAGCTGGATTTGGATTTTCTTTCAGTTCATAACAAAAATGTAGCAGTAATTGTAAGCACGACAGCAGTCCTGCCGTCTTGACGTCCTGCATCTCCGCATCAATGATTTCAATATCACCTGAAAGCAATTCTTCCAAATCGTATTCCTGCAAAAGGTCGGGATATCTGTCAAGCAATAAATCGAGCTTGGGATTTTTCAATTTACCCAGAAGTTCAGAAATCCCGCTTTCGAGATTCTTATTTGAATGCTGCAAAAGCATATGCAATGCTGTTTTTGCTTGTGCTGTTGATTTCACAAGTGTTTTTTCCTTTTTAACAATGAGATTGAATCCAATCCGGTAACATGCAAAAAATGCATACCTTATATTTTTATGTCCACCTCAATGAGTCCTGAACACGTTATTAAATCTTATAACTGCTATGTTCATGACTTCTTTAAAAAAGAAGAAAAATTTGACGATTATAAAAAGACTATTTGTAATATTATGGAATACTGGTTCACAAGTCTTACACCTTCTAATACTTTGTAATAAAATCAAGTGAAATCGAAAGTTTTTTCAAATCTTGTATAAAATGGTTCGTAAGGATCACGATTTGCATAATATTATGGAGGGCGATAAGAACTTCGAATCTGCATGCTAGACATCATTTAAAATCTTTAAAGCATCTAACAGACGGTTCGAATTCTGCCCCATCAAGTCCCAATCATTACATTGATATTGCTGTTAAAAATGTTTCAGGAAAAAATATTACTGTAGAAAATCCGGGTGGTTTTGCTATTCCTTTTGATATCAGTATTTTGTATACTGATGATTCAAAAGAAACCTTGCATCAAAATCCTGCTATTTGGGAGAAAAATGAAAAGACAGCTGTAGTAATTTTAAAGGGTAAGAAACCAATCAGACAAATTACACTTGATGGGGGGATTTTTATGGATGCAACACCATTAAATAATAAATGGTCTGCCAAGTAAATAAAATTTGAAGTAATTTAGAACCGTCTAATAATGATTGGGCGGTTTTTTATTTTTATAATGATGATAAAATCAATTAAAGCATCAGATGCCTAGGAAATAAGGCACAAAGTAATGTGGTCAGATCAGCCTTTTGAATTTGTTAAATTGAAGGAAGATAAACAAGGTTTGCATTTTGGTTTTTTTATAGATAAAAAGTTGGATTTATTGTTATTTAAATGAGTTTTGCTTTTTTTTTAATAAAGATGGATGTAGTTGAGCTTTCTGGTGTCATTTTTCTCATCCTCGTTTCCTTTTATGCTAACTATTTGGTTGATGTTGTTATTTTTTTTGTACTGTATAAAAAAAACATAAAATAATTATTATGAATTGAAAAGTGATTAAATAGTATGGATATGTTTGATTTTTTTAGATTTATTAATCGTTTTATTGATATTTTTGCCTTATTAATTTTTGATGTATTGATTTTATGTTTGTGAAATTAACTTTTATCAATTTTAGATTTTATGACTTTAGATAATTGGCCAAAATATATTCAGAAGTATCTTTTTCTTCTTAAAGATGATTTTTTTAAACTTCCTTATTTATTTAATTCTCCAAAAATAATGCTGGAGAGTATCTTAAAACTTCCAATAACGAATCATACTCCTTTAAAACAACTTATTTCTTTCAATACTGCTCTTTGTAAAGCAAAGATGTATTATCGTGAAATTGAGGATGGTTTTTGGATTTTGGAAGTGGATATGAGTGTTAAGGAAAATATTGTTACTAAATCTCGTTATGATAAGAATGAATTAAGTGAGTATTACTTGCTTACATTCTCAGTATTTGAGTACAAGTTTTCTTTTAAAGATAGTCAAGAGATATTACTTTTAAGTACTTGCTGGACTTTCAGTAAGCCAGAAACCGAAGTGTCTAGTTATTTTTACAAAGGAACAACTGGTAAATTCTTTAGTTTTGCTATTAGAAAAGATTGGGTTGATAAAAATTTTTCCTCTAAAAAATTCCAACACAGAAAGGCTATCAGGAACTTTTTAAATGCTAAAAAAGGGTCTTATACTTGGTTAGACATTGCACCGCAGGCACATAATATAGCGAAAGAGATTTCGATAATTTTGAAAAATGTGGATGATATACAATCTGACAGGGCGAGATTGAAGAAGAAATGCATCAACTTAATGGCTGAT
Organism: Flavobacterium adhaerens; assembly: GCF_040045115.1. NCBI lineage: Bacteria > Pseudomonadati > Bacteroidota > Flavobacteriia > Flavobacteriales > Flavobacteriaceae > Flavobacterium > Flavobacterium adhaerens. The sequence continues at coordinate 7,244 of NZ_JBDLZX010000010.1, read as the reverse complement.
TTTTTTGATAACTCTTTTGAAGACAACCGTATTTTAGATAATATCTCCTTGACCAATTTAGACTATCATAATGTTGCCAAGGCAGAAAAAATTATTTTGCATAATCTGCAACTGCCTTTTATCGGTATCGAATCCATTGCGAAGGAAGTTAATACATCTCCTACAAAAATAAAATCAAATTTTAAAGTAGTTTTTGGATTCTCTATGCTGCAATATCATAAAGAGAAAAATATGCTTTTGGCTATGCAATTAATTCGAAATTCAAATATCCATATTCAAGATATTGCTGTAGTTACGGGTTATGATTCTGCAGGTCGATTTGCTTCAAATTTCAGAAAACGTTTTGGAAAACTGCCTTCTGAGGTTCGTTTATGACTTTTGAAAATATTTTTTTTCAAAAAAAGATCATGCAGTATTTTTTTATTTATGATTTATAAAAGTTAATTATCTCAATTATAGTGTTTTGCAAAATTCGGCAATTGATTAAAATAATTATTTTCTTTCAAATAAATACCTGTGTTTATTCATGTTAATTATGTCCGAATTGACTATCCACAGCTTTTTTTTTCTTTTATTTTCGTTATCGAAATAAATGAATTATCAGGAATAAAAAAAGTATACCTGTAGTATTCTAGTTCTAGCTGTTTTTTTTTCGGCTTCATTTCAAATTTTTTAAGGTCAGCTTTAATTCATGTTATACATTGAGTTTTATTATAAAATTTCAAGTGATAGCATTGGTTTTAGTTTTTGACCTGAACTCGATTAATAATTTAGGTTGAAAATATTGCACAAAAAGGCAAAATTCAGTATATTTAAATCTCTGACAATTAAATATTTAACTAAATTCTACCTTATGATTTGTTTCGATAAAATTACTGATATTTTTTCTATTGTTGATGAATTTTGTAAAGATTTTGACAAAACTACACAGCCTTTTCTGCTAGGAAAGCCTTCTAAACGTCCTTCAATTATGTCTAAATCCGAAGTAATTACAATTTATTTACTTTTCCATTTAAGTGGTTTTCGTTGTTTCAAGCACTATTATATTTTTTATGTTCAAAAGCATATGCAAAATGAGTTTCCAAATACAGTTTCTTATAATCGTTTTTTAGAGCTGATGCAAAGTGTTCTTTTGCCAACGACTATTTTTGCAAAAACTTGTTGTTTAGGAAATTGCACAGGAATTTCATTTGTTGACTCAACACCAATAAGAATTTGTAAAAACAAACGAATCAGCAGAAACAAAGTTTTCAAAGGCACTGCCACTACAGGAAAATCTACAATGGGCTGGTTTCATGGGTTTAAATTACATATCATTATTAATGATAAAGGAGAATTATTAAGCTTTGCTGTAACCCAGGCTAATGTTGATGATAGAGAACCATTGAAAAACGAAGGTTTTTTGAATGCAGTCTTTGGAAAGTTATTTGGGGATAAAGGATATATAAGCGAAAAACTTTCTCAATTATTATTTGTTGATGGAATCCAGTTAATTACAAGCATTCGTAATAATATGAAAAATAGTTTGATGGAAATGAGTGATAAAATTTTACTTCGTAAACGCTCTATAATCGAAACAGTTAATGATGAACTTAAAAATATCTGCCAAGTTGAACATTCTAGACATCGTTCATTTACTAACTTTTTGACAAATCTTATTGCTGGAATAATTGCTTATAATTTTCTACCTAAAAAACCTTCTTTAAAATACGAAACAATTAAATCTAACCAATTAGCTGTCTTTTATTAATCGAGCTCAGGTTTTTAATGAAAAATGGAGGTGGTCATTTTGCTCCGGAATTAGGTGGTCATTTTGAATTGGAATCAGGTGGTCACTTTAAATTGGAATTGGGTGGTCAATATCACTGGAATTTGCAGTAGATGCGGCAAAACCACTGAGAACCCATTTATCGACACTTTTTTGTAATTTGTCTATATATATTGTATACCTGACGAATAAAGTAATATTTTTGTCAATTATAAAGATAAATTTGATGTGAATAAGGATGTAACTTATTAGTTAATTCAAGTTGCCAGTTTAGGTGTGTTAAAAAAAAGAGTTTTAATCCCTTGGGTGTAAATATTAATAGTGAAAAAAAACTGATTAAATATTTGTCAAGATGTTGAATTTTAGTATATTTAACTCATCAAACAAGCCAATATCTATCTCAATTTGATTAAAAAAATATTTTAGAGTTTTAGAAGTTATAAGTTCTTTGAATTGTAAATTAGGTAATAAATCAGATGTAAGTAAAAAAAATGATTTAGAATTAGTTTAACGCCTGAATTTGTGGTTATTGATAGTGAAAAAACTTTATTTATAGAGATTAATAAGCAACAAATACCTAGCTTTATTGAGCTGAAGGCATTTAATAAAAGAAGACGAATTTTTTGTTTTTATTTTTAGAATAAGTAAGACCAAAATTAGCATCTCGGTTTTAGAATTTTAAGATTATTTTATCGTTGCTAATATACCGTTCGAGATTTGAAAATTTGCACGTCATGGGGAGAATTAAAATATTAAAAAATGATTTTGAAACAGATCCTCCAAATGGGTTATGTGCTTCTCAAAACAACTGGTTTTATTGATAAAAACTCTATGGAGTTTGTTTTATAGATAGAAATTTCAATTCATTAGAAATTAGAAAAGTAGAAGTTTATTATGTTTATTTTTTGAAAAACATAAAGAAAAGAATGTCTTATTGTGTGTTATTGAGGTATTAATGTAGTTTATCGGGTAAAATCGCTTTTAATCTACTTTGTGTTACATTATTAGTGATTTTTTTAAATATATTTTATATTTGCCATATTTAAAAAAAAAAAACCGTTAACAAGATTTTAAAGTTGTACAATATATAGTGGGGTTTTTAACTGCTTATAAAATTTTATTTGTGAATACAATTGTAATTTTTATTTATAAAAAACAATAAAAATCATCTTGTACTGAATATTTTAAAAATAAAGAATATTAATAACTTAATCGAATAGTCCACGATTTGTCTCATTTTCTTTTTTTTAATATTTACTTATCTATTAAAGTTAAAAATATTTTTAATTAGGAATAAGTGAAAACACAATAATACGCTTTTTTGATTTAAAAAGCGAATCTGTTTAGGATTTATTTTTGTTACAAAGAAACATTTATAATATAATTTTATAATTATGATAGTTAAAACTACACAATTTATTTCTGGAGGATTTCAATACTTTCTTAAGATTAAATCAATACAATTTGGATTATTTTTTTTCTTAACTATTTTCTCCTTTGTAAAAACATATGCTCAAACAACTTTGTTTTTTGAGGATTTTGGTCAATCGACTGTTAGAATTCCCTCGCCTTATGTTCCTGTTGGGCCAGGTAATTTTATTTTTGCCGATATGAATACCCCAAATAACCCTGCAACTGCGCAAGACGAAACGTATCTTGCTAGAGATTTGGAAAACAATCATTATGCAGTTGTTGCTCCACCAAATATTTATAACTCCTATATACCAGTTTATCAAATTTGGAATACTACAATGCAAGATCATACGCCTAGTGATACTAACGGTGCAGTAATGGTCGTTAATGCTGGAACTACAAGGAATGCTTTTTACAAAAGGAGTATTCCTCTCCAAGCAAATAAATATTATAGACTCTCGCTGTGGATTTATGAGGTAAACGCAAACAGTAATATTAAATTAAATTTTTTACTGCCATCTGGTGAAACAGTTATTGGTAGTTTTGATTCAGGTAATATTGGACCTGCCAATAATGGAAACGGTAATGGTGGTTGGGTTCAATATACAGCAGTTTTTATGTTCCCAACTCCTCCTTGTGTTTCCGCATCTAATTATTACGTTTCCTTGGTCAACGAAATGAGTAATAATTCGGGTAATGATTTTTATTTGGATGATATTTTATTAGAAGAACTAGATACTTACAGTGGAATGCCAGCTGCAGTAGCATTCAATTGCTCAATTCAAGACCCTACTGCAAATGATGATATTCTTACCAATCAGCCTTCAGGAGTAGTAACTGTGCCTGTATTGTCAAATGATTTTTTGGCTAGTGGTGCTAGCGCAACAGCGGCGGGGGTAACTTTTGAGTTATTTGGAATTAAGAGTTTAACATCCTATACAGTTGCCGGAGAGGGAACTTGGCAATATACATCAGGTAATCTTACTTTTACACCTGCGGCAGGATTTGTAGGAAATCCAACTCCTATAACCTATACTATAACAGATAATGCAACTGGAGGTAAAGAAAGAGCTACTGTAACAATACAGTATGCTGGAACACCTACAGCAATTTCAGATACTGGGTCTGGACTTCAGGGCAATCCAATAGCGGTTTCGATTTTAAGTAACGATTATTTAAATGGGGGAGCACAAGCAACTACTACAAACACCACTGTAGAACTATATGATACTTATGGATCAAGAGTTACTGGAAATAGTTTTACAGTACCAGGACAAGGGACATGGTCCTATAACACATCTTCAGGACAACTTACGTTTGCTCCACTAGCGGGTTTTTCAGCAAATCCTACTCCTATTCAATACACTATAACTGATGCAAGTGGAAGTGCAAATAATGGTAGAGTTTCTGAAAAAGCAACAGTAACATTTACTACCTTACCTTGTACAGGCCCAGATACCGATAGTGACGGAATTAGAAATATTTGTGATTCAGATGATGATAATGACGGTATTTTGGATACTGTTGAGGGAATAGTAGATACCGATAGTGATGGAATTATAGACTCACTTGACTTAGACTCAGACAATGACGGTATTTATGATATACTAGAGGCGGGAGCAGCAGATATAGACAACAATGGATTAGCTGATAATTTGACAGATTCAAATGCTAATGGAGTGCCCGATATCTATGATGCAAGTTGTTTAAGTGATGCTTATGCCACTACTGTTTCTGGTTCAAATGTTACAAATCCTGCAAATGCCATAGGGGCTCCTTTAAGTTCTGATTTTGCTCTTTCTGCTTCATGGACAAATAATTTCAATTTCTTATTAGGCTTTGGAAGTGTAATACCAGCTGGAACAGTGATTACGGTCTATGCTTCGGATAATTGTGGATGGACTAATTATGATATGAGTCTATATGAGTCTGATGCATCAAGTACGCAAGGTACACTTATAGGTACTCGAACAGGTATTGCTGGATCGTCAATGCAGACATATACTTATACATTAGCAAATTCCGAAGACTATATTTTGATTAAATCTACAACAGGTTCATGTGGTCTTAGGATTTATGGTGTTTCTTATCAAAAATCTTGTGGCACAACAATTATACCTATAGCTACTACTGCGGGAACGTATAATTATAAAAACACAGACTCTGATGGGGATGGTTGTAGCGATGCCAAAGAGGCTGGTTTTACAGATGCTAGCCCTGCTGATGGCAAAGTAGATGGGACAGGTGTTTCTTCTACCGGAGCAGTTACAGGCTATGCAACTGCTTATACAGGTACAAATTCTGCTGTAACAAATAGTGCTGTAAATTCGGCTTGTCCACCTACTTGTTCTTTAACAAATCCGGGTACTTTGGCAGGGACTTGTACTGGTTCAAATGATTTACAATTTACTTTAAACCTATCAGGTTCCAATACTGGAGCAACATATACGATGTCTGGTGCAACACCTACAACTGGTTCTTATGGTGTAGCAACTGTTTTTACAATTGCTAATGGAGCTGATGGTTCAAATAAAACTGTGACAGTAACTGATGTAACATCCCCTTCATGTACTTTAACGTTGACTGTTTCAGGAGCGGCTGCTTGTGTTTTTATAAATGATTCTGATAATGACACTTTAGAGGATTTGACAGATCTTGACAGTGATAATGATGGTATTTTAGATTCAGTAGAGTTAAGATGTGATTATATTCCTGGAGTTTATAATTTCACAAGTGGTTCTGGCGCCAATAGAAATCAATTTTTGATTTTTGATTGGAACGGTGTTTCTTTGACTAACATAGGAGATAGTGCTACATCTAGTAAGACTGTTAATGGAATAACATATACTGCCATCGCTACAGTTGTCAATAGAGTGGGTGGGGCTTTAACCCCGATTACAGGAAATATAATTAACACTTTTCCAGCAGGAGGAAATCAAATGTTTTGGAGATATTCTAATTTTGGAAACACTGCCGCAGATGACTTAGCAGGTATTCTTTTATTTAGACTTAGCAATCAGCTTGTTGGTCCATTTACATATTCAGTCGGTAACAGGTTAGAAATTAAATTTGATATTACTGCTACTAAAGGGGGGATAAATCAAATTTTTGATGCTTTTGCTTTCGATGGTGAATCAACTACTGCAGCAGAGAAAGGAGTTTATACTACAAATTCATCTAATTGGAGTCTTATTGAAAATTTAGGAGCTATTCCAACAGCAACTGAAGCAAGTATTACCGGAAATCAATTAATTTATGATAATACTCAAACCAATTCTAGATCATTATTTGCTTACACTAGAGGTAAAAATATTTCTATAACAGGTGTTTATGAAAATGAGGCCACTAATGCAAGAACCCAAGCAATGGGTGTAGGTGTTTATTTGTATTGTGACTCTGATAATGATGGTTCGTTTAATTATTTAGATTTAGATTCCGATAATGACGGATGTTCAGATTCAAATGAATATTATAATTCAGCAACAGCTGATGGTAATGATGGAGGCGGTTTTGGAATAGGTACTCCAACAGTAGATAGCACAGGATTAGTAACAGGGCCAGTTGCTGCTGCCTATTCTGGGGATTATTCAAATGCTTTAATTCTAGGTACTGCAAGCACAATAGATACACAACCTATAGATACATCAATTCTTGCAGGCACTAATACAACCTTTTCGGCAGCAGTTTCAGGAGGTTCGGGAGTTACACAACACCAATGGCAAGTTAGTACAGATAATGGAACTTCTTGGACAAATATTACAAATGCAGGTGTTTATTCTAATGCTACAACTGCAACTTTAACCATTACTGCAGCAACCGCAGCAATTAATGGTTACGATTACAGAGATGTAATTACCGAAAGTAATTTTGTTTGTGGAACGATAACTTCTACAAGTGCTAATTTAATAGTACTTGACGATGCACCATTAGCTGCAAACGACACGCCATCCGACGTAAACGAAGACAGCGGATTAACGAACATCGCAGTATTAGGAAATGACAGTTTTGGCGGAGACGGACCAAGCACGGGCAGTATCACGGTAACTCCGATCTCAGCATTAGT